>NZ_JBEPPU010000011.1:0-113026 GCF_040547465.1 Frigoribacterium sp. PvP054
AAAGAACAAAACAATCTGACGATTGTTGTTGTCCATCAATCTCAAAGAAACCTAAACACCACTCACAACCCCACCAAACGGTGAAGCCACAAGCAATGCCAGGGTATAATTTGGCATTTGACAATGTGCACGCTGTTGAGTTCTCAAGGACCAAACGCACCGGGGACCCAGCCTGATTAGACTTTTGCCCTGGGCAGTTCTGTAACCTTCTTGCACTGACGATCATCTCGAGTCCGTGCCGATGTCCCTTGCGGAACGAGCCGTAACTCTACATCATCTTGTTCAGTGTTCGCAACTCGCTTGGTCCGAGGCTGTGAAGCAACTCGAGGACTTGGAAGTTGGTCCCGCTTGAGGCCGGAGGAGCTTCGCTCCGCCGCACCTTTGGGGTGACGAGTGATTACTTTACACACGACCTGGCGGGTGTGACCAAACCTCCGTGCATCCCGGGCGTGTCGCGCCGCCGATGCCCGGAAATCCGGGGTTCTACCCCAGCGGCAGGACGAGCACCGCCCCGAGCGAGACGGTGGCGATGACGATCCAGGACGCGAGACCGACGAACACCGCGCGACCACCGGTGCGGACGAGGCGCTCGAGGCGGATGCCCGACCCGAGGCCGACGAGCGCGAGTCCGAGCAGGACCGACTGGACCGTGCCCGCGGTCGAGAGCAGCGCCTCCGGAAGGCGGACCACCGTGCGGACGAGCACCATGGCCGCGAAGCCCGCGACGAAGAGCGGGACGATCGGCGGGCGTGCTCCGCCGTCGGCGCCCTGCCGGCGGACGACCGTCGAGGTGATCGCCACGACGGGCGCGAGCATCAGCACCCGCGTGAGCTTGACGACCACCGCGACGGCGAGAGCCGCGGCGCCGGCGGTCTGGGCGGTGGCCACCACCTGGCCGACGTCGTGCACGCTCGCCCCCACCCAGGCGCCGAACTCGAGGTCGGTCAGGCCCACCCATCCGCCGACCACGGGGAGGACCGCGATGGCGAGGGTGCCGAACAGCGTGACGAGGGCGACGGGGGTCGCGGCGTCCTTGCCGCGGTCGCGGGTCACGGCGCTCATGGCGCCGACGGCCGAGGCTCCGCAGATCGAGAAGCCGGCCGCCAGCAGGAGGGGCTGGTCACCGGGCAGTCGGGCCCATCGCCCGAGCAGGTAGGTGACCGCGAAGGTCAGCACGAGGATCGCGACCACGACGACGATCGTCACCCAGCCGAGGCCGGCGACGTCGACCAGGCTGAGCTGGAGGCCGAGCAGCACCACCCCGATGCGCAACAGACGCTTGGCCGCGAGGGTGAGTCCTGGCCCCCAGCTGCCGTCGAGTCGCGGGCGGAGGGGCCGGACCTGGGCGACGGCGATGCCGAGCAGGACGCACCAGGTGAGCACCGGCACCGCCGGCAGCAGGAGGTGCAGCACCCAGGCCACCCCGTAGGCGACCCCGGCGAGGGCGAGCCCCGGCACCGACTGCGCGCGCGAGGGCGCGGCGACGGCGGACGGGCTCACGGGACGGGCCTAGACCCGGTTCTTGGCGGGGTTGATCAACGAGCCGATGCCCGAGATCGCGACCTCGACGGTCTGGCCCGAGGTGAAGGGGCCGATGCCCGAGGGCGTGCCGGTCAGGATGACGTCACCGGGCAGGAGCGTGAAGACGTCGGTGACGTACTCGATCAGCTCGGGGATCTTGTGGATCATCTGCATCGTCGACTCGCGTTGCATGACCTCGCCGTCGACGCGCGTCTCGATCGTCGCGTCGGTCCAGTCGAACTCGTTCTCGATGTACGGCCCGAGCGGGAGGAAGGTGTCGTAGCCCTTGGCCCGCGTCCACTGGCCGTCGGCGTTCTGCACGTCGCGCGCCGTGACGTCGTTGGCCACGGTGTAGCCGAACACGACGTCCTGGTAGTCCTCGGCCTTGACGCGCTTGGCGATCGAACCGATGACGACGGCGAGCTCGCCCTCGAAGTCGACCCGCCCCACGTCGGGCGGCAGCTGGATCGAGTCGCCGAAGCCGATGACCGTCGTGTTCGGCTTGAGGAACAGGATCGGTGCCTCGGGCGCGGACTGACCGAGCTCGTCGGCGTGGTCCTGGTAGTTGAGGCCGACGCCCACCACCTTGGAGCGTGGGATCACCGGCGCGAGCAGCTTCGCCTGACGCAGGGACACCCGCTCGCCCGTGGTCTCGTACCCGCTGTACATCGGGTCGCCGGCGAGGACGATGAGCTCGCGCTCGTCGACGATGCCGTAGCGGGGGTCTTCTCCTGGCGTGGCGAAACGGGCGATCTTCACGTGTCGAGCCTAGTCATCCAGCCGTGGACGTCGGGACGACGGCCGTACTGGATGTCGGTCAGCTCTTCGCGGAGCGACATGGTCAGCTCGCCGCCGGACGCGGCGGGCGAACCGATGTGGATGCCCTCGCCCTTGAGCTCGGCGATGGGGACGACGACGGCGGCCGTGCCGCAGGCGAAGACCTCGACGATGTCGCCGGACTCGACGCCGTCACGCCACTCGTCGATCGTCACGCGCCGACGCTCGACGCGGTGCCCCCTGGCCTCGGCCAGCTCGAGGATCGAGTCGCGCGTGATGCCCTCGAGGATCGAGTCGCTGTCGGGGGTGACGAGGGTGCCGTCCTTCTTCACGAGCACCACGTTCATGCCGCCGAGTTCTTCGATGTAGGCGCTCTCGGACGAGTCGAGGAACAGCACCTGCTGGCAGCCGTTCTCGTAGGCCTCTTGCTGCGGCAGCAGTGACGACGCGTAGTTGCCGCCGGTCTTGGCCGCGCCCGTGCCGCCCTTGCCCGCGCGGGCGTAGTTCGTGGTCAACCAGATCGAGACGGGGGAGACGCCACCGCTGAAGTAGGCACCCGCCGGGCTCGCGATGACGTGGTACGACACCTCGTGCGCGGCGCGGACGCCGAGGAACGCCTCGGTGGCGATCATGAACGGTCGCAGGTACAGGCTCGTCTCGGGCGCCGAGGGCACCCAGTCGAGGTCGGCCCGGACGAGCTGGCGGACCGACTCGACGAAGTCGTCGGTGCTGAGCTCGGGCAGCGCCAGCCGGCGGGCCGAGCGCTGCAGGCGTCGACCGTTGGCGTCCGGGCGGAACGACCAGACCGAACCGTCGGCGTGGCGGTAGGCCTTCATGCCCTCGAAGATCTCTTGCGCGTAGTGCAGCACCGAGGCGGACGGGTCGAGCTGCAGCGGGCCGTACGGGTGCACGGACGCGGCGTGCCACCCGTCGGCCAGG
This sequence comes from Frigoribacterium sp. PvP054, assembly GCF_040547465.1. Classification (NCBI taxonomy): domain Bacteria; kingdom Bacillati; phylum Actinomycetota; class Actinomycetes; order Micrococcales; family Microbacteriaceae; genus Frigoribacterium; species Frigoribacterium sp. PvP054. The sequence goes on from NZ_JBEPPU010000011.1 coordinate 3,238, forward strand.
GTCCACTCGATCGTGACCATGTGGTCGGTGAAGTGCTTGCCGAAGCCGGGGTCGCTGAGGATCGTCTCGCGCTCGGCGTCGTCGCGGGCCGTCTCGGACGGCGTCAACTCGAACTGCAGGGGGAAGCCGGCCGGGTCGTCGGTCGGGGCGGAGACGTGGTCGGTGGTGGTCATGATGCCCTTCAGGCGGAGGCAGACGGGGACAGGGTGCGGACGCGGTCGGCGATGGCCGTGCCGATCTCGGCGGTGCGGCGGGCGGGCAGCGACGACTCACGCGAGGCACGGTCGGCGACGTCGTCGTCGACGGCCCGGGTGACGCGGGCGGCGGCCTCGGGCAGGCCGAGGTGTTCGAGCAGCAGGGCGACGGAGAGGATCGCCGCGGTCGGGTCGGCCTTCTGCTGGCCCGCGATGTCGGGGGCCGAGCCGTGCACCGGTTCGAACATGCTCGGGAACGCCCCGTCGGGGTTGACGTTGCCCGACGCCGCGAGGCCGATGCCGCCGCTGATGGCGCCGGCGAGGTCGGTGAGGATGTCGCCGAAGAGGTTGTCGGTGACGATGACGTCGAAGCGGGAGGGGTCGACGACCAGGTGGATCGTGGCCGCGTCGACGTGCTGGTAGTCGACCGTCACGTCGGCGTACTCGGCCGCGACGGCGTCGACGGTGCGCTGCCACAGGCTGCCCGAGAAGACGAGCACGTTGGTCTTGTGCACGAGGGTCAGTCGGCCCCGGCGACTGCGCGCCTTCTCGAAGGCGAACCGCACGACGCGCTCGACGCCGTAGGCCGTGTTGACGCTGACCTCGTTGGCGATCTCGTGCGGCGTGCCCTGCCGGAGCGCGCCGCCGTTGCCGACGTAGGGCCCCTCGGTGCCCTCGCGGACGACGACGAAGTCGACCTCGCCGGGCGACGAGAGCGGCGAGGGCACGCCGGGGTGCACCTTGGTCGGCCGCAGGTTGACGTAGTGGTCGAGGGCGAAGCGCAGCTTCAGCAACAGGCCGCGCTCGATGATGCCCCCGGCCAGGCGGGGGTCGCGCGGGTCGCCTCCGACGGCACCGAGCAGGATCGCGTCGTGCGACGCGACGGCCGCGAGGTCGTCGTCGGTCAGGACGTCGCCCGTCTCGAGGTACCGTGCCGCACCGAGCGAGAACGTCGTCACGTCGAACGTCGCGTCGTCACCCGCCGCGACCTCGAGCACCTTCAGCGCCTCGGCGACGACCTCGGGGCCGATGCCGTCTCCGGGGATGGCGGCGAGTCTGACGGTGCGGGGCATGGTTCTCCTGGCGTCTCGGGGGGCTCGCCACACTTTACCCGTGGCCGCGGCGGCCGCGGGGGCCGCGAGGCAGGGGCCGGTCCACCCGTGCCGGGGTGGCCCGGTCGAGGCGGGGCTTCAGTCGGCCGAGGAGGCGCGGCGCAGGGTCGTGAGCGCGACCACCACCGCGACGACCATCACCAGGGCCCCGACCCCGGCCGTGACGACGAGCCCCTGGTCGAAGGCGTCGGTCGCGGCGTGCAGCAGGGAGCCCGCGAGGTCGTCGGGCAGCCCGGACGAGACCGCCACCGCGCCTCCCAGGGTCTCGCGGGCGGCCTCGCCGACCTCGGTCGGCACCCCCGCCGGGACGACCAGCGCGCCCCGGTAGATGGCGGTCAGCATGCTGCCGAGCACGGCCGTGCCGAGCACGGCGCCGACCTCGTAGGCGGTCTCGGACACCGCCGACGCCGCGCCCGCCCGGTTCGCGGGCACGGCCGCGATGATGAGGTCGTTCGAGATCGTCTCGGCCGCGCCGACGCCCAGCCCGACGAAGGCGAAGGCCACGACGAAGACGACGACCGGGGCCCCGGCGCCGGTGGCCCAGACCGCCGCGTAGGCCAGGGCGGCCGAGGCGAGGCCGAGCGCGACGATGGAGCGCGGGCGCAGCCACCGGACGACCCGCACGACGCCGAGGCCGGCGAGGATCATGACGACCAGGCCGGGGACGAGAGTCGTCGCGGCCTGCAAGGGACGCAGTCCGACCACGAGCTGCAGGTGCTGGGTCGTGAAGAACAAGAACGCCACGAGCGCCACGACGGCGAGCAGGTTCACCATCACCGACCCGGCGAACACGGGGTTCGTGAAGAGGCGCACGTCGAGCAACGGACGCGGGCGAGCGAGCTGGCGGCGGACGAACAGCCAGCCCGAACCGACGCCGACGACGGCCAGCACGACGACCGGCCAGACGAGGCCGTCGGTCGCGAGCAGCTTGATGGCCGCGACGACCGGGGCCATCGCCGCCAGCGAGAGCACGACCGACAGCGGGTCGGCCGGCCCGGGGTCGGGGTCGCGGCTCTCGGTCAGCAGCAGCGGGCCCGCGATGACGAGGGGGACGAGCACGGGCACGGCGATCAGGAAGACCGAGCCCCAGGCGAAGTGCTCGAGCAGCACGCCGCCGACGATCGGCCCGAGGGCGGAGCCTGCGGCGAAGCCCGACGCCCAGACGGCGATCGCGAGACGGCGCTGCTCCCGGTCGAGGAAGGTGCTGCGCAGCAGCGACAGCGTCGCCGGCATGATCATCGCCCCGAAGAAGCCCAGCACGGCGCGGGCCGCGATCAGGTGCTCGGCGCTGGTCGAGAAGGCCGCGAGCACCGAGACGACGGCGAAGCCGCTCGCCCCGATCAGCAGCAGCTTTCGGCGACCGAAGCGGTCGCCCATCGACCCCATCGCCACCAGCAGCCCGGCGAGGACGAGCGAGTACACGTCGACGATCCAGAGCTGCCCCGCGGCGCTCGGCTGCAGGGCGGTCGAGATCTCGGGCAGGGCGAAGCTCAGCACGGTGTTGTCGACCGAGACGAGCAGCACCGGCAGCATCAGCACGACCAGCGCGGCCCACTGACGTCGGCCGGCCCGGGGCGGGACGCCGGTCGGGCTCGTGACGGGGACGGAGGCGGGGCGGGTCATGGTGCTCTCTCGAGATCGATGGGTCGCGGTGCGACGGGGCGGAGGTGGACCGTCGAGGGGTGCACCTCGTTCGCGGTGAGCGCCGGGGTCGTGATGAGGCGTGGGCAGGAGGCGCCGGTGCTGACCGTCCGGACGGTACAGTTACACCGTCCAGACGGTACAGTAACAGAATGAGCCCCCGACCGTCAGCCCGAGAGTCGATGCTCGACACGTTCGAGGCGCTCGTCGTCGACGAGGGCGAGCGTGCCGCGACCTTCGACGCCGTGGCCGCCGCCGCCGGCGTCTCGAAGGGCGGGCTGCTGTACCACTTCCCGACGCGCGAGGCCCTGGTCGACGCCCTCGTCGACCGGCTCTCCACCCTGCTCGACGACGACGTCGCCGCGATGACCAGCGCCCCGGAGGGCGTCGTGGACTACTTCGTGCGCACCTCGTCGCCCGCGGCCATCCCGGCGGACGACCCCCTCGACCGGTGCATCACCGCCGTCTCGAACCTGGCGGCCAGCGGCCGGCACCCCAGGGCACTCGAGGCCCTGACCGCGATGCAGGCCCGCTGGCACCGGGTCGTGCTGGACTCCGTCGGCGACCCCGCGGTCGCCCGGGTGGTGTCGCTCGTGTCGGACGGGCTGTACTTCACGCCGCGGCCGTTCTCACCGAGCGAGTCGGGCGGCGACCCGAGGCACGACGCGTCGATCGACGACGTCATCGCCGTGCTGCAGCGGCTCGTGCCGCGCGCCTGACCCGCGCCTCCTCGGCACTCGGGCCGCCTCCGCCGAGACGGTGGTGCGCGAGGGTGGGCGTCGCCCGACTCGTGGGCCCCCGGCGGTCAGACGGCGACGATGCAGGCCGGGCTGCCGGTGGTGAAGAGGTCGACGGGGGCGCCGGGCAGACCCGTCGCCTCGTCGAGGGGCAGCACCGAGACGGTGTCGGACCCCTGGTTGGCGCAGTAGAGCAGGCCGTCGGCGATGGTGAAGTGGCGCGGCCAGGCTCCACCGCAGGGCACCTGGCCCACGAGGCGCAGCCGCGAGGCCTCGGCCCCGTCGGAACCGCCCTCGGTGTCGACCGAAGCCTCGAGCACGCTGATCGTGTCGCGGCCGCGGGTGGCGACGTACACGCGCGAGCCGTGCACGGCGAGGTGCGACGGGAGGTCGCCCTGCTCGTTCGGCTCGCCCTCGACGACGGCCACCGAGTAAGCGACGACGAGTTCGTCGCCCTGACGCCGGAGCACGTACAGGCGCGCGTCGAGCTCGCCGACGACCAGCAGGTCGTCGCCGAGCCGGTCGAGGTGCCGCGGGCCCGAACCGGCGGGCATCGGGTGGACGGCGACGACCGACGGCTCGAGCGTGACGGTGTCGACGGCGATCTCGATCAGCCGGTCGGTGCCGAGGTCGCTGACGACGTGGGTGCCCCACGGGGTCGGGACGATCTGGTGGGCGTGCGGCCCCCCTTGACGCTCGGCGACGGGGCCGGAACCCGCCGGGAGCGCGACCGTCGCGGTGACGCGTGCCGGGTCGGTGGCCTCTGAGCTCAGCACGCCGAAGGTGCCGCCGGCGTAGTTGGCCACGAGGAGGGCGTTCGAGGCCGGGTCGTGCGCGATGTGACAGGGCGAGGCCCCACCGGAGGCGGCGACGCCGGCCTCGACCAGCCGTCCGGCCGCGATCGTGTACGAGAGCACGCGCCCCTCGGTCGTCTCGGCGACCGCGTGCAGCGCCCCCTCGGTGACGACGAGGAACGACGGGTCGTCGGCCTCGACGACCTGCCCGGCCTGCCAGCGGCCGTCGGCCCGCGAGCGTTCGAGCACCGTGATGCCCGTGCCGTGACCACCGCTGACCGCCGTGTACGACCCGACGTACAGCCGCTGCGGGGCGTCCGCCCGGGCGTCGCTCACGACCGGCTCGCGCCGAGGTCGTCGCCGGCGGCGATCCGCTCGTGGTGGTGGATCACCTCGGCGACGATGAAGTTCAAGAAGGACTCGGCGAAGGCCGGGTCGAGCTGGGCCTCTTCGGCCAGGCGGCGCAGGCGCTGGATCTGCACGCGTTCACGCTCGGGATCGCTGGCGGGCATGCCCGCCGCCGCCTTGAGCAGGCCGACGGACTGCGTGTACTTGAACCGTTCGGCGAGCATGTGCACGAGCGCGGCGTCGATGTTGTCGATGCTCTGACGGATGCCCGAGAGCTCGTCGATCGCGCCCTGGTCGGCCGAGCTGAGGGGGCTGTCCGCCCCGAGAGGACTGTCGAGTGCCATGCACCGACCCTATCGGCGACCCCGGCGACGAGGCCGCCGACGGCCCGCCCGCGGACGAAGGAGGCGCGTCCCGCTCTCGCAGGACGCGCCTCCTTCTCGGCCGGGTGCGGTCAGTCGACCAGCGTCAGCGTGACCTCGACGTTGCCTCGCGTGGCGTTCGAGTACGGGCACACGTGGTGCGCCGCGTCCGCGAGCTCCTGTCGGCGCCCGGGCTCGACGTTCGGCGTGTAGATGTCGAGCTCGACCGCGAGGCCGAACCCGCCCTCGCCGTTGCCGCCGATGCCGACGCTCGCCGACACCTCGGCACCGGTCGTGTCGACGCCGAGCTTCTTGCCGGCGCCGTGCATGGCGCTGAGGAAGCAGGCGGCGAAGCCCGCGGCGAACAGCTGCTCGGGGTTGGTGCCCTCGCCCGAACCGCCGAGCTCTTTGGGCGGACGCGTGTCGAAGTCGAGTCGGTCGTCTTCGCTGCGGACGTGGCCGTCACGACCCCCGCCGGTGGCGTGGGCGATGGCGGTGTAGGCGATGTCGAGTGTCATGAGGAGAAGACCATACCTAGATTCTGGGAGTTGGCTCGGGGGCGGGTGAGTGTGGTAGCGCGGCTCAGCCGAGCAGGTCGTGGCGCTGCACGATGGCGTCGCGACCGGGGCCGACGCCGATGGCCGAGATGCGGGCGCCGCTCATCGCCTCGACGGCGAGGACGTAGTCCTGGGCGGCCTTCGGCAGGTCGTCGAACTCGCGGGCGCCGGTGATGTCCTCGCTCCAGCCGGGGAACTCCTCGTAGATCGGCGTCGCGTGGTGGAAGTCGCTCTGCGAGACGGGCACCTCGTCGTGACGGACGCCGTCGACGTCGTACGCCACGCAGACCGGGATGGTCTCGAGGCCGGTCAGCACGTCAAGCTTCGTGAGCACGAAGTCGGTGACGCCGTTGATGCGGGCCGTGTAGCGCGCGATCGGGGCGTCGTACCAGCCGCAGCGACGCGGGCGGCCGGTGGTCGTGCCGAACTCGAAGCCGTTGGCCCGCAGGAACTCTCCCGAGGCGTCGAAGAGCTCGGTCGGGAACGGCCCGGCACCGACGCGGGTGGTGTACGCCTTGACGATGCCGATGACCCGCTCGATGCGGCCCGGGCCGATGCCCGAACCGGTCGAGGCCCCGCCGGCGGTCGCCGACGACGACGTGACGAACGGGTACGTGCCGTGGTCGACGTCGAGCATGGTCGCCTGACCCGCCTCGAACAGCACGGTCTTGTCGGCCTCGAGCGCCTGGTGGATCTCGAGCGCGGTGTCGGCGACCATCGGCTTGAGGCGCTCGGCGTACGACAGCAGCGACTCGACGACCTCGTCGACCTCGATCGCCCGGCGGTTGTAGATCTTGACGAGCAGGTGGTTCTTCTGGTCGAGGGCCGCCTCGACCTTCTGCCGCAGGATGCCCTCGTCGAAGATGTCCTGCACGCGGATGCCGACGCGGTTGATCTTGTCGGCGTAGGTCGGCCCGATGCCGCGACCGGTCGTGCCGATCTGGCGCTTGCCGAGAAAGCGCTCGGTCACCTTGTCGAGGGTGCGGTGGTAGTGCGTGATGACGTGCGCGTTCGCGCTGACCCGCAGCCGCGAGACGTCGATGCCGCGGGCGATCAGTGCGTCGAGCTCGTCGAACAGCACCTCGATGTCGACGACGACGCCGTTGCCGATGACGGGCGTGACGCCGGGCGAGAGGATGCCGGAGGGCAGCAGGTGCAGCGCGTACTTCTGGTCGCCGATCACCACCGTGTGGCCCGCGTTGTTGCCGCCGTTGAACTTGACGACGTAGTCGATGCGGCTCGACAACAGGTCGGTGGCCTTGCCCTTGCCCTCGTCGCCCCACTGGGCTCCGATGATCACCACTGCTGGCACGGGTTTCTCCTCACGTCGGGGGAACGCACCGGGTGAGGTGCACTTGAGTCTACCGGCAGCCGCGTCCGGGCCGCCCGGTGACGGTCGGGAGGCGCGGTGCCGGTCGACCCGGCGGCACCGGTGGCCATTTGTGGTTTCTTACGACAAACTGTGCCCATGAGTCTCGTCGCCGGGGTCGACTCCTCGACCCAGAGTTGCAAAGTCGTCGTCCGTGACCTCTCGACGGGCGAACTCGTCCGTCAGGGGTCGGCCGGGCACCCCGTGGGCACCGAGGTGCCTCCGGCGGCCTGGTGGGAGGCGCTGCTCGCGGCGATCGCGGACGCCGGCGGACTCGACGACGTCGCCGCCCTCTCGATCGCCGGGCAGCAGCACGGGCTCGTCGCCCTCGACGCCGACGGGCGCGTCGTCCGCGACGCCCTGCTCTGGAACGACACCCGCAGCGCGCCTGCCGCCCGCGACCTGACCGCCGAACTGGGCGCGGACGCCTGGGCCCGGCGCACGGGGTCGGTGCCCGTCGCCTCGTTCACCGCGACGAAGCTGCGCTGGCTGCGCGACGCCGAGCCCGAGGCCGCGGCGCGGGTGGCTGCGGTGGCCTTGCCGCACGACTGGCTGACCTGGCGCCTCCTCGGTTTCGGCCCCGCCGACGAGAGCCCGCTCGGGCCCGACCTCGACGCCCTGGTCACCGACCGTTCGGACGCCAGCGGCACCTCGTACTGGAGCCCCGCCGACGAGGGGTACGACCTCGACCTGTTCGAGCACGCCTTCGGCCGCGCGGCTCGCGAGGCGCGCGGCGCCGGGGAGGCCGGCGCCGACGCCGGCACCGATGCCGACGCCGATGCCGGCGGGCGCGTCGTGCTGCCGCGCGTGCTGCCGGCCGACGCGGCGGCCGGGACGACGGTCGCGAACGGCCCGGTGCCCGCCGGCGTCGTCGTCGGCGCCGGGGCGGGCGACAACGCCGGCGCGGCCCTCGGGCTCGACGCCACCGTGGGCGACCTCGTGATCAGCATCGGCACGAGCGGCACGGCGTTCGCCGTCACCGACCGCCCCGTCACCGACCCGAGCGGCACCGTGGCGGGCTTCGCCGACGCGGCCGGCGGCTACCTCCCGCTGATCGCCACCTTGAACGCGGCCCGCGTGCTGTCGTCGATCGGCGGGCTGCTGGGCGTCGACCACGACGAGCTGGCCCGCCTGGCCCTGGCGGCCGAACCGGGCGCCGGTGGCGTCACGCTCGTGCCCTACTTCGAGGGCGAGCGCACCCCCGACCTGCCCGACGCCACGGCCACGCTGTCGGGCCTGACCCTGGCGAGCTCGACCCGCGAGAACCTGGCGCGGGCCGCCGTCGAGGGCATGCTGTCGGCCCTCGCCGACGGCGCCGCCGCCGTCCGCCGACAGGGGGTCGAGGCCAGCAGGGTGCTGATCATCGGCGGGGCCGCCCTGAACCCCGCGGTGCAGGCCGTCGCCCGCCAGGTGTTCGACCTGCCCGTCGTCGTGCCCGAGCCCGGCGAGTACGTCGCCGACGGTGCGGCACGGCAGGCCGGCTGGGCCCTCTCGGGGACGCGACCGACCTGGGCACCGGCGACCAGCGCCTCCTTCGACTCCGACCTGCGACCCGCCGTCGGCGAGCGCTACCGGGCGGCGCAGGGGTTGGGGTCGCTGCCGCGACCGTGACCCGGCGCGCGCCGGGGCGCCACCACGCGGGAGGCGCGGGTGGCGGCGTCTAGGATCGGGCCATGCCCAGCGACCCGGCCAGCACGCGCACGACCATGGCCGAGGACTACCTCAAGGTCATCTGGAAGGCCGAGGAGTGGGCCGTCGAGGGGGCCGACTCCGGCATCTCGACCAACGAGATCGCCGCCACCCTCGGGGTCAGCGCCTCGACCGTCTCGGGCAACCTGCGCAAGCTGGACCGCGACGGCTACCTCGACTACGAGCCCTACCGGCGCATCGCGTTGAGCGACAAGGGTCGGGCGATCGCGGTGTCGATGGTCCGCCGGCACCGCCTGATCGAGACGTACCTCGTCGAACGGCTCGGGTACGGCTGGGACGAGGTCCACGACGAGGCCGAGGTGCTCGAGCACGCGGTCAGCGACCGGCTGCTCGACCGGTTCGACGTCGAGCTCGGGCACCCGACGGCCGACCCGCACGGCGACCCCATCCCCGCGGCGGACGGCACGGTCGTGCGCCCGCCCGCCCACCCGCTGGGCGACTTCGTCGAGGGCGAGTGCGGCTTCGTCGTGCGCGTCTCGGACGACGAGCCCGAGCTGCTGCGCTACCTCAGCTCGCTCGACCTGCGCGTCGGCGCCCACGTCCGGGTCGGCGAGCGCCGCGACTACGCCGGATCGCTGCAGGTCGTCCTGACCGACGCGCACGACCGGGCGGTCGGCAGCGTCGAGCTGGCCGGCGTCGCGGCGTCGTCGGTCTGGGCGAACTCCGAGCCGCACACGCACGCCTGAGCCCTGCGGGCTGCACCGCCCGGCCACCTGCTGGCCTTCCTGCCTGCCGGCCTGCCTGCCGTCCGGTCTCGGCGCCTGGCCGCCACGACGTACACACTCCGCCACGCGATGGCGTGGCGGAGGAGTGTCGATCTCGTGGCGGGATGTGGGACGAAGGCGCGGGCCGGACGAGGAGGCGCGGGCCGGGTCAGGAGGCGCGGGCGGCGGAGGCCGGGTCGGCCAGCACCGACGCGAAGGCGAGCTCGGCGGCGCCGATGGTCAGACGGTCGGCGCCGAGCGCGGCACGGACGAGCCGGACGCCGTCCCGGGCGCCGGGCAGGGACTGCGAGCGGACCCGCTCGGCCAGGCGGTCGGGGTCGGCCGCGTGCAGCGACCCGAGGAACCCTCCGAGCACGATCAGCTCGGGGTTGAACGCGTTGACGACGCCGCGCAGGGCGACCGCCAGGAAGTCGATCTGGCGTCGGACCTCCACCGCGACGGGCGACCCGGGCTCGGCACCGGCGAGTGCCGCGTCGAGTCGATCGGCCTGACCGCGGTCGAGCCCGGTGACGGCGAGCAGGCGGGCCTGGCCGACCTCGGTCTCGAGGCACCCGACGGCGCCGCAGTGGCACACCCGACCGGACGAGTTGACCAGGGTGTGGCCGATCTCGCCGGCGTAACCCCCGACGCCGGTCATGGGCCTTCCGTCGAGCAGGACTCCCCCGCCGACGCCACTGGCCCCGCCGTTCAGGAAGACCAGGTCGCCGACCCCGCGGCCCGCACCGAACCGGCCCTCGGCGATGGCTCCGAGCGACGCGTCGTTGGCGGCGTCGGTGGGCAGCCCCGTGGCAGAGGCCAGCACGGCCGCGAACGGTTCGTCGACCCACCCGAGGTGCGGGGCGAGCCGCACGACTCCCCCGGTGGCGTCGACCAGGCCCGGCACGGCGACCCCGACCCCGACGACCCGCACGTCGGACGCCAGCGTCTCGGCCCGGAGGTCGGCGATCACGGCGGCCGCGACGCGCGCCGCGTCGGACGCCGTCGGCACGTCGGCGGTCTCCCGCCGCACACGGTGCTGGACCGCCCCGTCGAGGCCGACCACGCCGACGGTGACGGCGTCGATCTCGGGGTTGACGGTCAGGGCGACGACCCGTGCGCTCGGGGTGACGACCGGGCTCGGGCGCCCGACCTTGTTGCTGCCGACGGGGTCGCTCTCGACGACGAGCCCGAGCTCGACCAGCTCGCCGACCAGCGCCGCGATGGTCGACCGGTTGAGCCCGGTGGCCTGGGTCAGGGCCGACCGTGACGCGGGCCCGTCGACGTGCACGAGCGCGAGCACGGTCGCCAGGTTGGCCCGTCGCACCCGGTCGAACCGTGCCCCGAGATCGGGTGGGGTGGACGGCGCGGTGGTCGGCGCCGGCGTCGGGTCTGCCATCGTCACGTGCCTCCTGGGTCCACGACCGAGGCTAGCGGCCCGGCTCGGCCCGGTCGTCCGATCGCACCCGGCCGTCCGATCGCACCCCGTCGTCGCGCAGGGCCTCGTCGTCACGAGCGGCCCAGAGCAGGCTGCGCTCCACCAGGGTCCGCACCGTCGGGTGCTCGAGCACGTCGACCGAGTGGCCGGGGGTCACGACCGCCATCCGGCCGCGGCCCCAGCGGCGCGTCCAGACGGCGGGCGAGGTCACGGGACGGCTCCAGGGGTCGCCGACCCGCGCCTCCCGGGTCGTCGTGGCGAGCACGTCGAGGAGGTCGTCGTGCAGCAACCAGTACTGCTCGGTGACGAGCTCGAAGTCGGTCAGGCCCCGCGTGATCGGGTGGTCACGGGCGGCCTCCGTGAAGCGGATGACGTGCGGCACGAAGGCGTCGTGGTCGCCGGGCGCGGTGTCGTCCGCCGGCCGACCGGGATGCGCGGCGAACTGCGCCCCGACCAGGTGCAGGTAGTCGGCGTCCGCCCGGAACGAGTCGACGACCCCGCCGTGCCAGCCCGCCAGGCCGGTGCCCGCGGCGACGGCGGCACGCAGGCCCGCGGTGGCCTCGGGCTCGATCGAGCCCGTCGAGACGCACTGCAGGACGAGGTCGACCCCGGCCATCAGGCCGGCGTCCGCGTAGACGTCGGGGTCGTCTCGCAGGACGACGTCGAAGCCGGCCAGTTCGAGGAAGGGCACGAAGAGGTCGGTCACGGCCACCGGGTCATGGCCGGGCCAACCGCCGCGCACCACCAGCGCCGTCCGAGTCATGTCCGCTCCCCTCGTCGCCGGGAGGCCCCGGCACGGGTCCACGGTACGCGGGGCGGTGATCTCGGATCGGACGCGGTCGCCCCCTTGCCAGGCAGGCCGCGCGCGGATATGTTCGTACTCGCAACAAACGCACTCGACGATGAGGAGACACCATGGCGACCACCCCCACCCGCGAAGACAAGTTCTCGTTCGGCCTCTGGACGATCGGCTACAACGGCTCGGACCCCTTCGGCGGCCCCACGCGCCCCCAGCTCGACGTCGTCGAGGCCGTCGAGAACCTCGACCGCCTGGGCGCCTACGGCCTGACCTTCCACGACGACGACCTCTTCGCCTTCGGCTCGACCGACGCCGAACGCCAGAAGCAGATCGACCGCCTCAAGGGCGCGCTCGACGCGACCGGCATCGTCGTGCCCATGGTCACCACGAACCTGTTCAGCGCACCCGTCTTCAAGGACGGCGGCTTCACCTCGAACGACCGCGGCGTCCGCCGCTTCGCGCTGCGCAAGGTGCTGCGCAACATCGACCTCGCCGCCGAGCTCGGCGCGAAGACCTTCGTCATGTGGGGCGGCCGCGAGGGTGCCGAGTACGACAGCGCCAAGGACGTCCAGGCCGCCCTCTCGCGCTACAAGGAGGGCGTCGACATGCTCTCGCAGTACGTGCTCGACAAGGGCTACGACCTGCGCTTCGCGATCGAGCCCAAGCCCAACGAGCCCCGCGGCGACATCCTGCTGCCGACCCTGGGCCACGCGATCGCGTTCATCGAGACGCTCGAGCACCCCGAGATGGCCGGCGTGAACCCCGAGGTCGGCCACGAGCAGATGGCCGGGCTCAACTTCACCGCCGGCATCGCCCAGGCGCTCTACCAGGGCAAGCTCTTCCACATCGACCTCAACGGCCAGCGCGGCATCAAGTACGACCAGGACCTCGTCTTCGGCCACGGCGACCTGCAGAACGCGTTCTCGCTCGTCGACCTGCTCGAGCACGGCTCGCCCCAGGGCGGCCCGACCTACGACGGCCCGCGCCACTTCGACTACAAGCCCTCGCGCACCGAGACCATCGAGGGCGTGTGGGAGAGCGCGGCGGCCAACATGCGCATGTACCTGCTGCTGAAGGAGCGCGCACAGGCGTTCCGCGCCGACCCCGAGGTGCAGGAGGCGCTGCTCGCCAGCCAGGTCGCCGAGCTGTCCGTCAACACCCTCGCCGACGGAGAGGGCTACGAGCAGCTGCTCGCCGACCGTGCCTCGTACGAGGACTTCGACGCCGACGCCCACTTCGGCGGTCACGGCTACGGCTTCGTGCGCCTGCAGCAGCTCGCCCTCGAGCACCTGATGAACGCGCGCTGACCCTCGGCTCGCACCCGTCGCGACATGCCGCCCCGTCCTCGGACGCGGGCGGCATGTCGCGTCTCGTCACCCCTGCGCCGGTGTGCGCTACCGTGCTGAGCACCCCGACCGAACGGACACCCGAATGCCCGCACGCCCCCGCCGCAGCTCCGGCCGCCCCTCCGTCGCCGTGATCGGCACCCGTGGCTACCCCAGCTACTACGGGGGCTTCGAGACCGCCGTCCGCCGCATCGCCCCCGCCCTGGTGGACGCCGGCTGGGACGTCACGGTCTACGGTCGCGACGGCTCGACCCGCGACGACGACCCCTCGAGGGACCGCCGCGTCGTGTCGCGCCTGACCAAGGGCGTCGAGAGCAAGTCGCTCAGCACGCTGAGCTACGGCCTCACCGCCGTGCTGGACGCGCTCGTGCGTCGCCCCGACGCGGCGCTCGTGATGAACGTCGCGAACGGGTTCTGGCTGCCGCTCCTGAGGCTGCGCGGCATCCCCGTGCTCGTGAACGTCGACGGGATCGAGTGGGAGCGGGCCAAGTGGGGGCGTGCGGCCAAGACCGTCTTCCGCCTCGGCGCCAAGGCCAGCGCCCGCTTCGCGAACGGCCTGATCTGCGACGCCCGCGAGATCGTGCGGCGCTGGCAGGCCGACTTCGGCGTCGAGGGCCTCTTCATCCCCTACGGCGGGGACCCCGTCCGCGAGTTGCCGGTCGAACCCGGGCAGACGCATCGCGGCTACGCGCTGGTCGTCGCCCGGTTCGTGCCCGAGAACACCGTCGTCGAGTTCGTCGAGGCGGCCCGGACCATCGCCGAGCGCCACCACGTGGTGATCGTCGGGTCGACGGGCTACGGCGGAGAGCTCGACGACCTGGTGCGTCGCCTGGCCGACGAGGACGACCGGGTGACGTGGCTCGGCCACGTCAGCGACGACGACCGCCTGCACGCGCTCTGGCAGCACGCCGGGGCGTACTTCCACGGCCACAGCGTCGGGGGCACGAACCCCGCCCTGGTGCAGGCCATGTTCGCCGGGGCACCCGTGGTCGCCCGCGACACGGTCTACAACCGCGAGGTGCTCGACGGCGCCGGCGTCCTCGTCGCGCCCGAACCCGCGGCCATCGCCGCGGCCGTCACGGCCCTGCTCGACGACCCCGCCGAGCAGGAGCGCCTGAGCGCCGCCGCCCTGGCCCGCGCCTCCGACGCCTACACCTGGCAGTCGGTCTGCGACGCCTACGAGGAGGCGCTGCGAGCGACCCTGCCCCGCTCGCGCTGACCGTCGATCACGACACACGAATAAGTTGCACATGCCTGTGCAAGATCGTACGATGGGGGCATGTCCGATGCCGATGCCTCCGTGGGCGCCGCCCCCGTTCGCGCCACCCGCGCTCCGCGACGTGACGCCGCCGCCAACCGCGACGCGCTGATCGCCGCCGCCGCACTGCTGCTCAACCGCGATCCGGCCGTGTCGCTCGAGGCCATCGCCGCCGAAGCCGGCCTGTCCCGACGCTCGGTCTACGGCCACTTCGCCACCCGCGACGACCTCGTCCGCGAGGTCAGCCTGCGCGGTGCCGCCCGCATCGGCGTCGCCGCCCGCCCGGCCCCCATCGCCGACCCCGTCGTCCAACTCGCCTCGCTCGCCGCACGCCTCTGGGCCGAGGTCGAGCACGTGCGCGTCATGGCGCAGCTGACCGTTCGCGGCCCGATGGCCCACGAGGTCGGCGAAGCCCTCGCCCCGTTGCGCAAGGCCGTCCGCGACCTGGTGCGCCGCGGCGTCGAGTCCGGCCGCATGCGCGACGACATCGCTCCTCGCACGCTCGCGCACCTCGTCGAGGGTGCCGCCCTGTCGGTGCTCGACGAGGCGACCACCCAGCGGCTCAGCCGGGCCGAAGGCCACCGGCTCGTCATGCTCGCCGTGCTCGGCGTCGTGGGCCTCGACTGGCGCTCGGCCGGCGAGCTCGTCGCCTCGAGCCCCGAGCTCGCCCTGCCGGCCGCACCGCCGACGTCACCGCCGACCGGCACGGCGTCGCCCACCGGCACCCCCTCCCCGACCGGAGAACCCGCATGAGACTCGAACTGCACGGCGTCGCGATCGGCGAGGGTCCGGGCGCGGCCCTGCCCCCGCTCGACGTGGTCGCCGACCGGTGGGCACCCGGCTTCGTGGCCGTCGAGACCGAGAACGCGCCCACCCTCGCGGCACTCGTCGCGAGCGGCCGCATGCACCCCGAGAGCGGTCGGGTCACCGTTGACGGCCGGTCGGACGACGCGGCGATCCGCGCCTCCTTCGCCCTCGTCGACACGCCGACCGTGGCCGAACCGTTCGCGGCGCTGACCGTCACGCAGGTCGCCCGCGAAGAACTGGCCCTGGCCGGGTCGCGGTCGGACAAGGCCTCGGCACGCCTGCTGCTCGACGAGATCGGCCTGCGCGAGCACGAACGGACCCGCCTGGGCGCCCTGCCGACCGAGCTGCGCGTGCGCCTGCTCTGCGAGCTGGCCGTGCTCCGCCCCGAGGTGCGGGGCCTCGTCGTGACGACCCCCGAGCGCCACGGCGGCGACGTCGCGGCGTGGCTCGCGGTGGTGCACGACCTCGTCGGTCGCGACTACACCGTGCTGACGATCACCGGATTCGCCGCCCTCGCGACGATCGAGTCGCTGCCGACGCCGGACTTCGCCCCGACCGTGCCGGCCGGGACCGACGCCACCCTTCCCGCCTCCCCCGACGACACCGCGGTCGCCACCACCCCCGACACCTCCGTCGAAAGCGACCAGCCGTGAAGATCCTCGCCCTCGTCCGTTCCGAGCTGCAGCGGCTCACCGCCACGCCGCTCGCCCGTCTGGCCCTCGTCGCCCTGATGACGGTGCCGTTGCTGTACGGCGGCCTGTACCTCTGGGCCAACCAGGACCCCTACGACAAGCTCGACCGCATCCCCGCCGCGTTGGTCAACGCCGACGCCGGCACGACGGTCGACGGCGAGGCCGTGAACTACGGCGACGAGGTCACCGACCAGATCACCGACGGCGGCGACTTCGACTGGCACGTCGTCTCGGCCGCGCAGGCCGCGGCGGGGCTGCGCGACCAGACCTACGACTTCACCTTCACCATCCCGCAGGACTTCAGCGACGACCTGACCTCGGCGGGCGGCGACGACCCGACGCGCGCCCGGATCACCCTCGCGACGAGCGACGCGAACAGCTACCTGTCGTCGACCATCGCCGAGCAAGCCGCGAAGACCATCCGGGCCTCGGTGACCGAGAAGGTCGGCAAGGAGGCCGCGAGTCGCCTCCTGGTGGGCCTCGCCGACGTGCGCACGAACCTCGGCAGCGCGGTCGACGGCGCGAACCAGCTCGTCGCGGGCACCGGCTCGGCCGTCGCCGGGGCGGACCAGCTGGTCGACGGCGCGGCCGACGCGGCCGCGGGCGCCCACACCCTGGCCGACGGGACGGACCAGCTCAGCTCGGGGGCCGCCACCCTGGACACCGGGCTGCAGACGCTCAAGACCGGCACGGCCGACCTGCCCGCCCAGACCCGAGCCCTCGCCGACGGTGCGGCCCAGGTGGCGGCCGGCAACGACGCACTGGCCACCGGGGTCGGCGACGCGGCCAGGACGAGCGCGGCCGCGGCCGCCGCCCTGCCCGCCGCACAGCAGCAGGCCCGGCAGCAGATCGCCGCGGCCCTGACCGAGCAGGGCTACACCCCCGAACAGATCGAGCAGATCGCCGCGACGTTCGCCCCCGCCACCGAGTCGCTCACGACGGCCCTGCAGGACGCGAACACCCAGATCCAGGGCCTCGACGCCCAGGTCGGACAGCTCGCCGCCGGAGCGGACCAGGTCTCGTCCGGCGCCGCGACGCTGGCCGCAGCGACCCCGGCCCTGACGCAGGGCATCTCGTCGGCCGCCGCCGGCTCGTCGCAGCTGGCGACGGGTGCGGCGAGCGCCGCCTCGGGCGCGTCCACCCTCGCGACGGGGCTCGACACCCTGAGCACGGGGTCGTCCACCCTCCGCGACGGCATCGTCAGCCTCGACACCGGCACGACCCAGCTGCGCGACGGCCTGCAGAACGGCCTCGGCGAGATCCCCGCGAGCACCGAGCAGACGCGTGACGACCAGGCCGGCGCGATCAGCGACCCGGTCTCGGTGACGGACGACGCCCTGACCAGCGCGGGCACCTACGGCGCCGGCCTCGCACCGTTCTTCATCAGCCTCGCCGCCTGGATCGGCATGTACGCGCTGTTCCTGATCGTCAAACCGATCTCGAAGCGGGCCATCACGGCCGTCAAGGCCCCCGTGCGCATCTCGCTCGCCGGCTGGCTGGCCCCGGTCGTGCTGGGCGTCGTGCAGATGGTCGCGCTCTACCTCATCGTCACGCAGGCCCTCGGCTTCGAGGTCGCCCACCCGCTCGGCATGATCGGCCTGATGGCCCTGGCGTCGGCGGCGTTCGCGGCGATCATCATGACGCTCAACGTCTGGCTCGGCAGCGTCGGTCAGTTCTTGGGGCTCGTGCTGATGGTCGTGCAGCTCGTCACGGCCGGGGGCACCTTCCCCTGGCAGACCCTGCCCGCCCCCCTGGCCGCCCTGCACTTCGTGCTGCCGATGAGCTACGCCACCGACGGCCTGCGCCAGGTGATGTACGGCGGCAGCACGGCGGCCGCCTGGGGCGACGCGGGCGTCCTCGCGGCCTGGCTGCTCGGCGCCCTCGTGCTCTCGTGGGTCGCCACCGCCCGCATGACGCGGGCACGGACGCTCCGCGACCTGCGCCCCTCGCTGATCGGCTGAGCCACGGGGTGGCGGCGACCGCCACCGGGGACGCCGGGGGGGGGGGGGCCCCCCCCCCCGCCCCCCCGGGCGCCCCCGACGGCGTGGGCCCTCAGCCCGCCTGCGCCTCGAGCGTCGGCAGGACGCTCGGGTCGGCGTCGCCGAGGAAGGTCGTCAGGCGCTCGACCTCGTCGACCTCGCCGATGGCCGAAGCCCCCCGGCGGAGCGCGAAGAGCGACCGCAGGACGCCGCGGTTCGGCTCGTGCGACCACGGCACCGGGCCCTGACCGCGCCAGCCGGCCTTGCGCAGGGCGTCGAGCCCACGGTGGTAGCCGACGCGGGCGTAGGCGTAGGCCTCGAGGTCGGCGCCCCGGGCCGCGGCCTCGTCGCTCAGCAGGGCCCAGGCCAGGGACGACGTGGGGTGGGCGGTGACGACCTCGGCCGTGGTCAGGGTCTCGAGGTCGGCGACGACGGCGGGTTCGGCGGGCAGCCGGGTCTCGGGCACGCCGAGCAGGTTCGTGGAGGACATGCCGACCACGCTAGCGGCGCAGGCCGACGGCCGACGCCGGTCCGTGGCGACGGCCACCTCAGAACCGGTGCTGGCGCACCCACTCGTGCATGACGATCGCGCCGGCGGCCGAGGCGTTGATGCTGCGGGTCGACCCGAACTGCGAGATCTCGATCACGGCGTCGGCCGCGGCGATCGACTCGGGGCTGAGCCCCGGCCCCTCCTGCCCGAAGAGCAGCACGCAGCGCTCGGGGAGGGCGTACGTCTCGATCGGCACCGACCCCTCGACGTTGTCGACGGCGAGGATCGGCAAGCCGGCGTCTCGGGCCCAGGCGACGAACGTCGCGACGTCGGGGTGGTGGACGACGTGCTGGTAGCGGTCGGTCACCATGGCGCCGCGCTTGTTCCAGCGGCGGCGACCGACGATGTGCACGGTATCGGCCGCGAAGGCGTTCGCGCTGCGCACGATCGAGCCGATGTTCATGTCGTGCTGCCAGTTCTCGACCGCGACGTGGAAGGGGTGCCGGTGCGAGTCGATGTCGGCGACGATCGCCTCCATCGTCCAGTACCGGTAGCGGTCGACGACGTTGCGTCGGTCGCCGTCGCGCAGCAGGTCGGGGTCCCAGTGGTCGCCCTCTGGCCACGCGGCCTCGCCACCCGGCCACGGCCCGACCCCGTGCTCGGGGTCGACGGTCGGCTCGGGCGGGCCCGTCGGCTCGGGCGGGTCGGGGGCGCGGTCGTCGTCCTGGGGCACCCGACCAGGGTAGGCGTACCCGACGGGCTCGACCCGCGCCTCCTCGGCTCGCAGAGCACCTCGCTAAGGTGACCGCATGGGTACGCGTGAAGACGTCGAATGCTGGCTGACCGACATGGACGGCGTGCTCGTGCACGAGAACCACGCGCTGCCCGGGGCCGCCGAACTCATCCAGCAGTGGCAGGACGAGGGCACGCCCTACCTCGTGCTGACGAACAACTCGATCTTCACGGCGCGCGACCTCGCGGCCCGGCTGCGGGCGTCGGGGCTGGACGTGCCCGAAGAGCGCATCTGGACGAGCGCCCTCGCCACGGCCGACTTCTGCCGGTCGCAGATGCCCGGCGGCTCGGCGTTCGTCATCGGCGAGGCCGGCATGACGACGGCCCTGCACGAGGCCGGTTTCATCATGACCGAGACGAACCCCGACTACGTCGTCGTCGGCGAGACCCGCAACTACTCGTTCGACTCGATCACCAAGGCGGTGCGGCTGATCCTCGGCGGTGCGCGCTTCATCGTCACGAACCCCGACGCCACGGGCCCCAGCGCCGACGGCGTGCTGCCCGCGACCGGCGCGATCGCGGCGATGATCTCGAAGGCCACCAACAAGGACCCCTACGTCGTCGGCAAGCCCAACCCCATGATGTTCCGGTCGGCGATGAACCGCATCGGCGCCCACAGCGAGAACACCGCGATGATCGGCGACCGCATGGACACCGACATCATGGCCGGCATCGAGGCGGGCCTGCACACGATCCTCGTCATGACGGGCATCAGCGACCAGGCCGAGATCGACCGGTACCCGTTCCGCCCGAACGAGATCCTGGCCGGCGTGCACGAGCTCGTGCGCGGCGAACCCTTCGAGTCCGACGTCGTGCCGAGCGAGGCCTGACCCCGCGACGCCGTCGGCATCCTGCGGGGTGCCCCGGGGCCGAGGAGGCGCGGGTCGCGTCGGGAGGTCAGCCCGCGGCCGTGGTCGCGACGAGGCTCGTCGTCAGCGCCTCGCCGCTGCTGCGGTCGACGAAGCACGAGTAGGTGCGGTCGCCCGCGTCCCACGACTCGGCGTCGGGCGGGTAGCTCGCGAGCAGCTGCACGTCGGGGTAGGCCGCCGCGGCCTGCCGGTCGAGGGCGTCCGAGCCCGTGCAGAGCAGGTTCATCTGGCTCTGCAGCACGTCGGCGCCGGGGTAGGCGTCGCCGTCGAGGGTGCCCAGGCGCGTGAGCTGCGCGGCGTGCGGCTGCGAGCAGTCGGCGACCTCGTAGTCCTGCTGCCACGCCGACTCGAACGTCGAGAAGCACTCGCCGCCCTGCAGGTCGGCGTACGAGTGGGTGCCGGCGGCGAGCGGGCCGGCGGGAGCGACCCCGGCCGCCGGCTCGGCCGGGGCGGCGGTCACCGTGCGCGCCGCGGTGGGAGTGCCGGCCGCGGCCGGGTCGGTCGCGAGGTCGGCCGGGGTGGCGAACGACCGCGAGATGGCGAACAGCGCGGCGAGCAGCAGCACGATCACGAGGCCGACGGCGACGCCGGCCGCGACCTTGTGCCGACCGACCCAGTCGGCGAGACCCGACCCACGGGCCGGACGCGCGGTGGGCACGTCGGCCGGCCGCGTCTGCGGGACGAACACGCCGGCGCCGCCGACCTCGCGCCGCGGCCGCTCGGGCGTCGGCCAGGCGGCGGCGCGCTGACCGGAGGTGCCGGGCTCGGAGCCCGCGACCGAAGCCGACAGGCCCGGCAACGCCTGGGTCTCGGCCCGGGCGTCGGGCTCTGCGTCGGGGCGGTCGTCGACCGCCGACCGAGGAGGCGCGAACAACCCGGTCGCGGTCGTCACCTCGTCCCCGTCGTCGTCGATGTCGTCGTCGATGTCGAGGCCGTCGTGCTCGGTGCCGGCGGCCGGGCCGCGGTCGGCACGGGGGTCGTCGAGTTCGGGGGCGATGTCGCCCAGGGTCGGAGCGGCCTCGTCCTGGACGGTCGCCCCGTCGTCGGGCACGGCACCCGAGCCGGAGAGCGTCCAGGCACCCGCCGCCGGGGCGGCGTGTTGCGGCTCGGGCTCATCGTCCGCGGCCGGGCGGGCGGAACCGGGCGACACGACGCCGAGGAGCTCGGTGAAGGTCGGTTCGCGGTCGTCGGCGTCGGCGGGGGCCTCGACGGCCCCGTCGTGGTCGGCGGAGGGACCGGTCGATCGAGCGGCCGGCGGGACGGGCGACGCGCCGCCGAGCGGGGGCACACCGGTCGTCCCGGGGACGGCTCCCCCGGCAGCGGCCGCGGCAGCGGCGGCGGCCTCGGCCAGGCGCCGCTCGCGGCGCGTCATCTCGTGGTGTTCCTCGACCCACCACGGCGCGTCGGCACCGGACGGCGGGGCGGCGGCCTCGGTGGACGCGGCAGCGGCGGCATCGGCAGGCGTCGGCTCGGTGGACTCGGCCGACGTGGACTCGGCCGACGTGGACTCGGCCGACGTGGACTCGGCGGTGACGTCCGGGGCGGCGGCGGGCCCGGCGTCCGCGACCTCGTCGCGCGGCACCTCGTCGTCGGGGACGTCGTCGTCCGGGACGTCGTCGTCAGGGACGTCGTCGTCAGGGACGTCGTCGTCAGGGAGGTCGTCGTCAGGGAACCGAGGCTCGGGCTCGGCCTGCTGCAGGACCGCGGTCCGGGGCTCCGCTTCGGGTTCCGGCGCGGGTCCGGGCTCGGCCGTCGGTTCGAGACCGGCCGCGGTCTCCGGCTCCGACTCGGACGCCGCTTCGGGCTCGGGCTCGGGCTCGGGCGCGGGCGCGGGCTCGGGCTCGGGCTCGGGCTCGGGCTCGGGCAGGGCGTCCCAGTCGAAGGTCCGGGGTGCGGACGCCTCCGACCGCGGTGCCGAGATGAGGGCGGTGAAAGGCCCCGGGCCAGCCGTGCCGTCGGGCTCGGAGTCGCGGTCGGACGCAGCCTCGCGGTCCGACGCGTCCACGGCGTCGGCGTCGACGGGGTCGGCGTCCCCGTCGTCCTCGACGACCACCGGCTCGTCGGGCACGGGCACCGACGACGGGGGCCGAGGCGGCTCGACGGCACCGCGCAACGCGCCCAGGTCGAGGGCCTGGGGGTGGCCGGAGGTCTTGGGTGGCGGTGAACCGGCCGGGGCCTCGGGCACGACGAAGGGCAGGGCCGTCGTCGACCCGGACGCATCGCCGGACCGGGCGTCGTCCGCTTCGTCGTCGACAGCAGGACGGAATTCGGGCAGGTCCGCGACGGGGACCGCCTCGGTCGGCGGCAGGTCGTCTCCTCGGGCGGGGTCGTCTCCCCGGGCGGGTGCGTCGGGTCCGGGGGCTGCGTCGGCGTCGCGACCCGCGCCTCCTTCGCCGTCGTCCGACGATCCGTCGAACTGCGCGGCCAGCCAGTCGCTGGCGTCGTCCGGCTCGCGGCCGGTGTCGCCCTCGTCGTCGCCCCGCCGGTCGTCGCTCACGGCGCCAGCCCGAGGTCTTCCAGCCCGATGGCGGCGTAGTAGGGGTAACCCGCGGCCTCGATCACCTCGCGGGCACCGGTGCTGCGGTCGACGACCACGGCCACGGCCGCGATCTCGGCGCCGACCGCCTCGAGCGCCTTGGCGGCGGTGAGCGGCGAGCCGCCGGTGGTCGAGGTGTCCTCGAGCACGACGACGCGCTTGCCGGCGAGGTCGGGGCCCTCGACCTGCTTGCCGCGGCCGTGGTCCTTCGGTTCCTTGCGGACGACGAAGGCGTCGTAGTCCTTGCCGAGCGCCACGCCCTGGTGCAGGACGGCCGCCGCGATGGGGTCCGCCCCCATCGTCAGGCCACCCACGGCGAAGACGTCCGGAACGTCGGCGATCAGGTCGACCATGACCCGACCGATCAGCGGCGCGACCCGGTGGTCGAGGCTGACCTTGCGCAGGTCGATGTAGTACGTCGCCTTCTTGCCGCTGGTCAGGGTGAAGTCACCGTGGAAGACGGCCTCGGAGCCGATGTAGTCGATGAGCTGCGTGCGTGCGTCGGTCACGGTCACCCATGGTAGTTCAGGCGTCGCTGCGTGAGGTGGTGCAGGTCGGACCAGGCCCCCGGGGGCACGAAGAAGTCCTCGTACCGCACGACGCGGTGGGTGGCCAGGGCCGCCAGGCGCGCGTCGACCGAGGCCGCCGTCCGACCGGGGTAGCGCTCGATCCGCACGGGCTCGACGCCGGGCGTCCTGGTGTACCGGCTGGTGCGACCCCGTCCGTCCGGAACTCTGCATCTCTCATCCGACATGAGGACAGTCATACCCGCCCGGCGATCAGAAGGGAAGGATTTGGTTGCCCTATGGGCAACGAAAATGCTGAGAGGGGTACACGGCCGGCCGGATCGTGACGAGGGTCGGGCCGGTACCGTGGTGGTCATGCGCGTCGCGACCTACAACGTCAACTCCGTCCGAGCCCGCGTCGGGCGCGTCGTCGACTGGCTCGTCCGTGAGGACGTCGACGTCGTGGGCCTCCAAGAGATCAAGTGCAAGCCGGAGCAGTTCCCGTACGACGCGTTCCGCGACGCCGGCTACGAGGTCGAACTGCACGGCCTCAGCCAGTGGAACGGCGTGGCCTTCGCGAGCCGGCTGCCGATGGAGGACGTCGAGATCACGTTCCCCTCCCAGCCCGGCTTCGCCAAGGGGGCCGAGGGGCCCGACCAGCCCAAGGAGGCGCGCGCGATCGGCGTCACCGTCGAAGGCGTCCGCCTCTGGAGCCTCTACGTGCCCAACGGCCGCGAGCTGGACGACCCGCACTACCGCTACAAGCTCGACTGGCTCGCCAAGCTGGCCGACGAGACCGAGGGCTGGCTCGCCGCCCGCCCCGACCAGCCCCTCGCCCTCATGGGCGACTGGAACGTCGCCCCGCTCGACACCGACGTGTGGGACGTGTCGGTCTTCGAGGGGCACACGCACGTGAGCCAGCCCGAGCGCGACGCCTTCTTCCGGTTCGACGAGGTCGGGCTGACCGACGTCGTCCGCCCCCGCCTGCCCGAGGGCTACACGTACTGGGACTACAAGCAGCTGCGCTTCCCGAAGAACGAGGGCATGCGCATCGACTTCGTGCTCGGGTCGAAGCCGTTCGACGACCTCGTCACGTCGGTGGCCATCCACCGTGACGAGCGCAAGGGCGACGCCCCGAGCGACCACGTGCCGGTCGTGGTCGACCTCGACCTCGAGACCGAGCTCGACGACGACCGCCCGATGATCTTCTGACCCTCGGGGTCGGTCGCCGTCAGGCGAGCAGCGCGGCCACCAGCACGAGGACGGGCACCGAGAGGATCGTCGTCGCCAGCACCGTGTCACGCGCGACCACGACTCCCGTGCGGTAGCGCTGGGCGTAGTTGAAGACGTTCTGCGCCGACGGCAGCCCGGCGAGCACGACCGCCACGAACAACTCGTCGCGGTCGAAGTCGAACACGAAGGCGCCGAGCAGCCAGGCCGTCACCGGCATGACGACGAGCTTGAGCACGACCGCCACGGCGATGTCGGCCCGCCCCTGCCCCGCCTGGAACGGCTTCGACCCGTGCAACGACATGCCGAACGAGAGCAGCACGACCGGGACGGCGGCGCCTCCGACGAGGGCGAACGGCTCCATCACCGCGGCGGGGATCTCGAGCCCGGTGACCGCGACGACGACGCCGAGGGCCGATCCGATCAGCAGGGGGTTGGTGAACGGCCGGGCGATCGCTCGACCGAGGCTGCTGCCCCGATTCGTCACGGTGTCCATCACCGCCAGGACGACCGGCGTCAGCACCAGCAGCTGGTACAGCAGCACGGGCGCGACGAACGTGGCGCTGCCCAGCACGTAGGTGGCCACCGGCAGTCCGATGTTGTTCGCGTTGACGTACGCGCCGCCCATCGTGCCGATCGTCGTCTCGGCCGTGCCGCGTTTCAACACGAACCGGAGCACCACGACCGAGATGACGGCGGCCACCAACGACGCCAGGGCCGACACCACGAGGAGGCGCGAGAACAGCACGTGGACGTCGGCCTGCGAGATCGTCGAGAACAGCAGGCACGGCGTGAGGACGAAGAACACCAGCCTCGAGAGCACCTGGTGCCCTGACGCACCGAGCAGGTCGATGCGGCCGACGACGTAGCCCGTCGCGATGACCACCCCGATGATCGCGAACCCGATCAGCACTCCACCCATGGCGTCCATCCTGTCGCATGCCGGTCCGGACGACGACGCCGGCCGGGCGCGGACGAGAGCGGAGGCGGGGCGGCTGCCACCGAGGCGGCAAGATGGCCTGGTGACCCGCCTCCACGATCCCGCCGCCCACACCTTCGCCAGCGACAACTACGCCGGGGCCCACCCCGAGGTGCTGCAGGCGATCGTCGACGCCGCCGGCGGCCACGTCGGCTCGTACGGCGCCGACCCCTACACGCGACGGTTGGCCGAGGTCGTGGTCGACACCTTCGGCGAGGGCGCCGCCCTCGACCCCGTCCTCACCGGCACCGGTGCGAACGTCGCCGCGTTGCAGGCCCTCACCCCGCGCTGGGCCGCGGTGATCTGCGCGACGACCGCCCACGTCTACACCGACGAGGGCGGTGCCCCCGAGCGCCTCGGCGGCATCAAGCTGCTGACCGTCCCCACCCCCGACGGCAAGCTCACGCCCGAGCTCGTCGACCGGCAGGCCCACGGTCGGGGCGACCAGCAGCGACCGCAGCCGCTCGCCGTGACGATCACCCAGAGCACCGAGCTCGGCACCGTCTACACGCCCGACGAGATCCGAGCCGTCGCCGACCACGCGCACTCGCTCGGCATGCGGGTGCACCTCGACGGCGCCCGGCTCGCGAACGCGGCCGCCGCGCTCGGGGTGTCGCTGCGGGCCCTCACACGGGACGCCGGGGTCGACTCGGTCTCGTTCGGGGGCACGAAGAACGGCCTCGTCCTCGGCGAGTCGGTCGTGACCTTCTCCGAGGAGGCGCGGGCCGGCCTGGTCTTCGTGCGCAAGATGGACGCGCAGCTGGCCTCGAAGATGAGGTTCGTCTCGGCGCAGTTCTTGGCGATGTTCGACGGCGACCTGTGGCGGCGCTCGGCGACGCAGGCGAACGCGATGGCCACCCGGCTCGCCGCGGGCCTGGCCGACCTGCCGGGCGTGACGATCACGCAGGCGGTCGACGCCAACGCCGTCTTCGTCGTCCTGCCCCCGGCGGTCGTCGAACCGCTGCGGGCGGCACACCACTTCTACGACTGGAACCGGGCGACCGGCGAGGTGCGCCTGATGTGCTCGTTCGACACGCGCGACGAGCACGTCGACCGCTTCGTCGACGACCTCCGCTCGCTCCTGGCCTGACCGGTCCCCTCCGCCACGCCCCTCACCCCGGTGAGGCGTCGCCGACGAGCCGGGAATCCCGCACGACGAGCGCGGGTTGACCCGTGCGGCGGCCCGACGACGCGCCTCCTCGTCCCGTCCCGTCCCCCCAGAAAGCAGGCATCATGTCGATCTCCGAGACCACCGCCCCGTCCACCCTCCGCCGCGCCGACACGCGCGTGCCGCTCGTGCCGCTGCTCGAGGAGCGCTGGAGCCCCCGCTCGTTCGACGCCACGGCGACCATCAGCGACGCCCAGCTCGACGCCCTGCTCGAGGCCGCCCGCTGGGCCCCCTCGGCGTCGAACCAGCAGCCCCGCCGCTTCGTCGTGGCCCGCCGCGGCACCGCCGACTTCGACACGCTCGTCGGCGCCCTCGTCGGCTTCAACGCCGCCTGGGCCGACAAGGCCTCGGCCCTGATCGTCGGCATCGCCGAGACCTCGACGGTCGAGGGCGAGACCCGCCCGTTCGCCCGCTACGACCTCGGCCAGGCCATCGCGCACCTGACCGTCCAGGCCCACGCCGAGGGCTTCCACACCCACCAGATGGCCGGCGTCGACTTCGACGTCGTGCGCGCCGCCTTCGAACTGACCGACAACCTCGAGCCCGTCACCGTGACGGCCGTCGGGGTCGTCGACGAGGCCGACAAGCTCGCCGAGGCCCTGGCCGAGCGCGAGGTCGCCGAGCGCACCCGCCTGCCCCTCGACGAGCTGGTGCTGCGCCGCAGCTGACCCAGGGCGACGGCGGGTCGGCCCGACCCGCCACCCCCGCTCAGCGCACGACGACCCGCAGGCCGCCGCTCGCGCGTGGCCGGACGTCGACCGTCCACCCATGGGCCCGGGCGATCGACGCCACGATCGCGAGGCCCAGGCCGCTGTGCGGCGCCGCGGGTGCGCTGACGCACCGGCGGTCGTCGCCGTCGGCGCGGACGAAGGGCCTCGTGAGGGTCTCGGCGGCCTCGTCGGGCACCCGTCGACCGGTGTTCTCGACGACGAGCACGGCGTCGGGCCCGCAGGCCACCCGCACCCACCCGCCGGGCTCGTTGTACTCGACGGCGTTGGCGACGAGGTTGCGCACGAGCTGCTGCAGCAGCACCTCGTCGGCCTCGACGCTCGCGTCGTCGCCGACCTCGACGCGGACGTCGACCAAGGAGGCGCGGGCCGCGTCCGCGAGACCCGTCACCACCCGGTCCGCCAGCGCGCGCAGGCCGACGGTCGCCCCCGCACCCGCCAGACCCCGGTCGGCGGCCGCCAGGGCGAGCAGGCTCTCGACCAGGTGCTCGCTGCGCCGGTTCACCTCGAGCAACTGGTCGCGGACGGCCGCCACGTCGGCCGTGGCCGGATCGTCGAGGCCGATCTGCAGGGCCGCGCGCTGGACCGCGAGCGGCGTCCGCAACTCGTGCGAGGCGTAGGCCACGAACTGCCGCTGCGACTCGAACGAGGCCTCGAGGCGGTCGAGCAGGTCGTCGATCGTGTCGGCCACCCGGGCGATCTCGTCGCGGGGACCGTCGAGGGCGATGCGCTCGTGCAGCGTGGTCGCGGTGACCCGCCGGGTCGTGGCGACGACCTCGTCGAGGGGACGCAGCATGCGGCGACTGACGAGCAGTCCGACGCCGCCGGCCGCGAGCGCCACGAAGACCGTCCCGACCGCCGACCAGAGCACCTGCTGACCGCGGGCCAGGGCTGCCACGCCGGTCGCCACCTCGAGCCACGCGTGCTCGCCCGGGGCGTCGTCCCCGCCGGTCGGGGAGTCCGTCACGTCGGGGACGAACGCGACGCCGCCGGGCGCGGCCTCGGCTCGACCGGACGACGGAGTGGTGCCGTCGCCTGACGTGGACGCGCCGGGTGCATCCCCGAGCAGGTCGTCGGCGGCCTCGGGCGGGATCGTCACGAGGGTGGCGTCGCCGATCTGCCTCTGGACCACGGCGAACTCGCGGTCGACGCCCTGGCTGGTCGCCCAGGCGACCCCGGCGAGCACGAGGGCGCAGAGCCCGGCCGAGACGGCCCCGAAGGTCACGGCGACGCGCAGGCCGATGCTCCAACGACGGGGGTGCCAGCCGGCGAGCGACGCGCCGACGGACCCGCCCCGGCCGGTCGCGGGCGACGCGCAGCCGGTCACAGCCGGTACCCCCGCCCCGGCACGGTCGTGATCGGGTCGGGCGCCCCGAGCTTGCGGCGCAGCTTGCTGACGGTGACGCGCACGGCGTTGGTGAACGGGTCGATGTTGACGTCCCAGACCTTCTCGAGCAGGTCCTCGGCGCTCACGATGCGGCCGTCGGCCGCCAGCAGCACCTCGAGCACCATGAGTTCTTTGGTCGACAGCCCGAGGTCGCGACCCCCGCGCGTGGCCGTGTGACGCGCGACGTCGAGCACGAGGTCGCCCGATCGCAGCACGGGCGGTGACGCCGGCGCGGCCCGCCGGCCGAGGGCTCGCACCCGAGCCACGAGCTCGGGGTACTCGAACGGCTTGGCGAGGTAGTCGTCGGCGCCGTTCTCGAGACCGGCGACCCGGTCGGTGAGGTCGCCGGCCGCCGTGAGCATCAGGATGCGCGTGCCGCCGCCCCGCTCGGCGACCCGGCGGACCACGACGTCGCCGTGCAGGCCGGGCAGGTCGCGGTCGAGCACGACGACGTCGTAGTCGTTGACGCTCAGGAGCTCGTCGGCGTCGTCCCCGCGGTAGGCGGTGTCGACCGCCATGGCCTGACGGGCCAGGCCCGCCGTCACGAGGTCGGCCAGGGCCCGCTCGTCGTCGACCACCAAGACGCGCATCGCGACCCCCTCGGACCTGTGGACAGATGAGCATCCGATATTACACCAGGTGATGTTTCGTCGACATAACCTCCCACGGCCTCGTGGCGAAACACGCCGGCCGGTGGACTGGGGGCCGTCCTGACGAAAGGAATCCCCATGACGACCACGCGCCTCCCCCGGTTCCGACGACACCGCCGCCGGGTCACCGCCGCCCTGCTCACCACCGGTGTGCTCGTGCCCGCCCTGCTCACGGGCTGCGGCTCGGCACCCCCGTCGGCCTCGGGCACGACCGCGGCCGCGTCGAGTGACGCCGCCCGCGTCGGGCAGTGCGTCCGCGACCGCGGCTACGACGTCGACGACTCCGACTTCACGTCACCGGGTCGTTACCCGGCCCCCGAAGGACTGAGCCCCGACCGCCTCGAGGACTACGACCGGGCCGTCGGCGAGTGCGCGGCGGGCACCTCGCTGGCCGCCCCCTCGGCCGACGGGGCGACCGCCCCCGAGTTCGAACGGCAGTTGCTGGCGCTGACCGCCTGCCTTCGGGACGCCGGCTACCCCGACGTGGCCGACCCCGTCGACGGCGTCTGGTTCCCCGACCCCGACCGCCAGGACGACGCGGCGTACCAGGCCGCCTCCGACGCCTGCGGCGAGCAGGTCGGGCTGCGGTCCGCGAACTGAGCCCCACCGACCACCCGACGGGGGCCCACCGACCCGGTGCCCCTCCCCCACACGAACCACACCGAAGGAGACCCTCCCATGACCAGCACCACACCGACCCGACACCGCGTCCGCCTCACCCTCGCCCTGGCGGCGACGGCCCTGGCCACCACCGGGCTGCTCGCGGGGTGCGCCCCGAAGGCGTCCGGCGACCCCGACGCCGCGTCGACCGGGGTCTCGAGCAGCGAGTCCGCCGAGCTCGGCCGATGCCTGCGCGACGCGGGCTACGACGTCGACGACCCCGACCTCAGCCAGGGCATCATCATCGCCCCACCCGACGGTGCCGACCAGGACGCCTACTCGGACGCCTTCTTCCGGTGTGCCGACGAGGTCGGCGGAAGCCTGGCCGGCGCGGACGACCCCCTGAGCGCCGACGACATCGCCGTGTTGCAGAAGGCCAACCTCGAGGTCGCCGCGTGCGTCCGCGAGAAGGGTTTCGAGGACTTCCCCGACCCCGTCGACGGTGAATTCGACCTCAGCTTCGGCACGGGCGACCCCAGCCCGCGCGACGCGGCCTACTTCGCCTGCAACGCCGAGTTCGGCCCCTACGGCGACGGCGACGGCGACGGCGACGACACCAGCGGTGGCGACCCCGGCACCGCAGGCGGCAGCACCTCGGCGGAGGAGAAATGATCCGGCGACCAGCCCGGGCGGTGAGGGTGACCGTCACCGCCCTGGCCTGCACCGTGGGCCTGCTCGCGATCTCGGGGTGCACGACGACCGCCGACGGGGCCTCCTCGACCGCGTCCGCGGCGGCCGCCGCCGCCGCCGCCGACCAGGCGACCACGCCGGTCACCCGGGGCGACCTCGTCGACGGCAAGCGCGTCCCGGGCACCCTCGGCCACGGCACCCCGGTGCCCCTGACGTCCGCCGGCTCGGGCACGGTGACCTGGTTGCCCGGTTACGGCGACACCATCGGTCGAGACGGGACCCTCTACAGCGTCGACGAGGTGCCGGTGCGGTCGATGCACGGCACCGTGCCGCTCTGGCGAACGCTCGAGCAGGGCCTGCGCGGCGCCGACGTCGACCAGCTGAAGGACAACCTGCGGGCGCTCGGCTACGACGTCGCCGACGACGACCGCTTCGACGCGGCCACGCAACGGGCCGTGCTCCGGTGGCAGAAGGACCGCAGCCTGCCCCGCACGGGCACCCTCGGCGCGTCCGAGATCGCCTTCGTGCCGGGCGACATCCGGGTCGACGCCGCGAAGGGGCGGGTGGGCGACGCCGCCGGCGAGGCCGTCTACGGCTACACCTCGACGACGTTGCTCGCCTCCGCGTCGGTCGCACCCAGGGACCTCGTGCGCTTCCCCGCAGGAGGCGCGGTGCAGGTCGAGCTGCCGGACGGCACGCAGGTGCCGGGCACCGTGCAGTCGGTCGGCGCACCGTCGGGCGACGACGAGTCGGACGACGGCGACGAGGTGCTCGTGCAGGTCCGGCTGGACGCCGCACCGCCCGAGGGCGTGAGCACGTCGAGCACCGTCACCCTGGTCGTCGCGGGCGAGAGGCGCGAGGGCGTGCTCTCGGTGCCGGTCACCGCCCTCGTCGCCGACGCGGACGGCTACGCCGTCGAGGTCGTCCGGTCCGACGGGACGTCGGAGGAGGTGCCGGTCAGCACCGGCTTCTTCGCCGAGGGACGCGTCGAGGTGTCGGGCGACGGGATCGCCGAGGGCACCGAGGTCGTGGTGCCCTCGTGAGTGGTTCGTGGGACGTGACGACGACGGACGAGGCGACCCGCGCCTCCTCGGGGCCCGACGTCGGGGGCGACGACGTCGTCCTCGAGCTGAGGGGAGCCACCAAGCGGTACGGCTCGCTGGCCGCGCTCGACGGGGCCGACCTGGTCGTGCGCCGCGGGGAGTTCGTCGCCGTGGTCGGCCCGAGCGGGTCGGGCAAGTCGACGATGCTCAACGTGATGGGCACGCTCGACCGGCCGACCGAGGGCTCGGTGCGGGTCGCGGGCCACGACGTCGGCGACCTGTCGGACGACGACGTGTCGCGGCTGCGGGCCGAGCACATCGGCTTCGTGTTCCAGCACTTCCACCTCGCCGCGGGGGCCACGGCGACCGAGAACGTCGCCGACGGCCTGCTCTACGCCGGGGTCGCCCGCGGGCAGCGCATCGCCCGGGCACGCGTCGCCCTCGAGAAGGTCGGGCTCGGGCAGCGGCTCGGCCACAGGCCGCACGAGCTGTCGGGCGGCGAGAAGCAATGCGTCGCCATCGCGCGAGCCATCGTGGGCGACCCGACGCTGCTGCTCGCGGACGAGCCGACCGGCGCCCTCGACTCGACCTCGGGCGCGTCGGTGCTGCAGCTGTTGCACGACCTCAACGCGGGCGGCACGACGATCGTCGTCATCACGCACGACCTCGGCCTCGCCGCGTCGCTGCCGCGCCGGGTGCACGTGCGCGACGGGGTGGTGTCGTCGTGAGCGCCGCCTCCGCCTCGGCTGCGGCCCCGGCGTCGGCGGGCCGCGCCCGAGCACGCGCCGGCCGGGTGTCGCCACGCGACCTGCTGGGCCTCGGCGTCTTCGGCCTGCGCACGCGTCCGACCCGGGTCGTGCTCTCGGCCCTCGGCATCGCGATCGGCATCGCCGCGATGATCGCCGTCGTCGGCATCTCGTCGTCGAGCCAGGCCGCGCTCGACCGGGTGCTCGCGGGGCTCGGCACGAACCTGCTGCAGGTGCGACCCGGCCAGTCGTTCAGCGGTGACGACGTCCCGCTGCCGGTCGACGCCGTCGGGGTGCTCGACCAGCGGTCCGACGTCGAGCAGGCGGCCGGCGTCGGTCGCCTGACCGACGAGGGCGTCTACCGCAGCGACCGCATCCCGGCCGCGGCGTCCGGCGGCATCGCCCTCACGGCGGTGCAGGGCGACCTGCTCTCGGTGCTGCGGGGGCAGGTCGCGTCGGGCACGTGGTTCGGCGCGGCCCCGGCCGAGCTGCCCCGGGTGGTGCTCGGGGCGACCGCGGCGGCCACCCTCGGCATCGACGAAGTGGAGCCGACGACCCGGGTCTGGATCGCCGGCCGCTGGGTGGCCGTGGCGGGCGTCCTCGCCCCGATCCCCCTGGCGCCCGACCTCGACAACTCGGCGTTCGTCCCCGCGGCCGCGGCCGCCGAGCTGTTCGGCTTCGACGGGCACCCGACGCAGGTCTACGCCCGGGCCGACCCCACGCGGGTGGGGTCGGTGCGCGACGTGCTCGCCCGCGCGGTGAACCCCGAGAACCCGGCCGGCGTGGCGGTCAGCCGACCGTCGGACGCCCTCGCGGCGCAGCAGGCGACCGAGGACTCGTTCACCGGCCTGCTGCTCGGCATCGGCGGCGTCGCCCTGCTCGTCGGCGGCATCGGCGTGGCCAACACGATGGTGATCACGGTGCTCGAACGGCGGGCCGAGGTGGGCGTCCGCCGCGCCCTCGGCGCGCGACGGCGCCACATCCGCGACCAGTTCCTGGTCGAGTCGCTGCTGCTGTCGCTGCTGGGCGGCACGGCGGGCGTGCTGATCGGCGGTGCCGTGACGGCGGCGTTCGCGCTCTCGCAAGGCTGGCCCGTCGTCGTGCCCGTGTGGGCCGTCGGCGGCGGTCTCGCGGCCACCGTGCTGATCGGCGGGCTGAGCGGCCTCTACCCCGCGTCGCGGGCGGCCCGCATCCCGCCGACGTCGGCCCTGGCCGCGGTCTGACGGCGCTGGCCGCGGTCCGACGGCGCAGCCGCGGGCGGCGGCTCAGCCGCGGGCGGCGGTGACGAAGGCCTCGATCAAGCCGACGTCCTTCACGCCGCGCGACGACTCGACACCTGAGCTGACATCCACGCCGGTCGGGTGCAGGGCGGCCACCCGCTCGGCGACGGTCTCGGAGTCGAGCCCCCCGGCGAGCAACCACTCGCCGGGAGGCGGGCTCGCGAGCAGCGGTGCCGGGTCGAACGCCGTGCCCGAGCCCGGGACCGCCGCGTCGACCAACAAGCGGTCCTCGTCGAACGCGGCCCGCGCCTCCTGGGCCTCGGCGGCGTAGTCGGCGGCCGAGACCGCCCGGATGACCCGGAACCCGGCCGCCTTGACCGCCGCGACGTCGGCCGGCGTCTCGTCGCCGTGCAGCTGGACGGTCGACACCGAGGAGGCGCGGGCCAGCTCGAGCACCCGCCCGATCGCCTGGCCGCGGAACACGCCCACGGTCTCGACGCCGTCCGGCACGCGCGCCACCAGCGTGCGCGCGACCTCGGCGTCGATCGTGCGGGGACTGCCCGGCGCGAGGACGAACCCCACGGCGTCGACACCGGCCCGCACGGCCGCGTCGACGGTCTCGGGGGTGGACAACCCGCAGATCTTGACCCAGACGCTCATGACGACAGTCTGCCCGTCGTCGACGCGCGCTCAGGCACCGAGGTCGTCGAGATCGTCGGGCGTGGGCTCGCGGGGTTCGTCCCGCACGACGGTCAACGACTCGCCGCCGTCGGCGACGTCGACCCGGACGGTGTCACCGTCGACGACCTCACCACCGAGCAGCGCCATGGCCAGGCGGTCGTCGATCTGACGCTGCATGAGCCGGCGCAGCGGGCGGGCGCCGTAGATCGGGTCGTGGCCGCGCTCGGCCAGCCAGGCCCGGGCGTCGGGGGTGACGGCGAGCGACAGGCGGCGGTCGCCCAGACGGCGGCCGAGGCGGTCGACGTAGAGCGAGACGATCTGGCCGAGGTCGTCGGCGCTGAGCGTCGAGAACACCACGATGTCGTCGAGCCGGTTGACGAACTCGGGCTTGAACGCCTGACGGACGAGCCCCTGCACGAGCTCTTCTTTCTCGGGGTCGCTGAGCGACGGGTCGGTGATGACCTGCGAGCCGAGGTTCGAGGTGAGCACGAGGATCGTGTTGCGGAAGTCGACGGTGCGCCCCTGGCCGTCGGTCAGCCGGCCGTCGTCGAGCACCTGCAGCAGCACGTCGAACACCTCGGGGTGCGCCTTCTCGACCTCGTCGAGCAGCACCACGCTGTAGGGGCGACGCCGGACGGCTTCGGTCAGCTGGCCGCCGGCCTCGTAGCCGACGTAACCAGGAGGCGCGCCCACAAGGCGGGACACGCTGTGCTTCTCGCCGTACTCGCTCATGTCGATGCGGACGAGCGCCTTCTCGTCGTCGAAGAGGAAGTCGGCGAGGGCCTTGGCGAGCTCGGTCTTGCCGACGCCGGTCGGCCCCAGGAAGAGGAACGAACCGGTCGGGCGGTCGGGGTCGCTGATGCCCGCGCGGGTGCGTCGGACCGCTTCCGAGACGGCCTGGACGGCCGCCTTCTGACCGATGAGGCGCCTCCCGAGCTCACTCTCGAGGTGCAGCAGCTTCTCGGTCTCGCCGCTGAGCAGCCGCCCGACGGGGATGCCCGTCCAGGCGGCGACGACCTCGGCGATGTCGGCGTCGGTGACCGAGTCGCTGACCAAGCGGTCGTCCGACTTCTCGAAGGACTCGGCGTCGGCGAGGCGCTTCTCGATGTCGGGGATGCGCTCGTAGCTGATGCGGGCGGCGTCTTCGTACCGGCCCTCGCGCAGGGCCCGGTCGGCGTCGATGCGGGCCTCGTTGAGGTCGCTGCGCAGGGTGCCGACGCCCTGCAGGGCGGCCTTCTCGGCCTGCCACCGGGCGTTCAGGGCGTCGTAGGCGGCCTGTCGCTCGGCGATGGTCTCGCGCAGGGTGGCGAGGCGGGCCTGCGAGGCGTCGTCCTTCTCCTTCTTGAGGGCGAGCTCTTCGATCTGCAGCCGGACGAGGCCGCGGTAGAGCTGGTCGAGCTCGACGGGCGACGAGTCGATCTCCATCTTGAGGCGGCTGCCCGCCTCGTCGACGAGGTCGATCGCCTTGTCGGGCAGCTGGCGGCTGGGGATGTACCGGTTCGACAAGGAGGCGGCGGCCACCAGGGCACCGTCGGTGATCGTGACCCCGTGGTGCGCTTCGTACCGCTCTTTCAGGCCGCGGAGGATCGCGACGGTGTCCTCGACGCTCGGCTCGCCGACGTACACCTGCTGGAACCGCCGTTCGAGGGCGGCGTCCTTCTCGATGTACTGGCGGTACTCGTCGAGGGTGGTGGCGCCGATCAGCCGCAGCTCGCCGCGGGCGAGCATGGGCTTGAGCATGTTCGAGGCCGCGACCGAGCCCTCGCCGCCGCCGGCGCCCATCAGGGTGTGCAGCTCGTCGATGAAGGTGATGACCTGGCCGTCGCTCTTGGTGATCTCCTTCAGCACGTCCTTGAGGCGCTCCTCGAACTCGCCGCGGTACTTCGCGCCGGCGACGAGGGCGGCCAGGTCGAGGCTGATCAGCCGCTTGTCTTTGAGACTGTCGGCGACGTCGCCCTCGACGATGCGCTGGGCGAGCCCCTCGACGACCGCGGTCTTGCCGACGCCGGGTTCACCGATCAGCACGGGGTTGTTCTTGGTGCGCCGGGTGAGCACCTGGCTGATGCGTCGGATCTCGGCGTCGCGGCCGATGACCGGGTCGAGCTTGCCGCTGCGGGCGATCGCCGTGAGGTCGACGCCGTACTTCTCGAGCGCGGACTTCTGCTTCTCGTCGGAAGCGGGGGCACCCTGCAGGTTCGCCATGGGTGGTGCCTTTCGTGGAGGTGACGGACAGGAGGCGGTGGCCCACTCGTCGGGTCGAAGTTGAGTTGGCCTGACTCAAGTTTACGACCAGGTCGCCTCGGGCGCCAGGGCTGCGGAATCTTCGCGTGACTCATCTCGCGGTTGAAATATGTACATTGCGAATGTAGTATTTCTGTTGTTCTGTTTCTCGCCTGCCCTCCCGGTGGGCCGACCACGAAAGACACACACCCTTATGAAGATCGCAAAAGCCGGGGCCGCGTTCGGCCTCGCCGCGGTGACGCTCGCGTCGTCGCTCTCGATGGGGGCGGCGGCGAACGCTGCTCCCGACACCTCCGCAAGCCGATTCCTCGCACCGTTCGTCTGGACTTTCAGCGGCCTGAACGGTTACGTCGCTTACGACCGGGACTTCGCCCAGGGAGAGAAGGTGCCAACCTACGAAGAGGCGAAGAAGAATGCGGCTCTCTACGTGTTCCCTGGGATCGGAACCAAGGGGCCCATCACCTCGGCCAACGGCCAGTGCCTGGTCGGACACGACCAGACGGCCAAGATCGAGCTCGAGACTTGCGATGTGTCCAGTGCCGATCAGGTCTTCTCTGTGGCATCGAACGGACGCATCACATCACGGTGGGGCACTACCTTCTACTTCAACGAGAGCTCGGGCTTGAAGCTCTCCACGAACACTAGTTACAACGATCGCCTGGCGAGCTTGGACGATGCCACTGCAGCAGCCACGGCCCTGAGCATCGACGTGTACGAGCGGACGGCCATGGTCAAGGGCTACGCCGAGCCGGGTACGGTGGTGCGCGTCAAGGGAGCGGGAACGAACAAGACCGTGCAGGCCGATGTGACCACCGGCGAATGGAGCACCACGGTCAAGGGTCTCGCCCTCGGAGAGAACGCATTCACGTTCGAGTCGTTCGACGAGGACAACCAGTCCGTTGGCAAGTACTCGTTCACGGTGGACGTCCCCGTGACGGAGCTGGGCGCGACGGTGAAGTCCACGAGCGTGTTCGACGGGACGGCCGTGGTCGAGATCACCGGCACCCCCGGCCTGTCGCTGGACTACCAGGGCCGAGACGTCGAGCTCGACCGCGACGGCAAGGCGACCGTGACCGTCGACGGCCTGAGCACCGGTGCCAACACGGTCCGGTTCCAGCAGTACGAGGGCGGCAAGCAGATCGGCGCCGACCTCGACTACGACATCCAGGTCGTCGTGGCGAACATCACCGCGAAGGCCGAGTTCGACAGCCGCGGCAACGACCACGACGCCATCGTCTCGGGCACCGCCGAGCCCAAGGCCGACATCCGCGTCGTCGACGACAACGGCCTCGAGACCACGACCACCGCCGGCGACGACGGCTCCTGGTCCACCCCCGTCCCGGCCCCGGGTGCCGGCATCCAGGGCTTCGAGGCCAGCCAGTCGATCAAGGGCACGGACGCGGGCTCGTACGACGTGACCCTGAACTACGGCGCGGAGGTCGACATCACCTCGCCCCGGGCCGACAGCAACTGGGCCGGCGGCGACCTGACCATGCGCGGTGACGGCCAGTACGAAGCCGCCGTCGAGATCACCGAGAAGGGCAGCGACACCGTCGTGGCCTCGGCCACCGGCATCAACAACGGCACCTGGTCCGTCAGGGTCCCCGACGTCGACGGTGACCACAAGCACACCTTCACCGCCACGATGCACTCCAAGGGCAACCTCACCACGACCAACACGATCGTGCTGAACCCCGACAAGGACGAAGCCGAGACGGCCGCCCCCCTGGCGCTGACGAACCCCGACGCCGCCCAGCTCGCCGCCGGCTACACGCCCAACGCCGCGTACACCTTCCGCGGCACCGGCAAGCCGAACTCGACCATCACGGTCGAGAACCTCAAGGGCATGAAGCTCGGCACCACCACCGTCGACGACAAGGGCACCTGGGCCTGGACCCGCAGCAACATGGGCACCTACAACTGGAGCATGAACTTCGTCCAGGACAAGGGCACGGCGGGCGAGCAGACCGTCGCCCTGACCGGGTTCAAGCCCGGTGCCGAGACGCCCAAGCCCGGCACGCCCGTCGTGATCACGAACCCCGCCGACGTCAGCGTCGGTTACACCCCGGGCAGCTCGTTCACCTTCACCGGCACCGCCGCACCCGACACCGCGATCACGGTCGAGAACGCCGTCGGCATGAAGCTCGGCGCGACCACCACCGACGCCGAGGGCGACTGGGCGTTCACCCGCACCAACATGGGCACCTACAACTGGACGATCCACTTCATCGCCGACAAGGGAGGCGCCGACGAACAGCGCGGCATCCTCACCGGCTTCAAGCCCGACCCCGACGCCGGCCCCGTCCAGGTGACCAACCCCACCCCCGCCCAGATCGCGGCCGGCTACACCGCGAACGCCGCCTACACCTTCGAGGGCACCGGCACCCCCGGCAAGACCATCACGGTCCAGAACCTCAAGGGCCTCGTCCTCGGCACCACCACCGTCGCCGACAACGGCACCTGGTCGTGGACCCGCACCAACATGGGCGCCTACGTGTGGTCCCTGGACTTCGTCCAGGACGCCGGCAACGCCGGCGAAGCCACCGCCCCCGTCAGGGACTTCGCCCCGAAGGCCTGACACCCACCCCGAGCACGACGCGTCCACCCACGCGGTGAACCCGTCGAGCCCACCCCGAGGGCGGTGCCCCGCGCCGCCCTCGGGCCCCCTGCCCGCACCATCGAGACGAAGGCCAACCCGCCATGACCACGAAACCCCTCCTCGCCACCGCGCTCGCCGGTCTCGCCCTGCTCGGCGCCCTGACCGGCTGCACGAGCACCCCCGACACCGCCGACCCCCTGCCCACCCCGACCGGTCAGCCCGACAACGAGTGCGTCGACGGCATCGCCTACCTCCAGTTCACCGAGACCGACACCGACCTCTCGCTGCCGGAGGGCTGCAGCACCGTCATCGTCCTCGGCGACGGCGGCACCGCCACCCTCGGCCCCGTCGACGACCTCTCGGTGATGGGCGACGGCAACACCGTGACCCTCGACAGCGTCCACCGCATCGATCCCACCGGCAACGACAACACCATCACCTACGGCGGCGACGCCCCCGAGATCCTCGGCGACGACACCACGAACGGCACCGGCAACACCATCACGGCCGGCTGACGCCCCCACGGCACGACCGACCGAGCACGACCTGGCGGCCGGACCTCACCGAGGTCCGGCCGCTTCCGTCTGCCCGGCGGCACCGTCCAGGGTCGCCCCCCGGGGCACGCGACAAGGCGTGGGTCATGAATATCGCATACCATGTGATGTGTTTGTTGTTCACCGCCCGTCGGGCCGACCACGAAAGACACACACCATGAAGATCGCCAAGACCGGGGCCGCACTCGGCCTCGCCGCGCTGACGCTCGCGTCATCGCTCTCGACCGGGGCCGCCGCCGGTGCCGTCTCGACGACGGACCCTCAGGCCGCGAAGGCACAGAAAGGCGTCCGTCTGGTGTTCCATCGAGGTGCGACACAGTTCGACTACCTGTTCAAGAACGGTTCTTACACACAGGCGGGGACCGCCGATTCCCTCGCTACGGCGCTGAGCAAGACCGCCTCTTTTCCCATCAAGGCCAGGAAGAGCGGCTGGTTCCAGCTGCAGGACGTCTCGGTCACCGGCGCCTGTCTAGGAATCGGCAACGCGAACGGCGCGCTGACCGGAGTCAACTGCGACACCGCGGCCAGCTGGATTCGAGCCACCGACTCCGTTCTCCAGTTCGAGAAGTACCCATCGACCAAGGTCACCGGCAAGTACGGCGTCTGGATGGCCACGAGCAACTCGACGTCATCCGTCTCGATCCCCCTCGTGGCGGGCGCAGCCGACATCGGGGCCTCCTACGCTGACACCCTGAGCATCGACGTGTACGACCGCACGGCTGTCGTCAAGGGACATTCCGAGCCGGGGGCGGTGGTGCGCGTCAAAGGTGCGGAGACGAACAAGACCGCCCAGGCCGACCCGACCACCGGCGAGTGGACCACGACGGTCAAGGGACTCGCCCTCGGAGAGAACGCCTTCACGGCCGAGTCGTTCGACGAGAACAACGTGTCGCTCGGCAAGTCCCCGTCCACGGTCGACGTCCCCGTGACGGAGCTGGGCGCGACGGTGCAGTCCACGAGCGTGTACGACGGGACGGCCGTCGTCGAGGTCACCGGCACCCCCGGCCTGTCGCTCGACTACCAGGCCAGGGAGGTCGAGCTCGACCGCGACGGCAAGGCGACGGTCCTCGTGGACGGCCTCACGCAGGGGTCGAACATCGTGACCTTCCAGCAATTCGAAGGCGGCGAGCAGATCGGCGCCGACCTCGACCACGACGTCCAGGTCGTGGTCAGAGACATCACCGCGAAGGCCGAGTTCGACAGCCGCGGCAACGACCACGACGCCGTCCTCTCGGGCACCGCCGAAGCCAAGGCCGACATCCGCGTCGTCGACGACAACGGCCTCGAGACGACGACCACGGCTGGCGACGACGGCTCCTGGTCCACCCCCGTCCCGGCCCCGGGTGCCGGGCTGCACACCTTCGAGGCCACCCAGTCGATCAAGGGCACGGACGCCGGCTCGTACGAGGTGACCCTCAACTACGGCGCCGAAGTCGACATCACCTCACCCCGCGCCGGCAGCACCTGGTCCGGGGGCACCCTGACCATGCGCGGTGACGGCCAGTACGGCGCCGCCGTGGAGATCACCGAGAAGGGCAGCGACACCGTCGTGGCCTCGACGAGCGGCATCAACAACGGCACCTGGTCCGTCAGGGTCCCCGACGTCGACGGCGAGCACAGGCACACCTTCACCGCCACGATGCGCTCTCAGGGCAACTTGACCACCACCGACACCATCGTGTTGAACCCTGACGAGGACGATGCCGAGACGGCTCGCCCCCTGGCGTTGACGAACCCCGACGCCGCCCAGCTCGCCGCCGGCTACATCCCCGACTCCGCCTACACCTTCCGCGGCACCGGCACCCCGGGCAGACTGATCACCGTGGAGAACTTCAAGGGCCTCCGCCTCGGTGCCACCATCGTCGACGACAAGGGCGTCTGGGCCTGGACCCGCAGCAACATGGGCACCTACAACTGGAGCATGAACTTCGTCCAGGACAAGGGCACGCCGGGCGAGCAGACCGTCGCCCTGACCGGCTTCAAGCCCGACCCCGACGCCGGCCCCGTCCAGGTGACCAACCCCGCCCCCGCCCAGATCGCGGCCGGCTACACCGCGAACGCCGCCTACACCTTCGAGGGCACCGGCACCCCCGGCAAGACCATCACGGTCCAGAACCTCAAGGGCCTCGTCCTCGGCACCACCACCGTCGCCGACAACGGCACCTGGTCGTGGACCCGCACCAACATGGGCACCTACGTGTGGTCCCTGGACTTCGTCCAGGACGCCGGCAACGCCGGCGAGACCACCGCCCCCGTCAGGGACTTCGCCCCGAAGGCCTGACACCCACCCCGAGCACGACCGACCGGCCGGACCTCCCGAGGTCCGGCCGCTCGCGTCCGTCCGGCAGTCGCTGCACGCATCGGCGCGGGCCCACGGACCAGCCGGGGACACGGGCATCGCGGACAGCGGTTCGCGGGCGGTGCACGATGGCCGGGTGCTCGATCATCGACTCGCCCGACGGCTGCGCGACGCCGGCCTCCGGTGGCGACCCCGGCCCGGCGACCGCTTCGTCCTCGAGACCGAGGGCTTCGAAGCCGACGTCTTCACCCTGAGCGACATGACCATCGAGGCCCACGAGTACCCGACCGGCACCGTCCTC
Organism: Frigoribacterium sp. PvP054; assembly: GCF_040547465.1. Taxonomy (NCBI): domain Bacteria; kingdom Bacillati; phylum Actinomycetota; class Actinomycetes; order Micrococcales; family Microbacteriaceae; genus Frigoribacterium; species Frigoribacterium sp. PvP054. The sequence continues at coordinate 45,391 of NZ_JBEPPU010000011.1, forward strand.
GGGTTCAACGGCACCACCGAATGGGCACTGGACTCCGTCGCGGCGGCCGACGCCCTGTGGCTGCCCCGCGAGGACCAGCTGCGCGAGCTGCTCGGGCCCGCGTTCGTCGGCCTCCACCGCACCCCCGGCGACGGCGGCACGGGCGGGTACGAGGTGCGCACGCGCGTGACCGGCACGGACGAGACCGTCCCACACCGCGCCTCCGAGGCCGAGGACGCCTACGCCCAGGCGCTGCTGGCCTACATCGACGCCTCGCTGCGACTCGACTGACCCTCGACGGGCGCGCGTCCGTCCACCGTCAGGACGTCCAGGGCGCGGCCGGTCGGCGCCCTCGATCAGACGGTCGGCGCCCGCCGGGTCGACCGCGTGACGGTGAACTTCGCATCGCGCGAGACCTGCTCCGTCGGGCCGACGGTCCGCTCGAGGTCGGGCCGGTAGCCCAGCGGGGAGTTCCAGACGCACCAGAGCTCACCGCCGGGACGCAGCAGTCGGGCCGCCGCCACGAACAGCTTGTGGGCGATGCCCGCGTGGACCGTGGCTCCCACGTGGAAGGGTGGGTTCAACAGGACGAGGTCGGCCGAGGCCGCGGGCAGGCTCGCACCCGCGTCGTCGCGAGAGACGCGGACCCGCTCGGCGACGCCGGTGGCGGCCGTCGTCGCCCGGGCCGACTCGACCGCCGCCCAGGACTGGTCGGTCGCGACGACGCGCGCCTCGGGGTGCGCGAGCGCGAACGACGCGGCGAGCACCCCGGTGCCGCAACCGAGGTCGACGACGTCGAGGCGCTCGGGTCCGACGCGGTCGAGCACCGCGAGCAGGCGGCGGGTGCCGATGTCGATCGTGCTGCCGGCGAACGCCGCGCCGTGCGCGACGACGACCAGCTCGCCGTGCTCCGACGCCTTCGGCCAGGTGCGCTGGGCACCCGGGCGCGGGGACGTGGCGGTCAGCACGCGCGACTTCTGGCGGGCGAGCCCCGCGGTCACCTCGCCGAAGTGGCGGCGTAGGACGTCGTTCATGGCCAGGGTCATGTGCTTCACGCGCCCGCCGGCGACGAGTCGCACCCCGGGGTGGGCGTGGGCCGCCACCTGCTCGGCGATCTCGTCGAGCGCGTCGAGGCCACGGGGCAACTGCAGCAGGACCGTCCGCGCGCCGGCGAGCAGGTCGGCGTCGAGCCCGTGGTGGCTCCAGGTGACCGGGAGCTCGAGCCGCTCGGCGTTCGCCGCCAGGGCCAGCTCACCCGAGAGGGAGTCCTGGTGCACGCGCACGGGGTGCCCGCCGACCAGCTCGGCGGTGCCGAGGGTGAGGGCGCCGTACCGGTCACCGATCACGACGACGTCGTCCGACCGCGAGACGAGCGCCTCGCGCGCCGTGTCGAGCAGCAGCCGGTCGGTGGCGTCGTGCGCGACGAGCTCGGGTGCCTCGACGTCGGGCCATCGGCGGAGCCGGTCGAAGTCGATCACCAGGCCACGCTAGCGGTCGCCGGCACCCGCACCCTGCGGCCGGGCGGCCGGGCGGGCCCGGGCCGTCAGCGCAGCGGCCGCCACACGACCACCGACGTCTGGCGCGTGGGTCGCGTGCCGTGCTTGAGCGGGACGACCCCGCCCTCGCCCGCGGCGAAGACCCGTGCCCCGGGCCGGTTGACCAGCTCGTCGGCGAGGGCGCGCTCGAGTTCGCGGACGCGCTTCTGCAGCGACGTCACCTGGTTCTCGAGCTCGAGGACGCGCCTGATGCCCTCGAGCGACACGCCCTCGCCGCCCAACCGAGCGATCTCGCGCAGCTGCACGACGTCGCGCATCGAGTACCGACGCGACTTGCCGGCCGTGCGCTGCGGCACGACGAGGCCGAGCCGGTCGTACTGCCGCAGCGTCTGGGCGTGCAAGCCGGACAGCTCGGAGGCCGTCGCGATCGCGAAGAGCGGGGAGTCCTCGTCCAGCGGGGCGGCGTGCGGTTGCGGGCGGTCCATCTGCTGCTCCTTCGGCGGTGTCGTGGCGCCGGGCGGTCAGGCGCGGGCCGCGCGGTCAGGCCCGGGTCGATCAGACCAGGCGCGGGCGGTCAGGCCCGGGCGCGGGCGATCAGGTCGTCGCGGGGGTTCTCGGCGGGCAGGGCGGCGGCGAGCGCCTCGACGGCCTCGCGGGCCTTGTCGTTGAGGTGCGCGGGCACGGCCACCTGGACGGTGGCGAGCAGGTCGCCCACGCCGTCCTTCGCGTGGACGCCGCGCCCCTTGACGCGCAGCACGCGTCCGGACGGGGTGCCCGGCGCGACGCGGAGGCGCACCGGGTCGCCGCCGAGGGTGGGCACCTCGATGGTCGCCCCGAGGGTGGCCTCGGCGAAGGTGACGGGCACGTCGAGCCGCAGGTTCTTGCCGTCGAGCTCGAAGACCGGGTGCTTGCGGACCGCGACGGTGAGCACCATGTCGCCGGCCTCGCCGCCGTCGGGGCTCTGCTCGCCCCGGCCGCGCAGCTTGATCTTCTGGCCGTCGTGCACGCCCGCGGGGATGCGGACCTTCATCGGCTTGCCGTTCGACGCCTGCAGCGTGATGGTCTCGCCGACGATCGCGGTCTGGAAGTCGAGGGTCGTGCTGGCCGTCATGTCACGGCCCTTCGACGGGCCGCCGAAGCCACGGTAGCCGCCGCTGGTCTGGCCGAAGCCGCCACCGCCGAACATGCCGCCGAAGATGTCGTCGAACCCGCCGCCGCCGCCCTGGCGGAACTGCGTGCGCTGACCGCCCTGGTTGAACATGCCGCCGAAGACGTCCTCGAACCCGCCACCCGAGCCTCCGGGGCCGCCGCTGCCGGCCGTGAAGCGAGCCCCGTTGCCCATCGCCCGCACCTGGTCGTACTCGCGGCGCTGCTCGGGGTCGGAGAGCACCGAGTTGGCCTCGCTGATCTCCTTGAACTTGGCCTCGCTGGCCGCGTCGCCCGGGTTGCTGTCGGGGTGGTGCTTGCGCGCGAGCTTGCGGTAGACCTTCTTCAGCTCGGCCGGCGTGACGTCTTTGGAGACGCCGAGGACGGCGTAGAAGTCCTTGTCGAACCAGTCCTGACTCGCCATGCGGCACCTCCTTCCTTGACTGGAGGTCACCGACCGGCGGTGACCTGGAGAGAACGGGGGAGGCGGTGGGCACCTCGTCGAGGAGCCCACCGCCGGTCGCGACTCGCGTCGCAGGGGGTGGTGACGGGCAGCCCGGAGGCCGCCCGTCACCGGGGTGTCACTGCGGGGTGTGCACCGCGACCTTGGCGGCCCGGATGACCCGGTCGCCGATCGTGTAGCCCGGCTCGATGACGTCGGCGACGGTGTTGACCGTCACGTCGGCGCTCGGCAGCTGGACGAGGGCGTCGTGCTTGCTCGGGTCGAAGACGTCGCCCTTCGCGCCGATCTGCGTCAGGCCGAACTTGTCGAGCCCCCCGCGGATCTTCTGCGCGATGACGGTCATCGGGCCCTCGGCGAGATCGCCGTGCTGTTCGGCACGGGCGAGGTCGTCGAGCGCCGGCAGCAGCGACCGGACGACCTCGGCGACCACGGCCTCGCGGTTCGCCTCACGGTCACGCTCGACGCGCCTCCGGAAGTTCACCAGCTCGGCCTGGGCCCTCAGCATGTCTTGACGCATGTCGGCCACGAGGTCGGCACTCGCCGCGTCGAGGATGGCCTCGTCGTCGGCGCTGAGCGTCTCGGTGCCCTCGGGGGCCCCGGCCATCGCCTCGGCCGCGGCCTTGGCACCCGCCGGGGCCCCGGCGTCGGCCGGGACCTCGACGTCGGGCGCCTCGGCGTCGACGAGCTCGTCGGGGTCGACCACGTCGGCCGTGCCCCCGTCTTCGGACGGGGTCGCGGGACGCGGCTCGTCGTCGGGCGTCTTGTTCTGGTCAGTCATGCCGACCGCCTCTACTTCTTGTCGTTGTCGTCGTCGTCCACGACCTCGGCGTCGACGATGTCCTCGTCGTCACCCTGGGCCTGGCCGTCGGCCGGAGCGCCGTCGGTGCCCGCGGCACCCGCGGCGCCGGCCTGGTCGGCCTGGCTCTGCGAGTAGATCGCCTGGCCGAGCTTCTGCTGGCTCTCGTTGAGCTTGTCGAACGCGGGCTTGATCGCGGACTCGTCGTCACCGGCGAGCGCCGACTTGAGCGAGTCGACGTCGGCCTGCACCTCGGACTTGACGTCGGCGGGCAGCTTGTCGTCGTTCTCCTTGATCAGCTTCTCGATCGAGTAGACGAGCTGCTCGGCCGAGTTGCGGGTCTCGTTGGCCTCGCGACGCGCCTTGTCCTCGGCGGCGTTCTCTTCCGCCTCGCGGACCATGCGCTCGATGTCGTCCTTCGACAGCGACGAGCCGCCCGAGATGACCATCGACTGCTCCTTGCCGGTGCCCTTGTCCTTCGCGGACACGTGCACGATGCCGTTGGCGTCGATGTCGAACGTGACCTCGATCTGCGGCACGCCACGGGGGGCCGGGGCGATGCCGGTCAGCTCGAAGGTGCCGAGGTTCTTGTTGTCACGCGTGAACTCGCGCTCGCCCTGGAAGACCTGGATCGCGACGGACGGCTGGTTGTCGTCGGCCGTCGTGAAGGTCTCGCTGCGCTTGGTCGGGATGGCCGTGTTGCGCTCGATGAGCTTGGTCATCGCGCCGCCCTTGGTCTCGATGCCGAGGCTCAGCGGGGTGACGTCGATCAGCAGGACGTCCTTGCGCTCGCCCTTCAGCACGCCGGCCTGCAGGGCGGCGCCCACGGCCACGACCTCGTCGGGGTTGACGCCCTTGTTGGGCTCCTGGCCACCGGTGAGCTGCTTGACGACCTCGGTGACGGCCGGCATGCGGGTCGAACCACCGACGAGCACGACGTGGGCGATGTCGCCCACCTTCACGCCCGCCTCCTTGATGACGTCGTTGAACGGCTTCTTGGTGCGGTCGAGCAGGTCGCTCGTCCACTGCTCGAACTGCGAGCGCGAGATGGTCTCGTCGAGGTTGAGCGGGCCCTCGGCCGTCAGGGTGAGGTACGGCAGCTGGATGCTGGTCGAGGTGCTCGACGACAGTTCTTTCTTGGCCTGCTCGGCGGCCTCTTTCAGGCGCTGCTTGGCGATCTTGTCGGTCGACAGGTCGACGCCGTGGGCGTCCTTGAACTTCTTGATCAGGTGCTCGACGATGCGGTTGTCCCAGTCGTCGCCGCCGAGGCGGTTGTCACCCGAGGTGCTGCGCACCTGAATGGTCGAGAAGTCCTCGTCCTTGCCGACTTCGAGCAGCGAGACGTCGAACGTGCCGCCACCGAGGTCGAAGACGAGGATGAGCTCGTCTTCCTTGCCCTTGTCGAGGCCGTAGGCCAGGGCGGCCGCGGTCGGCTCGTTGATGATGCGCAGGACGTTGAGGCCCGCGATCTCGCCGGCCTCTTTGGTGGCCTGGCGCTCGGAGTCGTTGAAGTACGCCGGCACGGTGATGACCGCGTCGGTGACGTCCTCGCCGAGGTACTGCTCGGCGTCGCGCTTGAGCTTGCCGAGGATGCGGGCGCTGATCTCTTGCGGGGTGTACTTCTTGTCGTCGATCTCGACCTTCCAGTCGGTGCCGACGTGGCGCTTGACCGACGCGATGGTGCGGTCGACGTTGGTGACGGCCTGGCGCTTGGCGGTCTCGCCGACCAGCACCTCGCCGTCCTTGGTGAACGCGACGACCGAGGGGGTCGTGCGCAGACCCTCGGCGTTCGCGATGACGGTGGGCTCGCCACCCTCGAGGACGCTGACGACCGAGTTGGTGGTGCCGAGGTCGATTCCTACTGCACGTGCCATGTGCGATTTCTCCTTCGTGGTGCGGTGTGACGAAAGCCTTGGGGGCCGGCCTTGAGTCGGCCAGGCTCAACTTTACTCACCTCGCCGCCGAGGTCAAGCTGTGAACCTGAAAGTTGAGCCAGAACGGCTCAACTCCCGATCGTGCCGTGACGGACCAGGAGGCGCGGCCCGCGTCGGTCACGTCCGCCCACTAGGTTGACCCCCATGACCGCAGCGCAGACGCTCGCCGACAGCAGCCCGATCCCGCGTCGACGGGTCGTGTCGTGGGCCCTGTGGGACTGGGGCTCGGCCGCGTTCAACGCCGTCGTCACGTCGTTCGTCTTCAGCACCTACCTGGCCAGCGGGGCCTTCGTCGACCCGGCGGTCGTCGCCGCGGCCGGCGACGACACCCGCAACCCCGCCCTGGTGCTGGCCAAGGCCGAGAACGCGACGGTCATCTCGACGGCCCTGACGATCGCGGGCGTGCTGATCGCCCTGCTCGCGCCCGTGCTGGGCCAGCGCAGCGACGGGTCGGGCCGACGCAAGCTCTGGCTGGCGATCAACACCGGCCTGGTCGTCCTGGCGATGCTGGCGATGGTGTTCGTCGCCCCGGCGCCGGGCTCCCTGGTCTTCGGCGCGGCCCTGCTCGCGGTCGGCAACCTCTTCTTCGAGTTCGCCAGCGTCAACTACAACGCCATGCTCGTGCAGGTCTCGACGCCGAGGACCATCGGCAAGGTGTCGGGCTTCGGCTGGGGCCTCGGCTACGTCGGCGGCATCGTGCTGCTGCTGCTGTTGCTCGTCGCCTTCTTGCAGAGCTTCGGCGTCGAGGGGCGCGGCGGCCTGCTCGGCGTCGCCACGGGCACCGCGGGCGGCTCGTGGGACGTCCGCTTGTCGATCGTCGTCGCCGCCGTGTGGTTCGCCGTGTTCGCCGTGCCGGTGCTGCTGTCGGTGCCCGAGCTGCCCGCCACCGCCGCGAGGGCCCGGGTGGGGCTGTGGCGCTCGTACCGCCTCCTGGGGTCGACGATCGCGAAGCTCTGGCGCACCAACCGCCAGGTGCTGCTCTTCTTGCTGGCGAGCGCGGTCTTCCGTGACGGGCTGGCGGCCGTGTTCACCTTCGGCGCGATCATCGCGGCCCAGGTCTTCGGGTTCTCGCCGAGCATGGTGATCTACTTCGCCGTCGGCGCGAACCTCGTGGCCGGCATCGGCACGTTCGTCGGCGGCTGGCTCGACGACCGCCTCGGAGCCAAGACGATCATCGTCGGGTCGTTGATCGGCCTCGTGGCCGCGGCCTTCGCCGTGCTCGCCATCGGCACCGCGACGAACCTGTTCTGGGTGTTCGGCCTGGCCCTGGCGCTCTTCGTCGGACCGATCCAGTCGGCGAGCCGGTCGTTCCTCGCCCGCATCACTCCCCCGGGCCGCGAGGGCGAGATCTTCGGCCTCTACGCGACGACGGGCCGGGCCGTCAGCTTCTTGGCGCCCGGGCTCTTCACGGTGTTCGTCGGCGCGACGGGCGACACCCGCTTCGGCATCGTGGGCATCGCCCTCGTCCTGCTGGCCGGCCTCGTGCTGATGCTGCCGGTCCGGGCGACGCAGCGGGCGATCGACTGAGGCCGCGAGGCCCCGTCGACCGGCCCGTCAGCCCGCCGGCGAGGCCGAGGAGGCGCCGGCCAGGTAGTCCGCGACCGTGTCGTCGCGCAGGGCCTCGCGCAGGGCGTAGAGCCGGTCGACGTCGAACGAGACGTAGGACTGCCCGTCCGCCGAGGTGCCCCCGCCCGACGTCGCCATCGTGAACGTCGACAGGTCGGACGGCCTCAGGCCACGGGCGCTCCAGGCGATCTCGGCCATGCGGGTCGGCGTCAGGCCGGCGTCGACGGCGACGTGGTCGGCGGTCGCGGCGACGAACGCCGAGAGGGCGGCCGGGTCGGTGAGGGTGTGGCGGTCGAGCACACCGCCGACGAGACCGCGGACGAAGGCCTGCTGGTTGCGCACCCGCTGGTGGTCGGCCTCGGCGAAGGACTTCCGTTCGCGGACGAAGGCGAGGGCCTGCTCGCCGTCGAGGTGGTTCTCACCCCGGACGAACTCGTGGCCACCCGCCCGGAACGTCCGCTCGCTGACGACGTCGACGCCACCGAGCGCGTCGGTCATCGCCTCGAAGCCGGCGAAGTCGACCTCGGCCACGTGGTCGATGCGCGTCTGGAGCAGCTGCTCGACCGTCTGCACGGTCAGCGGCACGCCGCCCCAGCTGTAGGCGGCGTTGATCTTGGCCATGCCGTGACCCGGCACGTCGACCCACGTGTCGCGCATGATCGACATCACGTAGGCGGCGCTGCGGTCGGCGGGCAGGTGGACCAGCATCATCGAGTCGGAACGCCCCGAGGCCCCGGCGTCACGCGTGTCGGAGCCGAGCAGCAGCACGTGGAGGGCTCCGTCGTCGACCGGGGCGGGCCGGTCGGCCTCGGCGGGGAAGGCCGCGCGGATCGTGGTCGCGCCGTCGTCCCACGTGCGGGCGAGGTGCACCAGGTACCCCGCCCCGACGCCGAGGACCAGCGCGGGCACCCCGACGAAGACGACCAGGGCGGCCACGAGGGTGGCGACGACGCGGCGACGACGCCGACGGCCGCGTCGACGGGCCGACCGCTCGCCTCGGGACGGCGGCGGGTCGGTGGTGGCGGGCCCGGCGAGGCCGAGTCGGTCGAGCGCGTCCCCGGCGGGGGCGGCGGGTCCGGACGGGTGCTGGTCGGAAGTCATCCTCATATTGTATTTTATATCCGAGAATGCGACAAGGTGCGGGGCGGGAGGCGCGGTGACGGCCGGCACCGCGCCTCCCGGGGGCTCCGCCTCGCGGACGACGACAGCGTCGGCGGTGGTCCGTAGGCTGGCCCGGTGAGCACCCTCGACGACGACTACGACATCCGCACCTTCGCGGCCGCGCTCGACCCCGAGGCGGGCGACGGGTCACCCCGCGCCGACGCGGCGACCGCCGCCTGGGTCGCCGCCGAGTCGATGGGGTTCCACGAGCCCGCGGCGGACGACGACGCCCTGGGCCGCTCCGCCCGGCGACTCGTCGCCGACGGTCGGCGCCTGACCGGCGTCTACCGTCGAGACGCGAACCCGGGCTCGCTCGACGCCGAGGGCCGCCCCGTCGCCACGTTCACCTCGTTCGACAAGACCCTGCACGTCGGCGGTGGCCGCCTCGTCGAGGCCGACCTCGTCGCCGGCGTGACGGTCCAGCCGACCCACCGACGCCGCGGCCTGCTGCGTCGCATGATCACCGACGACCTCGCGAGGGCGAGGTCGGCGGGCACCCCGGTCGCCGCGCTCACCGCGAGCGAGGGCTCGATCTACCGTCGCTTCGGCTTCGGCGTGGGGGTCCGCGAGCGCACGGTCGAGGTCGACGTGCGTCGGGCCGGCGGCCTGTTGAGCGAGCCCGAGGGCAGCACCGAGCTCGTCACCCCGGCCTCGCTGACCGAGACAGCACCCGCCGTCTTCGCGCGCTTCCACCGCCGCACCCCGGGGTCGATCGACCGTCACGAGGGCTCGTGGGACAACGTGCTCCGCCGCGAACGGGCCGACGGCACCCCCGACCCCGCCGTCCGGGCCGCGGTCCACCGCGACGCGACCGGGGCGGTCGACGGCTACGTCACCTACCGGGTGGACTCGATCGGCGGGGGCCCGGGTTCGACCGGCACGCAGACCCTCGTCGTCATCGACCTCGTCGCCGCCACCGACGACGCGTACCTGGGGCTGTGGCAGCTGCTGCTCGCCGTCGACCTGGTCGCCACGGTGCGGTACCCGAACGCCCCGCAGCACGACCCCCTCGCCCACGCGCTGGTCGACGGGCGAGCGCTGACGATCGTCCACGACGAGGACCACGTGTGGTTCCGCGTCCTCGACCCCGTCGCCGCCCTGCAGGCCCGGCCGTGGGCCGCCGACGGCGTGGTGACCGTCGCGATCGGCGACTCGCTCGGGCACGCGGCGGGCACCTACCGCATCACGAGCGAGGGCGGCGACGCCACCGTCAAGAAGGCCGCCGTGCGCCGTGCCGACCTCGAGCTCGACGTCGCGACGCTCGGCTCGCTCTGGCTCGGCGGCTTCGACCCGGTCACCCTGGCCGCGGCCGGCCTCGTGCGCGAACGGCGGAAGGGCGCCGTCGCCCGGCTGCGGGCGATGCTGACCCCCGAGCGCCCGGTGCACGGCATCACCTACTTCTGACGCCGCGCCCCTCCGGCCACCCCGGCCAGGGCACCGGCCGTGCCGGCCAGCAGCATGATCGTGGTCGCCGTCGCCAGCTCTCGCGGGTCGGCCGCGAGCGACCGGAAGCCCGCGACCAACGTGGCGGGGCCCACCGCCGCGCCCCCGCGGGTCGAGAGCACCATGACGGTGCCGCCACCCACCACGCTGGCCGACGCGGTCACGGTGGCGGCGACCACGGCGCGGGCGACGGGGCGGTGACGGAGCAGGGCGAGGGGCGACAGCACGGCGGCTCTTTCGACGGACGAGAACGTGGGTTATCTATATCACGCCCCGCCCGCACCGGGCACCCGCACGTGTCACCTCGGCCCCCCCGGCACGCCGAGCCGAGGAGGCACGAGGTCGTTCGACGCCGAGCCAACCGTCAGGGGGCGCACGGGGCCGCACGCCAGAATCGGCTCGAGGTGCCGCCCCGGCGACCGGCACCCTCGTCACCCCGAGAGCGGAGGGACCCGCATGGCGAGCACGGCCCAGCTGCGAGCGCTGCGCGCCTCGCTGCCCGTCGTCGCCGAGCGCGCCCCGGCCCTCGCCGACGACTTCTACCGCCGGCTGTTCGCGGCCCGTCCCGACCTGCTGCGCGACCGGTTCAACCGGGGCGACCTGGCCCAGGGGCGGCAGCAGCGCGAGCTGGCCCGCACGATCGTGGCGCTGGCCGAGGCGGTGCTCGAGGCGGCCCCGGGGTCGACGTGGGCCGCGGACGCCGACCGGCACCGCGCCTCCTCGGGTGGCGGCGCAGACCGGCACCGCGCCTCCTCGGACGGCGGCACCGCCCGGCAGGCGGGGGCGCCGACCCTCGCCCCCGCGACGCCCGGTGAGATCGTGTCGCGACTGGCCCAGCGGCACGCCGCCCTCGGCGTCACCCGCGACGAGTACGACCTGTTCGGTCGGCACCTCGCCGAGTCCCTCGCCGCCACCCTCGGCGCGGAGGCCACCCCGGCGGTCGTCGACGCCTGGGCGGAGGTGTACCGCGCGGCCCGCGACGAGATGGTCGCGATCGTCGAGGCGATCTACCGGCAGGCCGACCTCGAGCCGGGCGAGGAGTGGCGCGAGGCCCTCGTGACGGAGCGGCGGGTCGAGGCCGAGGACGTCGTCGCGCTGACGCTCGTCTCGGCCGACAGCGAGGCCCTGCCCCGGTACCGCGCGGGCCAGTTCGCCTCGGTGCAGGTGCGGCTGGCCGACGGGGCCCGGCAGATCCGGCAGTACAGCCTGCGCGGCGGACCCGACGAGCAGTGGCGCATCAGCGCGCGGTTGCTGGTCGGCGAGCGGCCCGCCCCCGACGGCGAGGTCTCGTCGTACCTGATGCGCGAGCTGCGGGTCGGCGACGTCGTGAGCGTCTCGCCGCCGATCGGGTCGTTGACCATCGACGACCTCGACGACGCGCCGCTCCTGTTCGTGTCGGCGGGCATCGGCTGCACGCCCGTGCTCGGCATGCTCGACCACCTGGCCCGCACCGAGCCCGACCGGCACGTGACCGTCCTGCACTTCGAGCGCACGCCCGAGCGGCACGCCCACCGGGTCGAGCTCGAGGCCCTCGTCGCCTCCATGCCGAACGCGACCCTGCGCGTCAGCTACACGCAGGGGTCGCTGTCGGCCCTCGGCGCCCTGGCCGAAGCGTCGATCGACGGGCCGGGGGTCTACCTCGACCCGATCGACCTCGACCGGGTCGACCTCACGCCGGCGCACCGGGTCTTCTTGTGCGGACCCGTGCCGTTCATGGCCATCGCCCGAGCCGCGCTGATCGGCCACGGGGTCGACGCCGAGCGCGTGCACTACTTCGTCTTCGGGCCGGACGACGGCAGCGTGACCGGTGCCGACACCGGGCTGCGCGGGCTCGGATAGCCCGCGCGGGCCCGGGTGGGGCCGGGCGGGCTCGGGTCGGCATTTGGCGGTGCCGTCGGCTCGGGGCATACTCGGTATGCACGGTCGCCGGGGGTGGGGGTCGCGCCACGTGACACGGGTTGCGCGACGAGAAGCGGAGGGCTCCATGGCGGGACGACCAGGCGACGTGGGCACCTCGTGACCGTCAGGCTCGGGTTGCTGGCGATCCTCGACCAGGCTCCCGGCTACGGGTACCAGCTGCGCAGCGAGTTCGACCGACGCACCGGGTCGACGTGGCCGCTGAACGTCGGCCAGGTCTACTCGACGCTCGAACGTCTCGACCGCGACGGCCTCGTCGAGAGGGACGACCCGACCGACGGCGCGGCCACCGACGGCGCCTCCACCGGCGACCGGGTCGCACCGGGCGACCAGCACCGGCTCTGGCGCATCACCGAGGCCGGCCGCGCCGAGGTCGCCCGCTGGCTCGCGTCGGCGGTCGACAGCCCCGACGCGACCCGCGACGAACTGCCGCTCAAGTTCGCCCTCGCCGCGACGCTGCCCGGGGTCGACGTCGTGACGCTCGTGCAGACCCAGCGCCGCGCCTCCCTGGCGAAGCTGCAACGCCTGACCCGTGGCAAGCGGGCGGGCGGCGACCCGGGCGCACCGGGCGAGTTCGCCTGGCAGCTCGTCGTCGACTCGATGATCTTCGCGGCCGAGGCCGAGGTGCGCTGGCTCGACCACGTCGAGTCGCGCGTGCGCCGGGCGTCGCTCGCCGAGCGGCAGTGGGCGGTCGACGCGACGCCGGGCTCGCCGACGGCCGGCCCGACGACGACCGCGCGGGTCGCGGCCGGGTCCGACCGGGCGCGCGGCGAGACCCTCCGGGGCCGGTCGTGACGGGCCGCGCCGAGGTGCTGACCATGCTCGCCGTCCGGCACGAGCACGGCAGCGGCGACCTCGCCCGCACCGCCCTCGACGGAGTGAGCCTGACCGTGCACGAGGGCGAGCTCGTCGCCGTGATGGGCGCCTCGGGGTCGGGCAAGTCGACCCTGCTGGCGATCGCCGGCGGGCTGACCACGCCGACCGCCGGCCACGTGCAGGTCGACGGCACCTGGCTGGCCGACCTGAGCCCCGCCGAGGTCGCGCGGGTGCGCCGACGGTCGGTGGGCTTCGTGTTCCAGCAGTTCAACCTCGTGTCCACCCTCACGGCGGCCGAGAACGTGGCCCTGCCGCTCGAGCTCGACGGCATCGGGGCCAAGGCCGCCCGCCGCGCCGCCGACGACGCCCTCGCGAGCCTCGGCCTCGCCGGTCGGGGCCGGGCGTTCCCCGCCGAACTGTCCGGTGGCGAGCAGCAGCGCGTGGCGATCGCCCGTGCGCTCGTCGGCAGTCGACGCCTGGTGCTCGCCGACGAACCGACCGGAGCCCTCGACAGCACGACCGGCGACGAGGTCATGGCCCTGCTGCGCGAGCGCGTCGACGCCGGGGCCGCCGGGCTGCTCGTGACGCACGACGCCCGCCACGCGGCCTGGGCCGACCGCATCGTGTTCCTGCGCGACGGGCGCCTGGTCGACGAGTCGGCGCCGCGCGGCCCCGAGTCGCTGCTGGCTCCGGAGGCGCGGTGACGGTGGGCCGCGAGGGGTCGCGCCCCGGTCACGGCCCCGCGCCGCAGCGGGCCCGGGCCGCGGTGCCCGAGCGTGACGGCCGCGGTCGCGCGGGCCGCGCCTCCTCGTCCGCCGTCGACCTCGTCGCCCGGCGGCAGGTGCTCAAGCGCCTGCGACAGTACGTGATGGTCGTGCTGTTGATCGCCCTGCCGGTCGCGGGGGCGTCGGGCGCGGCCGTGCTGGTGGCCAGCGCGCAGCCGACCACGGCACAAGAGATCGAGGCGACCCTCGGGCGGACGGCGGCGCGGGTGCAGTGGACGGGCTCCGAGACCCGCCAGTCCCCCGAGACGACGAGCCAGGCCCAGGGCGACCCCGTCGCCTGGCGGCCGGTCGACGACGTCGTGCCGGGCGTCGACCGCGTCCTCACGCTGCGCACGGTCTACACGAGGGTCGGCACCACGTCGGCCAGCGTCGTCCTCGGCCCGGTCACCGACCCGGCCTTCGACGGCCGCTACCGACTCGACGGGGGTCGTGCGCCCGTGCGTGCCGACGAGGTGCTGGTCACGCCGGGCCTCGCCCGTGACGCCGACCTGACCGTCGGGTCGACGACCACGCTGCACCACCTCGTCGGCACCGACGGGCCGCGCGACGTCGAGGTCCACGTGGTCGGCGTGCTCTCGCAGCGGGACGGCCCCGAGCAGCAGGTGTTCGCCCCGGAGGCGCTCTCGCCCCCAGCGGCCGGGGCCCCCGACCCGGGCGACCCCTCCACCGAGCAGTACTTGGTCGGGCAGGGCGTGGACTGGTCGGAGGTCCGTGCCCTGGGCCGCGCGGGCTACGTCACCTGGTCGGCCGACGTCGTCGCCGACCCGCCCGCGCCCGGCACCCCGGGCGTCATGAGCGACGTGGACGGCAACGCCGGCACTTACGCCGCCCTGGGCCTCGTCTTCGCCGTGTTCGCCGGGGCCGAGGTGGCCCTGCTCGCCGGTGCGGCCTTCGGCGTCGGTGCACGGCGACAGCGACGCACCCTGGCGGTCCTCGCGGCCGTGGGCGCCGACCAGCGCACGCTGACGCGCGTCGTGGCCCGCCAGGGGGTCTGGGTCGGCGTGGTCGCGGCCGTGACCGGCCTCGCCGTCGGCGTCGACGTCGGCATCGCCGCCGTCGCACTCGCCCTCCGGTCCGGGGTCGACCTCGGGCCGTTCCGCCTCTGGGGCGTGCACGTGCCCGGCGTCGTCGTCGCGGGCATCGGCCTCTTCGCCGTGCTCGTGTCGTGGATCGCGGCGGTCGTGCCCGCCCGCCGCGCCGCCCGCGTCGACGTGACGGCCTCGCTGCGGGGCGGCACGACCGCCGGTGCGACCCGGGTGCCCCGGGCACCCGGGGCGCCCAGGGCACCTCGTCAATTCCGACGACCGGTCGTCGCGGGAGCCCTCGTGGCCGTCGGCGCCCTCGCGTGCCTCGGGGCCGGCTGGGTCTCGTACGGCACCTCGGTGGCGGTCGGCTCTGGCTGGTGGTGGGCCGGGTTCGCGGGGCTCGCGGTCGCGGCGGTGACGGCCCTGGTCGGGGTGCTGCTGCTCGTGCCAACCCTGCTGCACGCGCTCGGCCGGTCGTCCACCCGCGCCCCCGTGCCGCTCCGCCTGGCCCTGCGCGACGCGACCCACGGCGTCGCCCGCACCGCCCCCGCCGTCGCCGCCGTGACCACGGCCGTCTTCGTGGCCGTGTTCGGCGCCTCGATGTCGACGGCGGCCTCGCAGCAGTCGAGCCGCTCGACGTACGTGCCCTTCCCCGACGGCACGGTCGCCGTCGCCTACGACCTCTCCGCCGACCTCCGGGTGCCCGCCGGCTCGCCCGAGGCCGAACGCCTCGACCAGGCCGCCGTCGCCGCGGTGGCCCGTGAGCTGCCGGTCACCTCCGAGGTGACCTGGCTGACGCCGGTGCCGGGCGACTTCGACTCGAGCGGTTCGTCGGTGCCGGTCGAGGCCGTCACCCCCTGGGCCGTCGTGCACGTGCCCGACGGCTGCGACGCGTCCGGCGGTCGCCTGAGCGGCCTGTCGAGCCGCGAGATCGAGCGCATCACCCGGGCCGACCCGGCCTGCACGTTCCCGCTCGGCGGGTCGTCGTACGACAACGTCGTGGTGACGGACGACCGTGGCCTCGAGGTGGCCCTCGGCGCGGAGCCGAGTGCGGCCGCGCGGGCGGCCTTCGACTCGGGCGGGGTCGTCGCCTTCGACCCCTCGCTCGTCGTCGACGGGCGGGTCACGATCGGCCTGGCCTCGCCGGACGAGGTCGCCCGGGGCCACGACCTCTCCACCCCGTCCCGGTCCCTGACGCTCGAGGGCATCGTCCAGCGGCCGACCTCGTTCACCGACGGAGCCGTCGTGATGAGCGTCGAGACCGCCCGGGCCGCGGGGTTCGCCCTCGACCAGGAGGCCGTCGTGCTGACGCTCGACCGGCAGCCGACGACCGACGAGCTGACGAGGGTCGGCGCCGACGTCACCGCGGCGACCGACGGACGAGCCTCGCTGCAGAGTTCGTCCTACGGCTCGCCGTTCGACCTCGGGCTGGTCGTGGCGCTCGTCGCCGCCGCCCTCGTGTTGGCGGCGGCGGCCGCCGTCGCCCTGGGGCTGGCCCGGGCCGAGGGCCTGAGCGACCAGATCACCATGCAGGCCGTCGGCGGCACCGATCGACAGCGGCGGGCGATGTCGTTCTGGCAGGGAGTGGTCGTCGTGGGCCTCGGCGCGGCGCTCGGCACGGTGCTCGGCCTGGTGCCCACGGCGGCGATGGTCTGGGCCGCCGACCTGCCCTTCGCACCGCCGTGGTGGGCGCTGGCGGTGGTGGTCGTCGTCCTGCCGCTCGTGGTCGCCGCGGGCAGTGCCGTGACCAGCCGCCGCCCCGCCTCGCTCGTGCGGCGGCCCGTGCTCGACTGAGGGCGACCGCGGGCCCGTCGAGCCGGCGCTCAGCGGTCGGCGGCCTCGCGGGGGCGGCGGCCCGCGACGAGACCCACGACTCCGAGGGCGACGACCAGCAGCGCCGCGAGCGCCACCGGCCGGGGCTCGGAGCCCGTCCAGGCGAGCGAGTCCGAGGAGGCGCGGGCCGACTCGGCGGGCAGCGCGCGACCCCGGCCCCCCGCGTCCTCGACGACGGGCCTGACGCCGCCCACCGGCGCGACGGCGGGATCGGACGGAGACGTGCCGGGCCCGGCGGGCAGGCCGCCGTCGCCCTCACCCTCGCCCTCGCCCTCGCCCGGGACGGGTGCCGGAGTCTGAGCCGCGTCGACGCCGAAGGGCACGACCTGGCCGGTCGCCGACACGACGTCGTCCACGGTCCGCATGACGGCCGAGACCTGCCACTCCCCCGCGTCGAGGGCGTCGACCGTGGCTCGGAACGATCCGTCCTGCTCGGCCCGGACCGTGAGGGACGTGGTGCCGCTCGCCCCCGCTGACGAGGTGGGGGCTGAGGACGCGGCGGTCGACGACGCGGGGGCTGACGACGTGGGGGCTGACGTCGCGAAGGTGGACGGGGTCGTGCCCGCTGCGGGCTCGACCGTGACGGTGACGAGAGCGGAGTCGAGGGCCGTGCCGGTGACGACCAGCGGCTGCCCCGACGGCGACCGGGCGCCCGCGAGCGGTGACGTGACCACCGGGCCGGCCAGCGCCTCCTGCACCTCGACGGTGACGGTGGTGGTCGCCCCCGACGAGCCGACCGCGTCGAGGGTGAGCCGGCCGACCGGGGTCTGCGGCGAGAGACGGACGGGCAGCTCGACCCGGCCGCGGGCGTCGGCCACGGCCGGGGTCGCCTCGGCGATCGCGGCGGACCGGACCTCGACGGTCTCTCCGGGCGTGAAGCCGGCCCCGCGCAGCGCGGCGGCGGCCCCGGCCTGCAGGGTGCCGTCGGGGGCGGCCACGATCGGACCCCGCCCGAGGTCTTCGGTCACGGCCGCGAAGGCGTCGACGAGCCCGGCCCCGAAGTACTCGGCCGGCACCTGGCCGCCGGCCTGCCGGTCGAGCAGCGCGGCCAGCTCGGCCGGCGTGGCATCGCGGTGCACGGAGGCCAGCAGGGCCGCGACCCCGGCGACGTGCGGGGCCGCCATCGAGGTGCCGCTGAGCGCCGCGAACCCGCCGCCCGGGACGGTGCTGACGACCGCGACCCCGGGGGCCGTCAGGTCGACGACGCCGTCGCCGTAGTTCGAGAAGCGCGACTTCTCGATCGCGCCGCCGAGGCCCTGTTGGGCCGACGAGACCGCGACGACCCCCTCGGCCTCGGCCGGCAGCTGGACGCAACCCCGCGACACGTCGCGCCCCGTGATCGGGGTCGAGTCGTTCGGGCTATGCGAGTCGGTCGTCTTGTGGGCCAGGTCGACGGCGACGGCCCCGGTCGCGGCGTTGCCGACCGCGGCCACGTCGAGCACGCCCTCGTGCTGCGACCAGGCGACGGCCCGGCGGACCGCCTCGAGGGCTGCCGCCTGGTCGGAGTCGCCCGTGCACCAGGCGGCCCACGGGTCGACGAAGAAGCTGGCGTTCGTGACGTCCATGCCCTGCTCCGCCGCCCACATGTAGCCGCAGATCGCGTACTCGGGATAGATGAAGCCGTCGGCGTCGACGACCTTGACGCTCGCCAGGCGCACGCCGGGTGCGACGCCGACCACCCCGCGACCGTCGTCGGCCGCGGCGATGATGCCCGCGACGTGCGTGCCGTGCTCGCGGGTGCTCGTCGACGCCCCGGGCGACGGCGACCAGGCGGAGGGGGCGGTGTCGGCGACGCCGTCGACGCTGCAGCCCACCGACGCCGTCGGGTCGACCTGCGAGGCGAGGTCGGGATGCGTGGCGTCGACGCCGCTGTCGAGCACGCCGACCAGCACGTCCGGGCTGCCGGGCTGGACGGCCCGGGCCTCTGCGGCGTGCACGGCCTGGTCGTTCCACTGCCGCTGCTCAGCGGGGTCGGCGACGTCGGCGGCCTGCGTGGCCTCGTCGTCGACCTGCCCGACCAGGCCGGTCGACTGCACGCCGCCCGCATCGGCGGCGTTCGTCGCGCGGACGGCGGCCGTGCGGGTCGGCCCCGCGGACTCGACGGACGAGGAGGCGCGGACCCGGTCGACGAAGTCGGCCCCGGTCGAGCGGGCGGTCACCACCCCGATCTCGTCCCAGGCCGCGAGGACCGTGCCCCCGGCCGCGACCACGGCCGCGGCGGCAGCCGCGGTCGCCGCCTCGCCGGGCGCCGAGTTCACGACGTAGTTCATGGCGCCGACCGCGACGGCTGCGGACGCCGTGGGCGACGTGGCGACCGGAGCCGCACTCGACACCCGCGCGGACAGCACGGGCGTCGTCGGAGCGGACGGCACGGCGTCGGCGGCGAAGGCCGTGACCGGGGCGAGCACGAGGACCCCGGCCAGCGCGACCCCCACCAGCGCACGGATCGACCGGCGGGCGGAGGGGCGTCGGCGTGGGCTGGTCACCTGGCCACGATAGGCGGCGCCGAGTCACGACGGGGTCACGATCGTCCGACCTGTGGACGAGGTCGCGGCCTGTGGGCGGGGTGACACGTCTCCTCCCCAGCCGTCGAGCGGGCCCCTCGTTACGCAGGGTTGCCCCGGCACCCGTCGCCGGGCGACGACACCCGTAACGTGGGCGGCATGGCCACCAGCGACACCATCTCGAACCTGCTCGACGAGCGACGGACGTTCTCCGCGCCTCCGTCGCTCGCGCGCGACGCGAACGTCACCGCCGACGAGCACGCCCGGGCCGCCGCCGACCCGGTCGCCTTCTGGGCCGAGGCCTCGCAGCGACTCGACTGGCACACCCCCTGGACGGTCGCCCACACGTGGAAACCCGTCACCGAGGGGCCCGACGGCGAACTCACGGTGCCCGAGGCGACCTGGTTCGCCGACGGCACGCTCAACGTCGCGGTGAACTGCGTCGACCGCCACGTCGAGGCCGGCCGGGGCGACAAGGTCGCCCTGCACGTCGAGGGCGAGCCCGGCGACCGGCGCGACATCACCTACGCCCAGCTGCAGCGCGAGGTCGTCAAGGCGGCGAACGGTCTGCGCTCCCTGGGCGTCGGTCAGGGCGACCGAGTGGTCGTCTACCTGCCCGTCATCGCCGAGACCGTCGTCGTCACGCTCGCCATCGCCCGCCTCGGCGCCATCCACTCGCTGGTCTTCGGGGGCTTCTCGGGCGAGGCGCTGAAGTTCCGGGTCGAAGACACGCGCGCCAAGCTGCTGGTCACGACCGACGGGCAGTTCCGCCGCGGGACGGCCGTGCCGGTCAAGGCGAACGCCGACCACGCGGTCTCGGGCGAGAACGAGATCGAGCACGTGCTCGTCGTGCGGCGCACCGGCGACCAGACGCCCGACGTGCCGTGGACGCCCGGCCGCGACCTGTGGTGGCACGACGTCGTCGACCCGCAGCCCGACACCGACGAGCCCGAGCACTTCGGGGCCGAGACGCCCCTGTTCATCATGTACACGAGCGGCACCACGGGCCGACCGAAGGGGCTCGTGCACACGAGCGGTGGCTACCTCACCCAGGCGAACTGGACGCACTGGGCCGTCTTCGACGCCAAGCCCGACGACGTCCACTGGTGCACGGCCGACCTGGCGTGGGTCACCGCCCACACCTACGAGATCTACGGGCCGCTGTCGAACGGGCTGACCCAGGTCATCTACGAGGGCACCCCCGACACCCCGCACCCCGCCCGTCACCTCGAGATCATCGAGCGCTACGGCGTGACGACCTACTACACGGCGCCCACGCTGGTGCGCACGCTCTCGTCGTGGTTCCCCGAGGGGCTGCCCGACACCCACGACCTGTCGTCGCTGCGCCTGCTCGGCACCGTCGGCGAGGCGATCAACCCCGAGGCCTGGGTGTGGTTCCGCGAGCAGTTCGGCCGCGGCGAGTGCCCGATCGTCGACACCTGGTGGCAGTCCGAGACCGGGGCCGCCGTCATGGCTCCGCTGCCCGGCGCCGACACCCTGAAGCCCGGCTCGTCCCTGCGCGCCCTGCCCGGACTGTCGACCGCCGTGGTCGACGACGCGGGCGAGCGGGTGCCGAACGGCAGCGGCGGCTACCTCGTCGTGCAGCAGACCGGCCCGGCCCTCGCCCGCACGGTCTGGGGCGACCCCGAGCGCTACCGCGACAGCTACTGGGCGACCTACTGGCGGCAGGGCTGGTTCTTCTCGGGCGACGGCGCGAAGTACGACGCCGACGGCGACATCTGGGTGCTGGGCCGCGTCGACGACGTCATCAACGTGTCGGGGCACCGGCTCTCGACCATCGAGATCGAGTCGTCCCTCGTCGCGCACCCGGCCGTCGCCGAGGCGGCCGTGGTCGGCGTCGCCGACGACCGGACGGGTCAGGCGATCGCCGCGTTCGTGGTCCCCGCCACCCGGCCCGCAGGAGGCGCGGTGCGAGACGCCGGCGACGCCGCCGAGCCGTCGGTGTGGGCTCCGCTCTCGGGGTCGCTCTCCCCCACCCTGCGAGCACACGTCGCCGACCAGATCGGCCCGATCGCCAAGCCCGCGACCGTGCTCGTCGTGCCCGACCTGCCCAAGACCCGCTCGGGCAAGATCATGCGCCGCCTGCTGGTCGACATCGTCGACGGTCGCCCGCTCGGCGACACGACGAGCCTGCAGGACGAGACGGTCCCCGGTCGGGTCGCAGCCGTCCGCGAGGCGGTGGACCTCTCGTCGAGGTGATGACGGCGCAAGGGTGACATGTGGTTCTTGTCACTTGAAGTACAAAATGTTAGTCTCTTGGTAGCGTCCACTCCTTCCAGCTGCCACGAGGTGACCATGCCCGAACCCGTCCCTACCCCGTCCCCGCTTCCCGACACGCCCGACGGGGGGTCGAGCGGCACCGCGACGGTGGCCGCCGCGGGGTCCCCCCGGGCCGGCGGTCGGGGCCGGTCGGCCACCCGCCTCCTGTTGCCCGCAGCCGACGCGGCCGCCTGGTTCGTGGCCGTGCTCGCCACGGCCGGGCTCCTCGAGATCGCCACCGCCGAGACCTGGGCCTCGGTCGTCTCCGGCGCAGCGACCGCCGCCCTCCTCCAGGTGGCCGTGGGCGGACTGGCCGGCGTGTACCGCTCGTCCTTCCCGTCCGGCAGCCTGCCCGAGGCTCGTCGCCTGGTCGCCGGTGCGCTCGTCGTCGGGGCGCTGGGCAGCCTCGTCCCGCTGACGGCGCCCGGTGTCCTCCGCGGCGCCGCCTCCTGGCCCACGGCCCTGACCGTCGTCGCGTTCCCGGTCGCCGCACTCGCCATGGCCGCGATCCGCAACCTGCTCCGCTGCCGGGCCGAGCGCCGCCTGCGCCCCGGCGACGACGCCGCCCCGACGATCGTGTACGGGGCGGGCGCCCTCGGCCAGCACCTCGTCCGGCAGATGCTCAGCGACCCCGACAGCCCCTACCGCCCGGTCGCCCTCCTCGACGACGACCCCGCTCGACGAAGCACCCGGCTGGCCGGGCTCCGGGTCGTCGGCGGGCGGGACGCCCTCGCGGGCGCCCTCCGCCGGTTCGGGGCCGCGACCGTCGTGCTCGCCGTCCCCCGGGCCGACGCGACGTTCATCCGTGACGCCACCGCGCGAGCCGAACGCCTCGGTGCCCGCGTCCTGGTCGCTCCGTCGGTCGACGAGATGCTGCGCGGATCGCGACCCGGCGACCTCCGAGACGTCTCGCCCGAAGAGCTCGTCGGCCGACGAGCCGTCGACACCGACGTCGAGGCCGTCGCCGACTACGTGCGGGGTCGCCGCGTGCTCGTCACCGGCGCCGGGGGCTCGATCGGCAGCGAGCTCTGCCGCCAGTTGTCACGCTTCGCACCCGCAGAGCTCGTCATGCTCGATCGCGACGAGACGGCCCTCCAGTCGGTCCAGGTGACCCTGAGCGGCCACGGCCTGCTCGACTCCCGCGAGGTGGTGCTCGCCGACATCCGCGACGCCGCGGCGCTCACCGCGGTCTTCCGCGCACGCCGGCCCGAGGTCGTCTTCCACGCGGCGGCCCTGAAGCACCTGCCCCTGCTCGAGCAGTACCCCGCCGAGGCCTGGCAGACGAACGTCATGGGCACCCTGAACGTGCTCGAGGCCGCCCAGGCGGTCGACGTGCAGACCTTCGTCAACATCTCGACCGACAAGGCGGCCAACCCCACGAGCGTCCTCGGTCGGTCGAAACGCCTCGCCGAGAGGCTCACGGCCGGCGTCGCCCGGTCCACCGGCCGGCGGTACCTGTCGGTCCGCTTCGGCAACGTGCTCGGCAGCCGGGGCAGCATGGTCCCGCTGTTCCGCGACCTGATCGAGCAGGGCCGACCCGTGACGGTCACCCACCCCGACGCGACCCGGTACTTCATGACGATCCCCGAGGCGTGCCACCTGGTGATCCAAGCCGGGGCGATCGGGGCCCCGGGCGAGGCGCTCATCCTCGACATGGGCGAGCCGGTCAAGATCCTCGACATCGCCGACCGTCTCATCGCCCTGTCAGGCCGCCACGTCGACGTGGTCTTCACCGGGCTCCGACCCGGCGAGAAGCTGCACGAAGAACTCAACGGCACCGACGAGGTCGACTCCCGTCCCGTCCATCCGTCGATCTCGCACGCCTCGGTTCCCGCGCTCGACGCCTGTCAACTCGACGTGCGCTCACTCACGAGCGATCCCCCGATCGCCCGCCTCGACACGGTCTGAGACCGGTCGCCCGGCACGGGCCGTCACTCCCAACCCCTCAACGTGAGGCTTGTGCAACATTTCATGTTTCTGTATTTTAGTGGTCACGTGGGTTGACCATCCCGGCACGCCCCGACCCGAACGGAAGAACTTCGACCATGACCCTCACCGACCACCTTCGACTGCTGCGACGTGCCTGGTGGCTCGTCGTCGCCGCCGCGGCCCTCGGGGCGATCCTCGCCGTCGTCGTGACGGCGAACACCCCCCGGCTGTTCGCCTCGAGCACCCAGTTGTTCGTCTCGGTCAGCGGCACGACGACCAACACCGCCATGGACGTGGGGCAGGGCAGCACCGCCGCCCAGCAGAAGGCCAAGAGCTACGCCGAGGTGGTGAAGACGTCCCGCGTCCTCGAACCGGTCGTCCGCGAGCTCCACCTGCCCTACAGCACGTCCCAGCTGGCCGACGCGGTGACGGTGACGACCGGGACGAACAGCGCCACGCTCACCATCTCGGTCCGCGACACCGAGGCCTCCCGCGCGGCAGCGACGGCCGATGCCATCGGCACGAGCCTTCGAAAATTCGTCACGACCCGTCTCGACGCTGCGGCCGACGGGCAGACGAGCCTCGTCGCCGTCGACGTGCTCGAACCCGCGTCGCTCTCGCACGCCCCCGTCTCACCGCGGACCACGGTCGACCTCGGCCTCGGCCTCGTGGGCGGAGGCCTCGTGGGCTATCTCACGGCCCTGGCCCGGTTGCTCCTCGACACGAAGGTGCGTGATCGGCACAGCATCGCCGAGGTCGTCGATCGACCCGTGCTCGGAGCGGTCCTGCACGACGCCGACGCGCCCAAGCGACCCCTGACGGTGCACCTCGATCCGCGAGGTCCTCGCGCGGAGGCCTACCGGACCTTGAGGACGAACATCCAGTTCGTCAACGTCGGCCAGGCAGCCCGCGTCATCGGCGTGACGTCGGCCCTGCCCGGCGAGGGCAAGACGACGACCACGGCCAACCTCGCCATCGCCTTCGCCGAGACCGGCGCCCGGGTCGCGGTGATCGACGCCGACCTGCGCCGGCCGCGACTGGCATCGACGCTCGGACTCGAAGGGGCAGCCGGCCTCTCGGACGTCCTGATCGGCCGCGCCGACCTCGACGACGTGACCCAACCCTGGGGCGGGATCGGCCTCGACGTCGTCCCGGCAGGCCAGATCCCGCCGAACGCCAGCGAACTGCTGGGATCGGTTCGCATGCGGGCACTGCTCGACGAGCTGCGCGACCGCTACGACTACGTCCTGCTCGACGCACCCCCCGTCCTGCCGGTGACCGACGCGGCCGTCCTGAGCCGCCTCACGGACGGCACCCTCGTCGCCGCCGCCTCGGGCCGCACGCTGAAGGCACGACTCGGCGACGCGGTCGACACCCTCGACCAGATCGGCTCGCGAGTGATCGGAGTCGTCCTCACGATGCAGCCTCGGAGCACGTCGGGGGCCTACGACGAGACCTACGCCTACCCTGCCGAGCCCGCACCCGGCACCCGCACGAGTTCCGGACGCCGAGCCGTGCGCGCATCCGCGCGCTCGGCCGGGCGAGCAGCCGGGCGCCGTTCGGGTCACGCCGGCCCCTCGCCGCGACGCGCAGCCCCCTCCCGCATCTGACGGCCGCGCGCGGTCGTGACCCGCGATCACCCCGTGCACGACCCGACCGGGCGCACCCGAGAGACCCCCACCGACCACGTCGGCGGGGGTCTTTCGGGTGCGCCCGGTCCACGACACCGGACACAGGGCACCGGACACAGGGCACAAGGCACAAGGCACAAGGCACAAGGCACAAGGCACAAGGCACAAGGGCAGAGGACAGAGGACAGAGGGCAGAGCTGATCGCGGATGCACCACGACGCGGTGTCACCGCGGGTGCGGATGCCGATGAACGAGTCGGGGGCGAAGGCGGGTTCGTCGTGCGGAGCCTCCCCGCGACCTCGTGGACACCGGCCACCTCGATGCACTCGAACCCGGTGACGGTGACGGTGACGGTGACGGTGACGGTGACGGTGACCCGAGCCTGCAGGACCACCTGCACCGCGGGTGCCCGCGACCGCTCGTCGGCCGCCGTCTCGGCGCGGCCTCGGCCTCGGCCTCCGACCCGTCGAGGTCGTGCCGGGCGGCTGGCTCGCCGACGGCCAGCTCTCCCGTTCAGCGATCCTCGGACGAGATCACGACGGGTGCGGGCCGGACACGGTGTCGGCCGGTCGGGCCCGGCGCACGACGGACTCGCCGGCGTCGACGGCGGGCTCGGCCCCGACCACGAGGCGGGCGTGCGGAAGCCCGCGGGAGGCACGCGAGGGCAGGGTGGGCCCCACCCCCAGACCGAGCGTCAGGAGGGCGAAGAACCAGATCAGTCGCGAATCGTAGAGGTCACCCGAGAAGAGGGCGCTGACGAAGACGAGCAGGGCGGCGAGGGCCGTGCAGAGCACACCCGGTTCGAGGCGGTCGAGCCGGCGGAGCCCGACGACGATCCGGGAGAGGACGACGAGAAGCAACACCAGGGCCACGGCTCCGCCCGTGCTCGCGGTCTCGATGACGAGGTTGTGGGTGTGCGACAGTCCCACCGTCTCGCGGAGGAGCAACTGGACCCCGCCCAGGCCGACCCCGGCGACGGGGTGCTGCGCGAAGATCTCGAGCCCGATCGCCGACACGACGTCGCGACCACTGCTGTAGCCCTGTTCGACGGTCTGTTCGACCAGCCTCTTCTCGATCAACGGCCCGAGCCTCGGCCCGAAGAGCACCCCGACGGGGACGCACGCGAGCCCGAGCGTGACGAGCACCTGGCCGGTTCGGTTCGGGCCGATGCGACGCATGACGGGCACGACGCCGACCACGGCGATGACCAACCCGGCGAGCATGCCTCCGCGAGAGCCCGACAGCAGGGCCCCGACGACGAACGGGGGCAGTCCGAGCAGCAGCCACAGACTGCGGCTGCGCAAGTAGGCGTAGAGCACGCCGACGGCACCGAGTCCCATGACGCGGACGAACACGTTGGGCCCACCACCGAAGGCCGAGTAGCGGCCTTGGACGCCCGGGCCTGCCCCGACGGCCGCGGCGAGGTAGACGGCGGCGATGACGACGACGGCGCCCCACAGCCAGCGCAGGTCGGCCACCGCGAGGTGCGTGGTCACGATGGCGGTCATCACCACGAAGGCGGCCAGGAACGACAGGTCGAGCAGGGGAGGCGCGAGCTCGGCGCCCCACGGCGCCCAGACCGCCGAGAGGGCGAGCCAGGCGAAGAGCACCACCAGGGCGGTCGCGAGGCCGCGTGCCGCCGGGGCGTACCGCACCGGCGGCCGTCCGGCCAGGGGCACCAGCGACAGCCCGGCCGCGACGGTCGCGAGCACCCGCACGTCGAGCGAGGGAAACCCGGGGACGAGACCCCCGAGGCCGAACCGACCGGCGACGAGGCCGACGAACAGGACGACCAGGGCGAGACGCGCCGGGTTGCCGGCCCGCGCCTCCTGCCTCCCGGAGCGTCGGCGGGTGGGGACGACGTCAGGCACGACCGGCCCACCGATCGGTCACGACGGGCACCAGCCCGCAGAGCACCAGGCAGACGCCGTAGCCGACGGCCGACGCCCAGGCCGCGCCCTGCGCGCCGGAACCCGGGATGAGCACCACACAGAGCACGACGGTGACGACGGCTCCGACCGTCTCGATCACGGACACCCCCGCATGACGACCGTGCGCCACGAGGACGCCCTGCCAGATGCGGCTGAGCGAGTAGGCGAACGACGCCACGGTGAGCGCGGGCACCAGCGCGAGGGAGGACCGGTAGGCCTCGCTCAGCAGGGTGACGACCACGAGGACGCCGACGCCACCGGCCGAGACGGACAGGACGGCGGCCACCGCCGCCAGGGCCACGACCGGACCTCGCGCCACCCGGCCCGTCACCTCGACCTGGCGGCGCCACACCCCGAGCCTGGAGTCGACCCAGTTCTGCACCGGCCACGACGCCGCCTCGACGACGGACGCGATGGTGACGTAGGCGCCGAGCGCGGCGGTCCCCGCGAGCACGGGCAGCAGGAGGCGGTCGGCACGCAGCAGGGCTGTGTTGCCGAACGAGGCCGGCAGCAGGGCGAGGCCCGACCGCCGGACCTCGGCGAGCGGACCGACGTCGAGCCGGCCGGCGTCGCCTTCGGCACGACGGGAGGACCGCACGGCGTGACAGACCACGACGACGAAGGGCGCGGTCGACAGGGCGTACGACCCCAGCCACACGACCGGGCTGTCGACGCCGACCAGCACGAAGGCCAGGGCACACGTCACCAGCCCGACCTGCGACACGAGCGTCGCCGCCCAGTAGGCCCGAGCCCTCGCACCGGTGATGAAGGCCGTGCGGACGAGTCGGGCGAGCAGGTTGCCCGCGACGAACACGCTCGTCACCACCCCCACGACGACGAGCTCACGGTGCCCGAGGCAGGCCGCGACACCACCGCCGATCATCGGCAGGGCGGCGACGACGACCCCGGGGCGGGTCAGCCAGGCCAGTTCGCGCAGGGGCTGCCGGGTGGCCCCCTGCCGCATCGACACGAAGGGCCGCTCGACGCCGAGCACGGCAGCCGTCGTGGCGAAGTAGCCGATCTGCACCCAGAGCGCCAGGGCTCCGCGTCCCGAGGGCACGAGCGATGCCGAGGCCGCCAGATTGGTCGCGAACGCGGCGGCGACGGCGACCAGCTGGGTGGCCTGCAAGGTCAGCACGGAGGCGAAGGGAGCGACCACGGAGGCCACGCGGCGGGGCAGCCTGGTCGTCGCCCCTCCGCCGACGATCGGGAGGCGCGCTCGGGGAGGTCGCGCACCGTCGTCCACCAGCCGCCCGGCCTCACGCACGGCCGTCGACCTCGTCGAGCGCTCTCGTCAGCACGTCCAGCACGCGCGCCCGGTCGTCCGCGCCGAGTCCGGAGCCACTGGGCAGGGTGAGCCCACGGGCGAACAGGTCGTCGGCGGAACCGGTGACGGTGCGACCGAGGTCGGCGAACACCGGCTGACGATGCAAGGGCTTCCACAGCGGCCGGGTCTCGATCGCGGCCTCGGCGAGGCGGTCGGTCACGATGCGCACCGCGGCGGGGTCGGCGAAGAGCAACGAGCTGAGCCAACAGTTGTCGTCGCGATCGTCGGCGCCCTGGAAGACCGCCACGGAATCGCGACCGGCGGTGAGGCGTCGGTAGTCGTCGCGGATCTCACGACGTCTCGCCATCATGTCGTCGAGGCGGGCGAGCTGGGCCCGGCCCAGGGCGGCGAGCACGTTGCTCAAGCGGTAGTTGAAGCCGATCTCGGTGTGTTCGTAGTGCCGTACGGGCTGCCGGGCCTGGCTCGCGACGCGGCGGGCCGTCGTCGCGAGTCGTTCGTCGTCGGTGACGAGCATGCCACCGCCCGAGGTGGTCATGATCTTGTTCCCGTTGAACGAGATCGCGGCGGCCGCGCCGAAGGACCCGGCCGCACGGCCGTCGAGCCGGGCCCCGAGCGACTCCGCGCTGTCGCACAGCACGGGCACGCCGTACCGGTCGGCGACCTCGCCGATGCGGCGCAGGTCGGCGACCTTGCCGTAGATGTCGACGGGCAGCACGGCCGAGACGCGTCGCCCCGCGGCGGCCAGCTGCGCGAGGGATTCCTCCAGCAGTTCGGGGCAGAGGTTGCCCGTGGCAGGGCAGCAGTCGACGAACCAGGGCTCGGCCCCCGTGTAGGTGACGGCGTTGGCGGTGGCGGCGAAGGTGAACGTCGAGGTCACCACCACGGTGCCCTGGCCCACCCCGATGCCGAGCAGCCCCAGGTGCAGGGCGGCGGTGCCCGACGAGAGGGCCACCCCGTGCGCGCGGCCGGTCCGGGCGGCGATCTGCGCCTCGAAGGCGTCGACCTCGGGGCCGAGGGGCGCCACCCAGCCCGACCGGAGGGCACGGGCCACGGCGGCGTTCTCGGCCTCGCCGATGTCGGGTGCCGAGAGGGGGACGGAGACCGGGCGGAGGCACGCGGGGGCGGGCGCGTGACGGACGTCGACGGGCATGGCAGACCTCTCGATGGGGTCGAGCACCCGGTCGGGTCGAGCCGGGTGCGCTCCTGGCCTGAGACCGGAGCAGCAGGTGATATTCTACGTAGTCAATCTCAGTTTCGCAAGGCTTGGAGGCGACTGCCACGGGACGCCCGGGCCTCCATGCCGTCTCGTTCGACGATGTCGCAGAACTTCTCGGACAGCAGCTCGAGCGAGTGGCGCTCGGCCGCCAGGCGACCAGCGGCGACCGAGGCCCTGGCGACGGCGTCGGCGTCGTCGACGAAGGCCGCCAGCTCGCGGGCGGCGCGTGCCGGGTCCCGCGCGATGCGGATGCCCGCCCCCGTCTCGGCGAGCGCGTCGGCCTGCCACCCGCCGTGGTTCACGACCACCGGCCTGTGGGCGGCGAGCGCGTCGAAGTACTTGTTGGCACTGTTGCTCTCGAGGGCCGGCACGTCCACGAAGCTGCTGAGCGCCACGGTGGCCGCCGCCAGCACGTCGGGCAGGTCGGCCTTCGCGACGGGGTCGAGCACGACGAGCTCGTCGTCCAGCACGCCGAGCTCGGCGGCACGGGCACGCACCCGGGCCTTCTCGGCTCCTGAGCCGAGAAGGACGATGCAGAGGTCACTGCCCAGCTCGCGCAGGTGACGGGCGACCTCGACGAGGTGGACCAGGCCGTTGGCGCGACCGAACGTGCCCGAGTACACGGCGAGACGACGCCCCCGGAGGCGCGGGTGGCGCGACAGGAACGCCTCGGCGTCGGCGCGAGACGGGTCGAAGCGCTCGAGGTCGCTGATGTTCGTCACGATCTCGGTGCGCTCGCGTGGATGACCGGTCGCGACGACCGAGTCGGCCATGCCGGGGGACAGTGCGACGACCGTCGACGACGCGAGGTAGGCGAGGCGTTCGAGGGTGCGTGCGGCGAAGCGCTGCACCGGGTTGCGCAACGAACCGAGGGCGATCGGGACCTCCGGCCACACGTCCCGCACCTCGAACACCATCGGGGTCCGGCGGCCGATCGTCGCCCCGATGCCCGGGAGCGCGATCGTCAGCGGGGTGCTCGTCGCGACGACGACGTCGCCGCCGAGACCGCGCGCACGCCCCACGGCCCGCAGGGCGAACGAGCAGAAGGCGGCCATGCGCCGCAGGTCACCCATGCCGTTGTCGTACGGGACGGGCAGGCGGTGCACGGTGATCCCGTCGACGACCTCGGTCGCGAACCGCCCACGATCGGCCCGGGGACTCGCGCCGGGGTCCACGCACGAGGCCGTCGGAGGCGTCGCCGTGACGACGTGCACGTCGTGCCCCCTGGCCGTCAGCGCACGGGCGAACTGGTAGGACCGGATGCCGCCGCTCTGGTCGGGGGTGAGGAAGTACTGGTGCAGGTAGACGATGCGCACGGAGGCCTCTCGGGTCGACGCGAGGTGCGTCCTGAGGGATACTTGACATATCCATTATGCCGGTCCGAGCAGGTTGTGCAACATGTCACATGGACGTATTTTGGTGGTCGACCTGGTGGACGCCCTCTGCCGATCGATCCGAACGGACGGAACCCGTGAAGCTCCACGACCATTTGCTCCTGCTGCGCAGTGCGTGGTGGATCGTCCTCGCGACGACACTCGCCGGCGTCACCGTCGCCACCGCGATCACGGTGACGGCACCGCGGGTGTTCCAGTCGAGCACCGAGCTCTTCGTGTCGGTGTCCGGGGCGACGACCGCCACCGCGCAAGACGTGGCTCAGGGCAGCACTGCAGCCCAGCACAAGGCCAAGGGCTACGCCGAGGTCGCGACGAGTTGGCGAGTGCTCGATCCCGTCATCCGCGAACTGGGCCTCGACTGCACGGCCGCCGAGCTGGCACGGGCCATGACGGTGACGACGGGCACGACCAGCGTCACCCTGACCATCTCGGTGCGCGACACGGACGCGGGCCGGGCGTCCGCCACGGCGGACGCCGTCGCGGCGAGCCTCCGACGGTTCGCGACGACGAAGCTCGATCCAGCGCCCGACGGGCAGCCCAGCCTGGTCGGCATCGAGGTCCTCGAACCCGCGACCCACGCCGGGTCACCCGTGTCGCCCCGCCCGCTCGAGAACCTCGGGCTCGGCGTCGCGCTCGGCGGCCTGCTCGGCTACGGTGCCGTCTACCTGCGTCGACTGCTCGACACGAAGGTGCGTGGGCGACGCAGCATCGACGAGACGGTCGACTGCCCCGTGCTGGGGACGATCCTGCACGACGCGAGCGCCTCCACCCGACCCCTGACCGTCCGGGTCGAGCCCCGAGGGGCCAAGGCCGAGGCGTACCGTGCCCTGAGGACCAGCATCCAGTTCGTCGGCACGGGACGGCCCGCCCACGTGATCGGGGTGTCCTCGGCGATGCCGGGTGAGGGCAAGACGACGACGTCGGCGAACCTCGCGGTGGCCTTCGCCGAGACCGGTGCCCGGGTGGCCCTCGTCGACGCCGACCTGCGCCGACCGCGCATCGCCGCGGTGATGGGCCTCGAGGGCGCGGTCGGGCTGTCCGACGTCCTGGTCGGTCGGGCCGACCTCGACGACGTCGCCCAGCCGTGGGGCGGACTGCCGCTCGACGTCGTCCCGGCGGGACGCATCCCCCCGAACAGCAGCGAGCTGCTGGGTTCGACGAGCATGGACGCGCTGCTGGACCACCTGCGAGGCCGGTACGACTACGTCGTCCTCGACGCGCCACCGCTGCTGCCGGTGACCGACGCCGCGGTGCTGAGTCGGCTCACCGACGGCACCCTCGTCGTGGCCGCGACGGCCCGGACCCGCAAGACCCAGCTCGCCGACGCGGTCGGAACGCTCCACCAGATCGGGTCCCGGGTGCTCGGCGTCGTGCTCACGATGCAGCCGTCGAAGGACGCCGGGGCCTACGAGACGGGCCGCGCCCACGCCGCGGACGCCCTCCCGACGGTCGAGACCTCCCCCCGACGACGAGCCCGCGCCCGGGCCCGAGCCAGGGCCCGAGCCCGGGCCTGAGCACAGGCACGCGGGGGCGGGTCAGAGGTCGACGACGACCGCGCCCCAGGACAACCCGACACCGAAACCGACGAACATCGTCGTCATGCCCGGGCGCAGCTGACCCGACGCGAGAGCGGCGTCGAGCGCGATCGGGATCGACGACGACGTCGTGTTGCCGCAGTCGCGCATCTCGACGACGAAGCGCTCGGGCGCGATGCCGAGCTTCTTGCGCAGGGTCTCGAGCATGAACGCGTTCGCCTGGTGGAACACGAACGCGTCGATGTCGCCGAGGTCGAGACCGGAACGCCGCAGCGCCTCCTCGACGATCTCGGGCACGACGCGCAACGAGAAGGTGAACACCTCCGCCCCGTCCATGTACATGTCGTAGCCGTTCGAGACGAGACCACGGGCCTCGGCTGTCGACTTCGGCGACAGGACGGCGCCGTCGGCCAGACCGCCGTGGGGGACGATCAGGTGCGGGGCGCCCGAGCCGTCGGTTCCGTACGACAGACCGCGCAGGGAGGGCTCGTCGGCCGTGGCCGTCACGAGGCTCGCGGCCGCGCCGTCACCGAAGATGACGCGCAGCTGCCTGTCTGCCGGGTTGACGTAGCGCGACAGGGTGTCGGCCGTGAGGAGCAGGACGGTGTTCGCCTGACCCGACTCGACGAGGGCCTTGGCCACGCCGAGTCCGTACACGTAGCCGGAACACCCCATGCCGAGGTCGAGAGCGCCGATGTCGGTGCGGAGACCGAGACGTGCCTGCACGAGGCACGAGGTCGTCGGCATGGCGTGGTCGGGGCTCTGCGTGCAGAGCAGCACGAAGTCCACCTCGCGGCGGTCGACGCCGTGGCGACGGAACAGTTCTTCGGCCGCCGCCACGGCGAGGTCGGCTGTCGTCTCGCCCTCGCCGACCACGTGCCGACGGTCGATGCCGGTCTTGGCGGCGATCTTGGCGACACCGGCAGGGGCGAACTCGGCCTCGAGCTCGTCGTTGGTGACCACGCGGGCGGGCAGGTGGGTGGCGACCGCCGTGAGGGCCGCGTGGCGGGTTGCGTTCGGGTTCATGAGTCCTTCTTCGAGATGACGACGGCGGGGTTGCCGAAGACGGTGGTTCCAGGCCGGACGCGTCGCAGGACGACGCTGCCGGCACCGACCGTCGAGTCCGCACCGACCCGCGCGCGGGGCAGGACGGTGGCTGCCGGGCCGACGAACACGCCGTCGCCGACGGTCGCACCACCCAGCAGCTGGGCGGCACCCGAGACGGTCACGTGGTCGCCGACGACGACGTCGTGGCCGATCACCGCCGCGGTGTTGACGAAGCAATGGGCCCCGACCTCGACGTCGGTCGAGATGACGGCGTTCGGATAGACGATCGTGCCCTCGCCCACCGAGGCTCCGTCGCAGAGGACCGCGCGGTCGTGGACGAACGAACCGAAGCGGCATCCGGAGAGCGCCAGCCGATCGGTCAGGCGGCGACGCGTGGATGGATCACCGACCGTGCAGAGCACGAGGTCGCCCTCGGCGGGCACGTAGTCGGCGACGCTCGAGACGACGTCGGGCCCGGTCGCACCGTCGTCGACGAAGACGATGCGGTCGACGCCGTGGGCCGAGACCCAGGCGGGGCTCGTGTCGATGACGGCCCGGACCTCGCGGCCGGCCCCACCGGCACCGACGAGGACGACGCGGCTCGTGCCGCTCATCGGGCCGTGTACCCGCCGTCGACGACGAGCGCCGAACCGGTGACCCAACGGGCGTCGTCTGACAGGAGGAACCGGATCGAGGCGGCCACGTCGGACGCACGGCCGATGCCGAGGGGGTGTGCCTCGGCGACCTTCTGCACCCCGTCGTCGCCGATGGTGCGAGCCAGGTCGTGGAGCATGGGCGTGGCGACCGTGCCCGGGCAGACGCAGTTGACCCGGATGCCCTCGCGGGCGAGCTCGAGCGCGAGCGACTTCGTCATCGAGATCAGGGCGCCCTTCGAGGCCGAGTACGCAGCGGCCCCCGGTTGCCCCACGAGCCCGAGCACCGACGACACCAGGACCACGGAGGCGCGCTCGGCGCGACAGCCACGGCGCCGGAACGCGCGAACGAGCTGCAACGCCGAGGTGACGTTGACCGACAGCATGCCGTCGACGACCGACGTGGTGGAGCCGCGGACCGGCTGGACGGTCTGCACGCCGGCGCAGTGCGCGAGTCCGTGCAGCGGCCCGAACGCGTCGACCACGGAGTCGACCAGACCCGCACAGGCCGTCGGGTCGGTGAGGTCGGCGACGAACGACCGGTGCCCCTCGCCCGGCAACGAGGTCAGGGTCTCGGTGAGCCGGGCCTCGTCTCGCCCGGCCAGCGCGACCGTGAGGCCCCGCTCGCCCAACGCGACGGCCGTGGCCCGGCCGATGCCGGACGACGCCCCGGTCACGAGCACGACGGGCCGCGACCCGTCGTCCACGGTGCTCACGACGACGAGACGGCGAGCCCGGCGACGTCACCCAGGGTGACGCAGTCGGCCAGCCGCTGCGCGTCGATCGTGATGCCGCACGTCGCATCGACCTGGGCGATGAACTCGACGTTCGAGAGGGAGTCCCAGCCGACGGACTCGAGGTCGTCGGCGAGCGTCAGGGACGACGGTTCGGCCTCGACGAGCTCTTCGGCGAGGGAGAGGAATTCTGCGGTGTTCACGGTTGCCCCTTCTGGCCTTTGGCCGATCCAAAGACATGCAACATTTTAGACACTTGTTCCGATGGGGCGCAAGAGTGGTTCCGGCCTTCCTCGAGTCCTCTCTCTTGACATTCATATTTTGCATACTTAGCCTCGAGGCATCTGCATCCCTGCCACCGTCCCGATCGGAGCCTGATGAGCACGTCCCCCCTGCCCTCGCCGACCCCCGGCGCCCCGTCCGAGCGCCCGGGCCGCCGCGTGGCGTCCGACTCGTTCCGCACCCGGGGCGGGCTCGCCCTCAAACGGTGCGTGGACGTCCTCGGCGCCAGCGTGCTGCTCGCCGCGACGAGCCCCCTCCTCGTCGGGGCAGCTGCGGGCGTCGCCCTCACCATGGGCCGCCCCGTCCTCTTCCGGCAAGATCGCGCCGGACTCCACGGCCGACCGTTCGCGCTGCTCAAGCTGCGCAGCATGCACGACGTCGGCACCGGTCGCGTGTCCGACGCCGAGCGGCTCACGCCCTTCGGGCGAGCGCTCCGGGCCACCAGCGTCGACGAGCTCCCCGGGCTGGTCAACGTGCTCCGAGGCGAGCTCAGCCTCGTGGGCCCGCGCCCCCTGCCCGTCCGCTACCTCGGGCGTTACACCGCAGAGCAGGCCCGTCGGCACGAGGTGCGACCCGGCGTGACCGGCCTGGCCCAGGTGCGAGGTCGCAACGCCGTCGACTGGACCGAACGACTCGCCCTCGACGTCGAGTACGTCGACCGGCGGAGCACCGCACTCGACCTGGGCATCCTGCTCTCGACCGTCGGCGTCGTGCTGCGACGCACGGGCACGTCGCGGCCGGGCGAAGCGACGATGACCGAATTCCGCCCCGAGACGGCCGCCCCTCGCTGACCACCGTCGCGCTCGTCCACACCTCGGCCCCCGGATGACGGAGACGTGACGCGCCTCGTCCCCCGCGCAACACGGCTAGGCCGACACGGCGGCCGGGCCGCGAGCCGGCCCGGCCGCCGTCGACCGCGGGGTCGGACCCCGTCGAGCCCGGTCGTCAGGCGATGGTGAAGGCCACCCAGTCGAAGCCCCACGTCGTGCCGTCGCCGTCGGCGATCTTGGCGTAGGCGGTCTGACCGGCCTCGCCACCGCGCACCGTCAACTCGGCGCGGCCCGACTCGTCGGCCTGTGCCCAGGCCATCGAGCCGCCCAGCGCGACCAGCACCCACTCGCCGGGAGCCGCGGAGGCGACGACCGTGGTGCTCCCGTCGGACGCGCGAGCCGTCTCGACGGTCGGCGCGGGCTTGACGCCCAGGACGTCGACGACGGCCGAGGTCGTCGCGTGAGCGCCGGTCGGCGTCACGACGTCGAGGGTGATGGGGTGGCTCTGCCACGCCGCGAGCTCGGTCGAGACGCAGGACGCGGTCCGACCGGCCGTGACCGGGGCCGAGCACAGCTCGGTCTGACCCGAGCGGATCGTCGCCGTGCCCGAGGAGGTGCTCGAGAACTCGATCTCGGGCGTGGTGTCGTGCGAGGCGAAGTGGAGCGTGCCGGCCGGGGCCGTCAGGGGACCGGTGTCGCCGTCCACGGACAGGATCGAGGCGTCGGACGGCGGCGGCGTGTAGCCCCAGGCCGAGGCCGAGGCGGCGGGCAGGACGACGGCGGCGAGCGTGGCGGCGGCGAGCGCCGACGTGCCGAGCGTGCGGGTGAGGGTCCACATGGTGACTCCGTTCAGATCGGGGCACCCGGGCGGGTGCCACCGTGATCCTGGCATGTTCCATATTTCACATTCTGTGAAGAGGCCGAGTGCGTCAGCGAGGTCGGCGACTGGTGCAACCCAGCCGGGGCTGCTTGGCTGGCCGCATGTCGATCTCCACGACGGCCGAGAAGGCCGAACTCCTCCGCTCCCTGCACGTCCCCGGTGACCCGCTGATCGTGACGAACGTCTGGGACGCGATCACGGCGCGCACCGTCGCCGGGGCGCCCGGCGTCAAGGCCCTGGCCACCGCCTCCCACTCCATCAGCGAGGCGCACGGCGTCGAGGACGGCGAGGGGCTCGACGTCGACGACATGCTGACCGCGGCCCGCATCGTGATCCGTGCCGTCGACCTGCCCGTCTCGGTCGACTTCGAGAAGGCGTACGCCACCGACGCGGCCGGCACCCTCGACAACGTCTTCCGCCTAATCGAGGAGGGGGCCGCCGGCCTCAACCTCGAGGACAGCATCGGCCAGGCCAAGGCTCCGCTCTACGACATCGACACCCAGGTGTCGAAGATCGCCGCCGCCCGTCAGGCCGGCGACCGCGCCGGGGTGCCGATCGTCATCAACGCCCGCGTCGACGCGCTGGCGGGCGACCCCGACTCGTTCGACGACGCGGTCACCCGCGCCAACGCCTACCTCGACGCGGGCGCCGACTGCGCCTTCGTCCTCGGCCTCGGCACCGACGACCTGGTCAAGACCGCGCTCGACCGCATCCACGGCAAGGTCAGCGTCATCTCGAACCCGTCGTCCGTGCCCCTCGCCCGCCTGGCCGAACTCGGCGTCTCGCGCGTCAGCTTCGGCCCCGGCACCCTCGGCCTCACGCTGTCGCACCTGCGCGACGCCGCGACCACCCTCACCGCGCGCGGCGACTACCCCGCCGAGCTCGGCTTCTCGTTCTAGCCGCCCCGCCGACGCACCCCGCCGACGAGAGACGACCCGCGCCTCCCGAGCTCGTGAGAGCCGAGGAGGCGCGGGTCGTCTCGCGCGAGGACGTCACCTAGTCGTCGCGGTGGCCCTTCGTGCGCTCGTCCTTCTCGCGGTCGGACCCGGACGGCTCGGAGCCGCCCTCGCCGTCGGGCTCGGGCACCTCGTCGCCGTTGCGCTCGATGGTCGCCGCGGCGGCCTGTCGGAGGCGTATGCCGGCGAGCTCGTCCTTGGCGAGGGCCGCGGCCTTCTTCTCGCTCTGGGCGGTGTCGCGCGGCGGCAGCAGGATGTCGCGCTCGGCCCGGAGACCGGCCTGCAGCTCGCGTCCGCGTTCGAGCTCGGCGTCGAACTCGGCCCCGAAGAGCAGGGCGTTGTTGGTGATCCAGAGCCACAGCAAGAAGACGATCACGGCACCGAGCGAACCGTACGTCTTGTTGTAGTTCGAGAAGTTCGCGATGTAGAACGCGAACCCGACCGACGCGACCAGCCAGATGACCAGGGCCACGAGCGACCCGAGGCTCATCCACTTGAACTTCGGCTGCTTCACGTTGGGCGCCCAGTAGTAGAGCACCGCGACGATCACGATGGCGATGACCGCCAGGACCGGCAGCTTGGCGATGTCCCAGACGAACACGGCCGTGCTGCCGAGGCCGACGAGGTCGCCGACCGTCTCGGCGACGGGACCGCTGATCACGAGGATGAGGGCGGCGACGACGATGAGCACCACGGTGAAGGCCGTGACGCCGAGCATCGTCGGGCGGAGCTTCCAGATCGGACGACCCTCGTCGATGCCGTAGACGCGGTTCATCGCCCGGCCGAACGCCCCGACGTAGCCGGAGGCCGACCACAGGGCGCCGAGCACACCGACGACCAGGGCGAGGCCCGCGGCGGGCGAGGCCGTCAACTGCATGATCGGGTCTCGCAGCAGCCCCTCGACGTCCTCGGAACCGAATTGTCGGACGAGGTCGAGCACGGTCTCGGCGGTCGCCTGACCCTGCCCCACGACGCCCAGCAGCGACACGATCGCCAGCAGCGCCGGGAAGATCGCGAGCACCGCGTAGTACGTCAACGCCGCGGCGAGGTCGGTGCACTGGTCACGGGTGAACTCGCGCAGCGTCTTGCCCAGCACGTAGCCCCACGACGGCTTCGAGACGTCGGTCAGGTCTTGCGGCTTGCGCGAGTCGTCCTCGTCGGGCGCCTGCTGCTCGCGCTCGGTGCTCTTCTGGGCCACGACTCAGCGCCTGATCGTCTTGACGATGCCGGCCACGAGGGCGACGACCCCGACGGTTCCGGCCGCAGCCGCCGCGAGGACGGGCTTCGGGTCGGAGTCGAGCCGCCGCGTGACGCTCGCCTTCAGGCGACGGGCGTGGGCGGGGACGCTGAGCTTGTCCTCGATGGCGTCGAGCGTCGCCGCGAACTCCTCGCGGGTGCGGGCGAGGTCGAGTTCGATCTCGGGGATGCTGGCACCGGCGCGGGGGCCGTCGGCGTTCTCGGCGTCCTTGTCGGGCGAGACGCCGGCCGAGTCGGCCCGAGCCTCGTCGGCACGGGCCCGAGCCAGTTCGTCGCGGGGATCGGGCTTCGCGG
Organism: Frigoribacterium sp. PvP054; assembly: GCF_040547465.1. Taxonomy (NCBI): domain Bacteria; kingdom Bacillati; phylum Actinomycetota; class Actinomycetes; order Micrococcales; family Microbacteriaceae; genus Frigoribacterium; species Frigoribacterium sp. PvP054. The sequence goes on from NZ_JBEPPU010000011.1 coordinate 84,332, forward strand.
CCCCCGACGACCGATCGCCGTCAGTGCTTCTCGGAGTCATAGCTGCCCTGCCCCTTCAGTGCGCTGACGTCGGCCTTCACGCTGGCGACCGCCTTCTCGGGGGTCGGGGGGACGCCCTTCTTGAGCGCCTTGATGCCGAGCATCGCCAGCACGGCCGTGATGACGAGCAGCACGGCGGCCACGATCAGGGCGGCCAGCCAGGGGGCGACGACGTTCGAGAGCCCCAGGACGCCGGCCGTGATGAGCACGGCGAGCAGGAAGAAGCCGAACAGGGCGGCGCCGACCAGCAGCCCGACGCCCACCCCGGCCTCTTTGGCCTTGGTGGTGAGCTCGGTCTTGGCGAGTGCGATCTCGCCGCGGATCAGACGCGAGATGAGCTCGGGCAGGCTGCCGATCAGCGAGCCGAGCGAACGTTTGGTGCTCTGTTCGGGTGCCTTCAGGTCACTCACCGACCGTCACCCCCGGCAGCTTGTCGTCGTCCGGGCTGGTGCCGCTCGTCTTCTCCTTGACGTCGTCGGCCTTCTCGTTCACCTTGTCGGCGGCCTTGCGGGCCGCGTCGGTCGCCTTGGCGGCGGCCTTGTCGGTGGCGTCGGAGCCCTTGCCCGAGACAGACTTCGCCTTGGCGCCGACCGCGTGGGCCGCGTCGTTCGCGACGTCCTGGGCCTTCTTGGCGACGACGGGAGCGTTCTCCTTCACGAAGCCCTCGGCCTGGTGCACGCCCTTCTGCACGGTCGGGTTCTCCCACAGGCTCTCGGCCTGGCCCTTGATCTTGACGTAGGCGCCGCGGCCCGCGCGGGCTCCGAGGACGTACCCGACGGCCGCTCCTGCGACGAAGAGGATCTTGCCTTTCATGAGTGCTCCTTGGTTCGTGGTGGCAGGTAGGACCTCCACGCTGGCACGAGACGGGGCGCGCGGCCCAGATTGGCGGGCCACCCCGGGACGATCGGACGCCTCGCCGCCCTGGGGGCGACGCGACGACGACCCGTCAGGAGGCGCGGGTCCCCACCGCGGGGACGCGCACCTCGGCCGCGTCGCCGCGCACCGTCTCGACCGCCTGCCGCACGAGGCGCACCGTGCACCAGCAGAACAACGCCACGAGCAGGGCGTTGCGGGCCCCGAGCACCATCACCGCGACGGGGTTCAGCTCGATGAGGGGTCGGTAGAGGAGGGGGAAGACGAGGGTCGTGAGCCCCGAGGCCCAGGCCGTGAGCACGGCGGGCGTGCGGAACGCCTCGGGGCGCGATGCGTACCCGACGGCGACGATCGGGACGATCCAGAGCAGGTACTGCGGCGAGCCCACCTTGTTGAAGACGACGAACGCGAGGGTGAGGGTCAGGGCGCCGAGCAGCACCGTGCCGAACTCGTCGCCGCGATCGCGACCCCGGGCGACGAGGACGCCGGCCGTCGACCGGGCCGACGCGCGCCTCCTCGGCCCGACCCACCGGGGGAGCCCGAAGGTCGCGACGGCGAGCACGCCGGCCAGCACCGCGAGCACGGCGAGCATGACCTGGGTGCTGTCGTTGATCATCCAGGTGTCGCCGGGGCCCATCACCTCGCGCGTGGCGAGCGCGACGTTCTGGTAGATCGAGGCCCCGGGAACGCGCAGCATGGCCATCCAGACCCAAGGCGTCGCGAGCGTCGCCTCGAGCTGCAGGGCCCGACCGGACTGCATCGAGACGAAGCTCGTGATGTCGTCGGCACCGCGGCCGAGCAACACGCACGAGACCACGACCATCGTGACGAGCACGCCGGCCCGCAGGACGACGACGCGGTGCCGCGACCCGACGGCGACCGCGACGACGACCGCCGCCGGCCAGACCTTGATCCAGGTCGCCGTGGCCAGCAACAGCCCGGCCACCCGCGGCCGGGTCGACAGCAGCATGAGGGCGGCGACCACCAGCGGGGCGCTGAACCCCTCGAGCCGCAAGAACGCGACGGGGCTGAGCACGAGCGTCACGAGCAGCCACCACCAGGCGGCCCGGTTGTCGACCGTACGACGACCGCGGTCGGTCAGCAGCCACAGCGCGACGGCGTTGAGGGCGGTCAGCAGCGCGAGCCAGACGAACTGGTAGTGCTGCTCGCCGAAGACGTTCGGCAGCACCACCGGCACGACGGCACCGGCCGGGTAGACCCACGAGAAGTCGAGCACGGGCCAGACGCCCTCGCTCAGCGCCTGGGTCGCCCAGAGCCGGTACAGGGGCAGGTCACCGCTGACCCCGCCGCCGATCATCAAGGGGGTCAGGGCGAGGAAGACCGCCGCGTGCACCGAGGCGAAGCCGTAGAGCAGACCGCGCGGGTGCGCCTGCACCCGCGCCCAGGTGCGGCGCAGTCGCACGGGGAGGGGCGCAGGCGCGACGGCGCTCGAGGTGGTCACGCCTCGAATGTAGGGCCGCGGGCTTTCGTTTGTCTTGACGGCAGGTGAATCCGACGGAAGATCCCTCTCGAGGCGGAGGCCCGGGCGGTGTACGGTGCCGACCATGGACCGACGACGTTCCGCAGACGGGGGCGAGGTCACCCCGCCGACCGACGACATCAGCGAACCCACCACCCCGGGCCCCGCACGCGAGGGTGACGGGCCCGTCGACCTCGGCAGCGTCGACGACGACCTCGCCGTCGACCGCGGTCGGCCGATCGGCTTCTGGCTGAAGCTCGTTGACGGGCTCGTCGACCGACGGTTCGAGCAGGTGCTCGACGAGCACGGCGTCACGCGCCGGCAGTGGCAGCTCCTGAACCTGCTCGAACGCGGCCCGGCCACGCGGGCCACCCTCGACGCGGCCGTGGCGCCCTTCCTCGACCCGGCGACGGGCGAGACCAGCGCCGACCACCTGTCCGAGCTCGTCGAGAGCGGGTGGGTCAGCCTCGCGACGGACGGCGTCGGGGCCGGGCGGTACGCGCTGACCGAGCGGGGCGGCCTCGCCCACCGCAAGCTGGTCGACGTCGTCTGGGGCATCCGCGACGAGGCCGTGCAGGGTGCCGAGCCGGGTGCCTACGCGACCACCGTGAGGTTCCTCCGGACGGCGGCCCTCAACCTCGGCTGGCGCCCCTGACGCCCACGCCCGATGCCCGGGCCCGTGCCGACGACCCCGGGAGGCGCGGCGTCAGTTCCGCAGGAACACCCACCAGATCATGAGCATCGTCACGACGAACCCGCTGACGAAGTTGAGCGCCAGGAACCGTCGCCAGCCCCGATTGACCTCCTCGGCCCGGTCGTCGGTGACGTTCCACCACGGCGCGCAGCTGATGGCGTAGGGCAGGGTCAACAGCGCGGCCACCGGGCCGGGCCACTCGGTGAAGGTCAGCAGCACGCCGGCCAGCAGGTAGGCGAGGACCGACAGTCGGACGGTCGCCCGGGCACCGATCTCGGTCGCGATCGACGAGATGCCGCCCTCGCGGTCGGCCAGCACGTCCTGCACGGCCCCGAAGGCGTGACTCGCGACGCCCCACAGGAAGAACGCGCCGAGCAGGGCCCACAGCTCGGGCGTGAACGAGGCCCCGGCGAGCACGAGACCGTAGACGGCGGGACTGACGAAGTGCGTGCTCGACGTGATCGAGTCGACGAAGGGGCGCTCCTTGAAGCGCAGGCCGGGGGCCGAGTAGGCGACCACGGCGAAGACGCTGACCGCCAGCACGAGCCAGCTCAGCGGACTGCCGACCGCCACCAGGAACACCAGGAACGGCACGTTCGTGACCACCGCGGCCCGCAACGTGGTGCGGTGCAGGCTGCGGTCGAGCAAGGCCCCCTCGACCCCGCCCTTGCGCGGGTTGTGCAGGTCGCTCTCGTAGTCGAAGACGTCGTTGATGCCGTACATCGCGAGGTTGTAGGGGATCAGGAAGTACAGGGCGCCGACGATCAGCACGAGCCAGTTCACGGGGCTGAGGACGTCCTCGGGTGCCGAGAAGATGACGGCCCGGGTGCCGTCCGGCAGGGGGTCGGCCTGCGACAGCGGACCGTACGAGCCGGAGTACGCCGTCGTCGTCGGTGCGAGCAACGAGGTCAGCACGTACGCCGCCGCGAACGGGAACGCCGTGTTGATCCAGCTCAGGGGCCGGGACGAGACGAACAGGGCCTTGAGCGTGTTCACGAGCGCGCCTCCTTCGATGCGGCGGCTGCGGCGGTCGCGGCGGCCGCCGACGCCGTCCTCGGCGCACGAGGCGCCTTCGGCCCGCCGAGCAGCACCCACACCGACGGCAGCAGCACGAGGGCCGCGACCGCGTAGGCGAAGTCCTCGAGCGGGGCGATGCCCACGAAGACGCCGCTGATGCGGGCGGCGTCGTAGCCGACCAGCCCGATGCCGATCATGACGTTGTCGAACACCGCGGTCATCACGAGCAGCACGCCCGTCGCGATGCCCGCGCCCAGCACGGCCTCGCGACGTCGTCGCGTCGACGCCCCGGGCGACGAGGAGGCGCGCGCGGCCCGACCGCGGACCGCCGCGGTCACCAGCGCCAGCACCCCGACGACGGCGACGATCGCCAGGAACACCGCGTTCACGGCCCAGTAGGTCACGACGACGCCCCGTCCGTGGAGCGAGCCGCAGCCGGGTCGCCCGCGACCGCGGTGGAGGACCCGCGGCGGTCGAGCACGACCGCGGCGACCATCCGTGCGCCGGCCAACAGGTTCATCGTGAGGTAGCAGAGCAGCGTGAGGAAGAACACCTCTTCGAGCGGCAGCTCGGTCGCCACCAGGACGCCGGTCATGAACGAGGTCTCGCCGCGGAAGAAGATGCCGAGGTCGATGCCGACGACGTCCCAGATCAGGAAGAACACGACGCCGACCAGCAGCGTCACCGCCGCCCGGGGGACGTCGCGCCAGAAGAACAGCCGGAACCTGCGGTCGAGCACCACCATGCCGAACAGCGAGACGAGCAGCGCCGCGAGGTAGACGAAGCCCATCAGCCGGCGGCGGGCTCGGGGAGCGGCTCGGTGCTCGTGTCGCCGCGCAGGTTCTTGAGCAGCACCTCGGCGCTGATCAGGCACATGGGCAGGCCGATGCCCGGCCGGACCGAGCCGCCCGCGTAGAACAGCGAGTCGACCCGCGTCGAGACGTTGCCGGTGCGGAACAGCGCGCTCTGGGCGAGCGTGTGCGCCGGGCCGAGCATGCTGCCGCTCCAGGCGTTGACGTCGTCAACGAAGTCGCGCGGACCGCGGGTGCGGCGCACGACGATGCGGTCGGCGAGGTCGGGCACGTGCGCCCACTCGGCGATCTGCGCGATGACGCCGTCGGCGAGGCGCTCGATCATCGGGTCTCCGTCGCCGTCGACGTCGCCCGAGCCCAGGGACGGGTCGGCGGGCAGCGGGACGAGCACGAAGAGGTTCGTGTGGCCGGCCGGAGCCGTCGACGGGTCGACCGAGCTGGGCTTGCAGACGTAGAGCGACGGCGGGTCGGGGATGCGCTTGTCGGCGCCGAAGATGCGCTCGAAGTTCTCGTGCCAGTCGCGGGCGAAGAGCAGCGTGTGGTGTTCGAGCTCGGGGATCTCGCCCTCGACGCCCAGGTACAACAGCAGGGCACTCGGCCCGGGGTTCTTCGTCGCCCAGTACTTCTCGTCGTAGGTGCGCAGCTCGCGCGGCAGCAGCCGGGTCTCGGTGTGGTGCAGGTCGGCGGCGCTCACCACGAGGTCGGCGTCGACGCGGTGCGTCGTGCCCTCGGCGTCGGTCCAGTCGACCCCGGTCGCCTCGGCGGTCGCCTTCGAGCCGCGGGGCAGGGCCGCCCCCTCGGCGGCGAGCGGCTGCGTGACGATCCGGGTCACGGTCGCGCCGGTGACGACGGTCACGCCCGCCTCGACGGCCACGTCGCGGATCGCCTCGATCACCGAGATCAGGCCGCCCTGCGGGTACAGCACGCCGTCGTCGAGGTCGAGCGTGCTCATCAGGTGGTACATGCTCGGGGTGTCGAACGGCGACGACCCGAGGAACACCGCGGGGTAGCCGAGGATCTGCCGGAGGCGCGGGTCGGTCACCGTCCGCGAGGCGAACGAGTCGAGGTTCGTCAGCAGCAGGCGCGCCAGCTTCGGCATCCGGACGAGCACGTCGCCGCGCAGCAACGGGGTGAGGCTGCCGAAGCTCGTGTAGAGGAACCTCCGCTTGGCGATCTCGTAGGTGTCGCGGGCCGAGCGCAGGTAGCGGCGCATGCGGTCGCCGCTGCCGGGCTCGATGCGGTCGAAGAGCTCGACATTCTGCTCGAGGCCGCGCGGCACGTCGATCGGTGCGCCGGCCGCGGGGTCGTCGGGCGTCGGCTCGAAGAGCACGCGGTACCCCGGGTCGAGCTCGACGAGGTCGAGTCGTTCGGCGGCCGACGTGCCCATCAGGCGGAAGAAGTGGTCGAACACCTCGGGCATCAGGTACCAGCTCGGCCCGAGGTCGAAGCGGAAGCCCTCGTGCGACCACGAGCCGGCGCGGCCGCCGACCTCGTCGTTCTTCTCGAGCAGGGTGACCTCGTGACCCTCGCGGGCCAGCAGGGCTGCGGACGCGAGACCGCTGATGCCTCCGCCGACCACGACGACGCGTCGCCCGTGCCGGGTGACGCTGAGGCCGTGCGAGAGGTCGGGTGCCCCGGTGCCGGCGCCCGTCGCGCCGCGGTCGACCGAGTCGTGGCTCATGCGCGGGCCTCGGGCAGGCGCGTCACGCGACCGGCCGCGGCACCCGCCGCGATGCGCACCTTGACGGGGTTCGGCACGCGCACCCGCGCCCGGACCAGCGAGGAGGCGGGGGTCGCCTCGAGACGCCGGTTCAGCTCGGCGAACAGGCCGTGCGCGAGGGCCACCGCGCGACGCGAGGTCGTCGGCAGCACGGGGATGATCTCGCCGCTCACGCGGAGGTCGTCGTCGATGTCTCGCACCAGTCTCGTCTTGGTCTGCTCGTCGAACGTGGTCACGTCGACCCCGGGGAAGTAGCTGCGGCCGAGCTGCTCGAAGTCGGCCGCGAGGTCGCGCAGGAAGTTCACCTTCTGGAACGCCGCGCCCAGCCGGCGGGCACCCTCTTCGAGCTCGGCCACCGTGCTCGGGGGGAACGCGTGGCCGTGCAGGAACGCCTTGAGACACATCAGGCCGACGACCTCGGCCGAACCGTACACGTAGGCGTCGAACGAGGCCTGGTCGTGTTCGCGGGCGCTGAGGTCGGCCCGCATCGAGGCGAAGAACGGGGCGGTCAACTCGGCGCCGAAGCCGGTCGCCCGCGCGGTGCGGGCGAAGGCGTGGACGACGAGGTTGGGGCTGAAGCCCTCGACCAGGGCCCGCTCGGTCTCGGCCTCGAACCCGTCGAGCAGCCGGCCTGCGGCGTCGACGCCGAGACCGGCCTCGGTCGCGGGCCCGTCGACGATCTCGTCGGCCACGCGCACGAGGGCGTAGACGTTCTCGACGTGCTGACGCACGTCGCCGCCCAGCAGGCGCGAGGCCAGCCCGAACGACGTCGAGTACCGGCGGATGACCCCGCCGGCGGTCGCGTCGGCGACGGCGTCGTACAGCGACAGGCCGGTCATCGCACCCTCTCGAGGACGTCCTGCACGACCGGGGTGAGGGCCTCGCGCAGCGCCTCGGACACCTCGGGACGATCGAGGACGTCCAGGGCCCGGCGGGCGTGCTGCTCGACGAGGCCCTCGGCGAAGGCCCGGGCGCCGCACACCTCGAGGCGACCGCGCACGTGCTCGGCCTCGGCCTCGCTGAGGTCGGCCTTGCCGATGAAGGGCTGGATCGAGAACCACTCGTCGGTGGTGGCGGCGTGGGCGACGAGCACGGTGCGCTTGCCCTCGCGCAGGTCGCCCCGCGTCGTCTTGCCGGTGGCCTCTTCGGTGCCGAACACCCCGAGGAGGTCGTCGACGACCTGGTAGGCGACGCCGACCTCGCGACCGAAGTCGCCGACGGCCGTGACGACCGCCTCGCCGGCACCGGCGAGCACCGCACCGGCCTGCAGGGGGGCCTCGAACGAGTAGACGGCGGTCTTGGCGCGTTCCATGTCGAGGATCTCGTCGACCGTCGGCAGGTCGGCGGCCAGCGAGAACTCGACGTCGACCATCTCGCCGCCGGCGCTGACGAAGATCGCCTCGTCGAGCAGGTCGAGCAGCCGGGTGCGGACGTGGTCGGCGCAGCCGATGCCGAGCAGCATGCGGCTGGCACCCGTGAGGGCCAGGTCGCCGGCGATGACGGCCGCCGACATGCCCCGGTGCTCGGCCGCGGGCGTCGGAATGCCGGCCGTCGTGGCGGTGTCGCGGTAGCTGCCCGAGACGTTCGGGATGCCGCGTCGCGAGAAGTCGCGGTCGATCACGTCGTCGTGGACGATCAGGGCGGTGTGCAGCAACTCGAAGGCCGCGCCGACGCGGGCCACGGCCTCGTCGTCGTCACCGCCGAGGGCGTCGTACGCCGTGAACACCATGCGGGGCCGGAACCGCTTGCCGCCTGCGCTGTTGCGCTCGAGCACCGACCACAGGTCGACGTAGCGCCAGCCGACCGACTCGGCCCGGCGCTTGGCCAGGGCGAAGAAGTCGTCGAGGACGGCGTCGACACGATCGTGTCTCGCCCGCGTGCCTGCGTGCAGGTGATCACCGTCCACCAGGGCAGACTACCTCTCATGACCCGTGAGACCCCGACGACCCGTCCCCAGCCGACCCCCGGCCACGACGGCGGCGCGCACGACGAGCTCGTGGTGCTGCTCGCCGACGACGGGACGCCCGTCGGCACCACCGCGAAGGCGACCGTGCACACGGCGACGACGCCGCTGCACCTCGCCTTCAGCTGCCACGTCACCGACGACCTCGGCCGCGTCCTCGTCACCCGTCGCGCGCTGTCGAAGAAGACCTGGCCCGGCGTCTGGACCAACTCGTTCTGCGGACACCCCGCCCCGGGTGAGACCCCGGCCGAGGCCCTGCTGCGCCGTGCCCACCAAGAGCTCGGCATGGAGGTGCGCGACGTCCAGGTGATCCTGCCCGAGTTCCGCTACCTGGCCACCGACGCGTCCGGCGTCGTCGAGAACGAGATCTGCCCCGTGTTCACGGCGCGTGCCGTAGGCCTGCCCGACCCGTCGCCCGACGAGGTCGCCGAATGGGCCTGGGTCGAGCCCGACGAGCTCCGTGACGCCGTCGCGGCGGCCCCCTTCGCCTTCTCCCCCTGGCTCGGGTGGCAGCTGGCCGCCTGGCCGTCGTGACCCGCCCCCGCCGACGACGTCCTCGGTGACGGCACACCGGCGCGGCCGACGAACGTAGCCCCTCGACCCCCCGCCTGACAAGCCCCTCGCGGCCTCGGCGGGCTCGTCCTATCGTGGCGGTCGGAGCACCGGATGCGACGTCCGGACGACGGTGTGGGAGGCGATCGTGGAGTCCAGCTACGAGAGTGACGCGTCGACGTCGCCCCTCACGATCCACCCCTACCCGAAGCAGCAGTCGCGGCCGGTCGGCGGTGCCGACCGCCGATCGACGGACCAGGAGGCGCGGCTCGCGTCCCCCGGCGCCCGTCCCGTCCGCTACGAGGACTTCTTCGAGGACGACGAAGGCGCGAGCCGGTCCGCCTGACCCGGCCCGCGCCTCCTGCGCTCGTGGCGTCGACCGCCTAGCGCGGACGCAGCGCGTACGCCGCGGGGCAGTCGAACGGGTCGCGGGCCGACAGGCCGACGCGGTTGAGGTAGCGGATGACGATCGCGTAGGACGCGCCGATCGTGGCCTCGGTGTAGGGGATGCCGTGCTCGGCGCAGTGCGCCTTGACGAGCGCGCTGGCGGCCCGCAGGTTCGGGCGCGCCATGCTCGGGAAGAGGTGGTGCTCGATCTGGTAGTTGAGCCCGCCCATGAAGGCCGTCGAGTGACGCCCGACGATGTTGCGCGAGGTGAGCACCTGCTTGCTGAGGAAGTCGACCTTCGCCCCCTCGGGGATGATCGGCATGCCCTTGTGGTTCGGCGCGAACGACGACCCCATGTAGAGGCCGAAGACGGCCATCTGCACCCCGACGAAGGCGAACGCCATGCCCACGGGCAGGAACCAGAACACGACGCCGAAGTAGGCGACCAGACGCACGGCGATCAGCGTGATCTCGAGCGCGCGGCCCTCGACCTTCTCGCGACCGAGCAGCGTGCGGAACGACGTCACGTGGAGGTTGACGCCCTCGCCGAGCAGCAGCGGGAAGAAGAAGTACCCCTGACGGCGCGTGACGAAGCCGAGCACGCCCCGGGCCTTCGCCGCGTCCTCTTCGAGGAACGAGATCGTGTCGAACGCGATGTCGGGGTCCTTGCCCTTGGTGTTGGGGTTGGCGTGGTGACGGCTGTGCTTGGTCATCCACCACGCGTAGCTGATGCCGACGACGCCCGCCGCGAGCACGCGGCCGACCTTGTCGTTGCGCGTGCCCGACTCGAACACCTGACGGTGCGAGGCCTCGTGGGTGAGGAACGCGAACTGCGTGAGGATGATGCCGAGCGCGCCGGCGATCAGCAGCTGGAACCAGCTCGAGCCGAGCAGGACGAACCCGGTGGCCGCGCCGCCGAGGCACGCCACGAGGACGACGAAGACCGTGACGTAGAAGCCGGTCCGGCGCTTCAGGAGCCCGGCCTCGCGCACGGACTTGAGCAGGCTCGAGTAGGTGCTCGTCGGCTTGCCGACCTGGCCGGCGACGGTGGGTCGGAACCCCGCCGGTGCGGCACCCGCGGGCGCGTGCACGATGAGCGGGCGGGAGGTTCGAGGGGTCGGGGGGACGGTGGCGGTCATCGGGGCTCCCGCGGCTGATCGACTTCTCAGCCGGGTGGTGGGGCCGGAGGCGGCCCGCAGATGGTGTGAACGTAGTGGCGCGGGCTGAGAAGAGGTGGGGAGATCGCCTGGCCCGCCTGAGCTTGCCCGACCGACATGTCACACGTAACCTGTCGGGGTGACAGCCGGATTCGTCGAACGCCTGGGCGGGGTCGTGCACGACCTCGAGCAGGTGCCCTACCGCACGGGCGAACGCAACGCCCGGCAGGGCTTCGGCCTGCGCGAGAGCGCGCTCGAGGCCGCGTCGTCGGACGCCCCGGCCCGACGGGTCGAGATCACGGGGCTCGAGCTGCTCGTCGAGATCTGGCCCGACGCCAAGGACGGCCACGGGTCGTGGGTCACGGGCGGCACGGTGGTGGGCACGGGGCCCCGACCGGCCTCCGTCGTCGCCGGCTACGTCGACCTGCTCTTCATGAGCACCGAGGGCCGTCGCCGCACCTACTACCGGTTGCTGACCGTCGACGACCCCGACCCCGACGTCGCGACGGTCCGGTTGATCGAGTGCGTCAAGGAGGTCGGCCCCGACTGGCGATCCACCTGGGCGGACGCGTCGACCGTCTACACGCGGGTGAGCAGGCTGCCGAGCGGCGTGCTCATCGCGGCCGAGATCGACACGGCCGAGGGGCTCGCGTTCACCCGGCGCGTGATGGACGGCGTGCTGACCGGGTTGGCGCTCGAGTCCGAGGGCGTGCTCCGCGTCACGCCCTACGGCATGGCCCGCCAGCTCACGACGCTGACGGGCCGCGGCTGGCCGTTGACCTTCGGCACCGCCCGCCGCCTGGCGTTCAGGAGCGCGCGGTAAACTCTGCGGGACCCCCACCCGTGAGAGAGGCCTCGTGACGCCTGCGCACCACGAACCCGGCGCGAACGCCCCCGTGGCGTCGAGCGACCCCTCCACCCGGGGCGTCGACCCGTCGTCCTCCGCGTACTGGCCCGTCCCCGTGCTGCGTGCCGTACCCGCGCTGGCGGCGGCTGCGGCGATCACGTTCAACCCCGACCACTCGCCCCAGGTGGGCCTCGTGACCTTCGGCTGGGCGGCCGTCGTGGGGGGCGTCGTCCTCGCCGCGGGGTCGGCCCTGCGCCTGAGCGACCGCTCGAGCCGCACCATCGCCGTCCTGCAGGGCGTCGTGGGCACCGTGATCGGCGCCCTCTGCCTCGTCTTCTCGCACGGGCAGCTGCCCGTGCTCGTCGCCTTCGTCACGGCCTGGGCCGTCCTGACGGGCGTCCTCGAACTGCTCACCGGCCTGCGCCGACGCCGCCGCTCGCCGCTCGCCCGCGACTGGACGACCGTGGGCGTGCTGACGCTCGCGCTCGCCGTGGTCTTCCTCGTGGTCCCGCCCGACTACAGCCAGCAGCTCGGCGGCATCGAGCAGATCGAGGGCGAACTCACGTCGTCGACCGTGCTCGTCGGCATCCTGGGCGCCTACGGCGCCCTGGTCGGCGTGTTCCTCGTGATCGCCGGCCTCTCGCTCAAATGGCAGACCGGGCACCCGCCCGCTGCCGACACCCCTGACGACAAGGCACGCACGTCATGACCCACCCCACCTGGCGCGACCGGTTCCGTCCCGCCGAGTTCCTCGGCCTGTCGGCGGTCTTCGCCGCCTTCGTCGGCCTCGTCGTGCTCATGACGACCCGCGACCTGCAACTCGCGCTCATCTTCGGGTGCGTCGGCTTCATCGTCGCCCTCGTCCTCATCGCGATGCTCGCCCTCGCGGCGAAGCCGAACGACGACGAGCGGCACGAGATCGACGACGCCGACAAGCCCCGCGGTCACTGACGCGAGCGGCCCGGCGCGAACCGCCCGGCCGACCGGCCCGAGCCGAGCGGCCGCGCGGCCGGGCGACGCAGGCCGACCTCGGGGCTCTGCCCGCGCCTCCTCGGGCTCAGGGCAGGCGGTCGACCAGCTGCGAGGCGATGCCGGTGTAGGTCGCGGGGGTCAGCGCCACGAGCCGGGCCTTGGCCTCGTCCGAGACGTCGAGGCCCTCGACGAACGCGACGAGTTCGGCCTGCCCGACGCGCTTGCCGCGGGTCAGTTCTTTGAGCATCGCGTAGGGGTCCGAGATGGACGACCGACCGGCGACGACCTCGGCGCGCACCACGGTCTGGATCGCCTCGCCCAGGACCTCCCAGTTGGCGTCGAGGTCGGCCTCGAGGGCCACGGTGCCCACGGCGATCTCGCCGAGGCCGCGACGCAGGTTGTCGAGGGCGAGCATCGAGTGGCCGAACGCGACCCCGATGTTGCGCTGGGCCGACGAGTCGGTCAGGTCGCGCTGCTGACGGCTGGTGACCAGGGTCGAGGCGAGCGAGTCGAACAGCGCCGACGAGATCTCGAGGTTGGCCTCGGCGTTCTCGAAGCGGATCGGGTTGATCTTGTGAGGCATCGTCGACGACCCGGTCGCGCCGGCCTGCGGGATCTGGGTGAAGTAGCCCATCGAGATGTACGACCACACGTCGGTGGCGAGGTTGTGCAGGACGCGGTTCGCGTGCGAGACGCGTGAGTAGAGCTCGGCCTGCCAGTCGTGCGACTCGATCTGGGTCGTCAGCGGGTTGAAGGTCAGGCCGAGGGCGTCCTCGACGAACGACCGGGCGGTCTCGGGCCAGTCGAGGGCGGGGTCGGCGACGACGTGCGCCGAGAACGTGCCGGTCGCGCCGCTGAACTTGCCGAGGAACTCGGTGCCGACGATCTGGGCGCGGAGGCGCTGGAGGCGGTGGGCGAAGACGGCGAACTCCTTGCCCACGGTGGTCGGGGTCGCCGGTTGGCCGTGGGTGTGCGCGAGCATCGGGACGTCGCGGGCGTCGGTGGCCCAGGTCGTCAGGGCGGCCAGGACGGCGTCGAAGGCCGGCAGCCAGACGTCGACGAGGGCTGCCCTGACGGTGACCGCGTACGAGAGGTTGTTGACGTCCTCGCTCGTGCAGGCGAAGTGGGTGAGCTCGGCGATGCCGTCGAGGCCGAGTTCGGCGAGGCGGGCTCGCACGTAGTACTCGACCGCCTTGACGTCGTGGCGCGTCGTCGCCTCGAACCCGGCCAGCTCGTCGATCGCCGCCTGCCCGAAGTCGGTCACGACGGCCCGCAACGCACGCTTCTGCTGGTCGTCGAGCGGGGTCGAGCCGAAGGCGCCCCGGTCGGTCTGGGCGATCAGCCACTCGACCTCGACGTGCACCCGGGCCCGGTTCAGCCCCGCCTCGCTGAGGTGGTCGCCCAGCGACCCGACCGACGTGCGGTAGCGGCCGTCGAGCGGGCTGAGGGGCTGAGGAGGCAACGTCATGACTGTCCCTTGCGGAGTGCGGGTTCGATCTGGCGGAAGAGGGCCGAGCAGGCGCGCTCGACCATGTCGAGCACCTCGTCGAAGAGTCCTGCGTCGGAGTAGTACGGGTCGGGGACGTCGAGACCGCCACCCGCCGGCGCCGCGTCGGGGGCGAAGGTGAGCAGCAGCTGCACCTTCGATCGGTCGGCGTCGTCGCCTGCCCAGGCCCGGAGGATGCGCTCTTGACCGCGATCGAACGCCACCACGAGGTCGTAGCGGGCGAAGTCGTCGGCCTCGAACTGCTTCGCCCGGTGCCGCGAACCATCGTAGCCGCGACGCTCGAGGGCCTGGACGGTGCGCGGGTCGGCCCCCTCGCCGACGTGCCAGTCGCCGGTGCCCGCGCTGGTCACCTCGAGACGGTCGCCGAGACCGGCGTCGTCGGCGAGCGACCGCAGCACGGTCTCGGCCATGGGCGAGCGGCAGATGTTGCCCGTGCAGACGAAGCAGATGCGGAACCGGTTCACCGCTGACGGTCACCCCGCCCGACGACGGGGCGGACGACGACGCCGATGGCCCAGGCGAACACGGCGAGGACGACGGCGCCGAGCACGCCCCACCAGAAGCCGTCGACCGTCAGCCCGAAGCCGAAGAGGCCCGAGATCCAGGCCACGATCAGCAGCAGCAGCCCGTTGACGACGAGCGCGATCAGCCCGAGCGTCAGGATGTACAGCGGGAACGCCACCACGCGGATCGCCGTGCCGACCACGCCGTTGACGACGCCGAACACGAAGGCGATCAGCAAGAAGGTCAGGATCGTCTCGACGGTCCCCCCGTCGCCGTACGGCGTCACCCTCACCCCCGACACGAGCAGCGTGGTGAGCCACAGGGCCACCGCGTTGATGAGCAGCCTGACGACGAATCGGGTCATGCCCCCATCATGCCGACCTCTCGTCCACGGGCGGTAGTGCCCGGACGCATCCCCCAGGAGGCGCGGTGCCCTGACGCGACGCGGGCCCCGCCCCATAGGCTGGCCGCGTGACCACTCCCGTACGACTCCGCCCCGAGATCGCCGCCCTGCCGCCCTACCGGCAGGGCAAGCAGGCGTCGCCCGACGCCTTCAAGCTGTCGTCGAACGAGAACCCGTTCGACCCCCTGCCCTCGGTCGTCGAGGCCGTGCGCGGTGCCGTGTCGCTCAACCGGTACCCCGACGCCTCGGCGACCGCCCTGCGGACGGCCCTCGCGACGCGCTTCGGCGTCACCGTCGACGAGGTGCACGTGGGTGCGGGATCGGTCTCGCTGCTCGCCCAGTTCGTGCTCGCGGCCGCCACGGTGGGCGACGAGGTCGTCTACGCCTGGCGCTCGTTCGAGGCGTACCCGGGGCTCGTCACGGTGGCCGGCGCGACCAGCGTGCAGGTGCCCCTGCGGGCCGACGGCGGTCACGACCTCGAGGCCATGGCCGCCGCGGTGACCGACCGCACCCGCGTCGTCATCGTCTGCTCGCCCAACAACCCGACGGGCACGACGGTGTCGACGGCCGAGTTCGCGACGTTCATGGCCGCCGTCCCCGACGACGTGCTCGTCCTGCTCGACGAGGCCTACGCCGAGTTCGTCACCGACGGCACCGCCGTCGACGGCGAGACGCTCACCGAGCTGCACCCGAACCTCGTCCTGCTCCGCACCTTCTCGAAGGCCTACGGCCTGGCCGCACTGCGCGTCGGGTACGCGATCGGCGCCTCCTACCTGCTCGACGCCGCCCGGGCGACGGCCATCCCCCTCGCGGTCACCGAGCAGGGCGCGGCCGCCGCGCTGGCCTCCCTCGAGCACGCCGACGAACTGCTCGCCAGGGTCGACCGCATCGTGCTGCTGCGCGACCAGGTGCGCCGGGCGCTGCTCGACCAGGGCTGGTCGGTCCCCGAGGCGCAGGGCAACTTCGTCTGGCTCGCCACGGGCGAGCACACGGCGACCGCCGCCCAGGTGTTCGCCGACCACGGGGTCGTGGTCCGACCGTTCGCGGGCGAGGGCGTCCGCGTCACGATCGGCGAACCGTCGTCGGTCGACAAGCTGCTGCACGCCGCCCAGCAGGTCGTCGACCTCACATCCCGGTGACGGCATATGCCGCGGAATAGATTGGACGCCATGTCCCCCTCCGAAGCGAACGATGCGCCTGCGCCCGTCCAGCTGTTGTCGCCGTCGGGCGAGGTGGTCGAGTCCGCCGCGGCCGACGAGTTCCGCCCGTACGTCGACGCGCTCGGCGACGACGACCTCCGCGCCCTGCACCGCGACATGGTGCTGACCCGACGGTTCGACCGCGAGGCCGCGGCGCTCGCCCGCCAGGGCCAGCTCGCCCTCTGGGTGCCGAGCCACGGTCAAGAGGGTGCCCAGGTGGGCCTCGCGCACGCCACCCGCCCGCAGGACCACCTCTTCCCGTCGTACCGCGAGCACGCCGTGGCCCTGTCGCGCGGCATCGACCCGGTCGACATCCTGCGCCTGCTGCGCGGGCACACGCACGGCGGCTGGAACCCCGCCGAGCACCAGAACTTCCACGTGTACACGCTGGTCATCGGGTCGCAGACGCTGCACGCGACCGGCTTCGCGATGGGCCTCGCGCTCGACGGCAAGAGCGGCACGGGCGACCCGGAGGTCGACGAGGCCGTCGTCACGTTCTTCGGTGACGGCGCCACGAGCCAGGGCGACGTGAGCGAGGCCCTGGTCTTCGCCGCCAGCTTCCAGACGCCCGAGCTGTTCTTCCTGCAGAACAACCAGTGGGCCATCAGCGTGCCCGTGTCGCGGCAGTCGCGCACGCCGCTGGTCGCCCGGGCCGGTGGCTTCGGCATCCCCGGCACCCAGGTCGACGGCAACGACGTCCTGGCGAGCTACGCGGTCAGCCGACGCGACCTCGAGGCCGCGCGCGCGGGGGGCGGCCCCCGCTTCGTCGAGGCGCTGACCTACCGCGTCGGGGCCCATACGTCGTCCGACGACCCGACCAAGTACCGCACCGACGACGAGCTGCAGTCGTGGATCGCCCGCGACCCGATCACGCGGTTCGAGGCGTTCCTGCGTGGTCGTGGCGAGGGCGACGGGTTCTTCGCCGACCTCGAGGCCGAGGGCGACGACCTCGGGGCCGACGTGCGGCGACGCCTCGTCAGCCTGCCGAACCCCGACCCGGGCCTCATCTTCGACCACGTCTACTCCGAACCGCACCCGCTGATGGTCGAGCAGAAGCAGTGGCTGGCGACCTACGAGCAGAGCTTCGGCAGCGCGGGCGACACCGTGAAAACCGACGAGGAGGCATCATGACCGACACCGTCGAGACCGCGACGGGCGCCGGCGACCCGGCCCGCGCCTCCGTGCAGAGCATGCCGCTCGGCAAGGCGATCAACGCCGGCCTCCGCAAGGCGTTGGCCGACGACCCCCGCGTGCTGCTGATGGGCGAGGACATCGGGACGCTCGGCGGGGTCTTCCGCGTGACCGAGGGCCTGCAGGCCGAGTTCGGCGACAAGCGGGTCATCGACACCCCGCTGGCCGAGTCGGGCATCGTCGGCACGGCCATCGGGCTCGCCATGGGCGGGTTCCGCCCGGTCTGCGAGATCCAGTTCGACGGGTTCATCTACCCCGGCTTCGACCAGATCACCTCGCAGCTCGCGAAGCTGACGAACCGGCACGAGGGCGCCCTCACGATGCCCGTCGTGATCCGGGTGCCCTACGGCGGGCACATCGGCGCGGTCGAGCACCACCAAGAGAGCCCCGAGGCGTACTTCGCCCACACGGCCGGCCTGCGAGTCGTCAGCCCGAGCACGCCCCACGACGCGTACTGGATGATCCAGGAGGCCATCGCGTCGAACGACCCCGTGATGTTCTTCGAGCCCAAGAGCCGTTACTGGCCCAAGGGCGAGGTCGACCTGAGCGACCCGCAGGCCCCCCTGCACGCCAGTCGCGTCGTCCGCACGGGCACCGAGGTGACCCTGCTGGGGCACGGCGCGATGGTCAGCGTGCTGCTGCAGGCGGCCGAGATCGCGGCGGCCGAGGGAGTCTCGGCCGAGGTCGTCGACCTGCGGTCGCTCTCGCCCGTCGACTACGGGCCCATCCTCGAGTCGGTCCGCAAGACCGGCCGGCTCGTGGTGGCGCAAGAGGCCCCCGGGTTCGTCAGCGTCGGCAGCGAGATCGCCGCGACGGTCGCCGAGAAGGCGTTCTACTCGCTCGAGGCACCCGTGCTGCGGGTCAGCGGCTTCGACGCCCCCTTCCCTCCCGCCAAGCTCGAGACGCAGTACCTGCCCGACGCCGACCGCGTGCTCGAGGCGGTCGACCGGGCCCTGGCCTACTAGGAGTCACGACATGACCAGCGAATTCACCCTGCCCGACGTCGGCGAGGGCCTGACCGAGGCCGAGATCGTCGAGTGGAAGGTCGCCCCCGGCGACAGCGTCGAGATCAACCAGGTGCTCGTCGAGATCGAGACGGCGAAGTCGCTCGTCGAGCTGCCCTCGCCCTACGCGGGCGTCGTCGAGAGCATCCTCGTCGAGCCCGGCACCACGGTCGACGTCGGCACCCCGATCATCCGCGTCGGCGACTCGTCGGCCCCGGCCACGCCGTCGGGTCGGGCGGCCGAGTCCGAGTCGCTCGAGTCGGGCGGGCTCGCCCGCACGGCCCAGATCATCTCGCAGGGCGAGGAGGCCCTGTCGGCCCAGCGCGCGCGCCAGGTCGAACCGGTCGCCGCGGCGTCGACGACGGGCTCGACGGCGACGCCGGCCGCGGCCCCGGCCCGTTCGGCCGACGCGGTCAGCGCCGACGGCGACACCGGCTCGGTCGTCCACGCCCCCGAGGCCCCGGCCGAGTCGGGCTCGGGCGCCGTGCTCGTGGGCTACGGCGCCGCCGGCGGCCACGGTGCGACCCGCCGCCGCCGCCCCTCGCAGACCGAGGTCGACGCCCGTCAGCTGCGTGTCGCCGAGCAGGCCCGCCGCCGCCCCACCACGTCGGTGCCCGCCGCCCAGGCCCTGCCCATCATCGCCAAGCCGCCGATCCGCAAGCTCGCGAAAGACCTCGAGGTCGACCTGGCCGTCGTCCAGCCGACCGGGCTCGCCGGCGAGGTCACGCGCGACGACGTCATCCGTCACGCCCAGCAGGCCAGCGTGTTCCGCAACATCGAGACGCCCGAGTGGGGAGAGGAGCGCGTCGAGCGCATCCCGGTCAAGGGCGTCCGCAAGGCCATCGCGGCGGCCATGACGTCGTCGGCCTTCACCGCGCCGCACGTGAGCCTCTTCGTCGACGTCGACGCCACGCGCACGATGGAGTTCGTCAAGCGCCTCAAGGCGTCGCCGCAGTTCGCGGGCGTCAAGGTCTCGCCGCTGCTGATCATGGCCAAGGCCATCATCTGGGCCGTGCGCCGCAACCCGATGGTCAACTCGGCCTGGACCGACCGCGAGATCCTCGTGCGCCACTTCGTCAACCTCGGCATCGCCGCGGCCACCCCGCGTGGCCTGATCGTGCCGAACGTCAAAGAGGCCCAGTCGATGAGCCTGCTCGAGCTGGCCCAGGCCCTCGAACAGCTGACGTTGACCGCCCGCGACGGCAAGACCACTCCGGCCGACATGAAGGACGGCACGATCACCATCACGAACATCGGCGTCTTCGGCATGGACACCGGCACGCCCATCCTCAACCCGGGCGAGGTCGCGATCGTGGCGCTCGGCACGATCAAGCCCAAGGCCTGGGTGGTCGACGGGGAGGTGCGCTCGCGCATGGTGACGACGATCGGCGCGAGCTTCGACCACCGCGTGGTCGACGGCGACGTCGCCAGCCGGTTCGTGGCCGACGTGGCGAGCGTCCTCGAGGAGCCCGCGCTGCTGCTCGACTGACGCCGCGCCTCCTCGTCCGTTCCTGGGAAGTCCGAGGGGGTCGGGTGCACGCCGGCCTGCGACCGCCCGGCGTGCACTAACGTCGGAGGCAGAACGACCGGTCATGACCAGACGGGACCACCCTCGGGCACGACCGACGAGGGGCCCGCCATGACCGACCACATCGTCGACGGAGCCGTGCCGAAGCACGAGCAGCTCCGCTCCATCGTGCAGCGCCTCGCCGCCGAGGCGCAGCCCGGCTCGGCGATCGCGAGCGAGCGCCAGCTCATGCTCGAGTACGGCGTCAGCCGCATCACGGTGCGTGAGGCCGTGGGCCAGCTGGTCAACGAGGGCTGGTTGACGCGGGTGCGGGGCAAGGGCACGTTCGTGGCCCACCGGGTGGTGCAGTCGACGCTGCACCTCGCCTCGTTCACCGACGAGATGACCAAGCTCGGCCACGTGCCGAGCACCGTCGTGCTGGTCAAGGCCGAGACGACTCCCCCGCCCGAGACCGCGGCGGCGCTCGGGCTCGGGGTCGGCGCCACCGCGTTCCACGTCAAGCGCCTGCGCCTGGCCGACGGCGTCCCGGTCAGCATCGACGACGGCTGGTACCCCGCCGGACGGCTGCCGGGCCTGCTCGACCGCGACCTCAGCCGCTCGCTCTACCGCACGCTCGACGGCGACTACGAGACCCCCATCACCCGGGCGACCCAGACCGTGAGCGCCGAGGGCGCGGACGCCGACGTCGCCACCCTGCTCGGCACGAGCGAGGGCGCCCCGGTGCTGTTCTTCGACCGGGTCTCGTTCGCCGGCGACGTCCCGCTCGAGCACGCCAGGAGCTGGTACCGCTCGGACCGTTACCGCCTGCAGATGCAGGTCGCGTCGGGCGTCTCACCCGCCTGACGCCCGGCCCCGGACGCACGGCACCGCGTCTCGTGCAACGCACCGCGTCGAGATGCGGTGCGGTGCACGAAAGGCGGTGCGGTGCCGGGCCAGGTCCCGTCGGCCGGGCCAGGCCCTGGCCCCGGCCCCGGCCCAGGCCCCGGCCCCGGCTCAGCCCTGGGCTCGGTGCACCGCGGCACCGCGATCCGTGCACCGCACCGCGTCTAGAACGGGCGCGGTGCACGGAACGCGGTGTGGTGCTGGGTTCAGAGGTCGAACAGGGGCGCGCCGGACGCGACGGTCGTGCCGACGGCCTGCTGCGAGACGCTGTCGGGCGCGCTGTCGAGCACCACGACCGGGACGACCGCCGAGTAGCCGGCCGCGGCCACGACGGCCGGGTCGAAGCGGACGACCACGTCGCCCGCCGACACCGTCGCCCCCTCGGACACCGCGAGCTCGAAGCCCTCGCCCGCGAGCTTCACGGTGTCGATGCCGACGTGCACGAGCACGCCCGTGCCGGACGCGTCGACCACGACGAACGCGTGCGGGTGCACCTTGACGAGCTCGCCCGCGATCGGCGAGACGACGTCGACGAGCGCGCCCGCAGCGTCGGACGCCGGGCCGTCGGCCGCCGGGCCGTCGGCCGCGGCGTCACCGGCAGGAGGCGCGCTCGGCTCGATCGCGACGCCCGCGCCCACGAGCTGCTCGGCGAACACGGCGTCGGGCACCTCGGCGAGCGCCGTCACCCGACCGGCGACGGGCGCGACGACCGTGGTCACGGCAGCAGGTCGTTGATGTCTTCGGCCAGCGAGTCGGCGATCGTGCCGACGATCACCTGGACGCTGCCGCCCGCATGGACGACGGCGGTCGCGCCGGCGGCCTTCAGAGCGGCGTCGTCCACGAGCGAGATGTCACGGACGTCGGTGCGGAGGCGGGTGATGCAGCCCTCGATCTCCTCGATGTTGTCGGCGCCGCCGAGTCCGTCGATCATGGCCTGTGCTTTCGACATGAGCTGTTCTCCTCCGTTGGTCCGTCGCTCGCGGCGACGAGGGGTGTCGTCCTAGTTGACACCACCCGCCGGTCTGAGGAAACTACCACTCACTGGTCATGACCGGACAGGACCGCCGAGCCCCGGCGCTCGACGCGACCCGCGCCTCCTGCACCGCCCCACGGCACCACCCGACCCCGCCCCGCACCACGGCTGCTCACCGACGAGAGGACCACCTGATGACGACGACGACCGAGTCGGCCCCGACCAAGAAGAGGGGCTCGGCCGCGTTCGCGGTGCTGCAGCGCCTCGGTCGCAGCCTCATGCTGCCGATCGCCGTGCTGCCGGCCGCGGGCATCCTCTTGCGCCTCGGGCAGGCCGACCTGCTCGGCGCGATCCCGGGCTTCGAGACCGGCGCCTCGGTGATCGGCGCGGCCGGCAACGCGGTCTTCACCTGGCTGCCGCTGATCTTCGCGGTCGGCATCGCGATCGGCTGGGCCAAGAAGAGCGACGGCTCGACCGCCCTGGCGGCCGTCGTCGGCTACATGGTGATCGACGGGGTGTTCAAGGCGATGTCACCCGTGGTGCTCGCCGGCCGCGAGACCGCGACGGGCGACCCCGAGCTGATCAACTACGGCGTGCTCGGCGGCATCGTGATGGGCATCCTGTCGGCGATGATCTGGCAGCGCTTCTACCGGACGAAGCTGCCGGACTTCCTCGGGTTCTTCTCGGGGCGTCGCCTCGTGCCGATCCTCACGGCCGTCACGGGCCTCGTCGTCGGCGTCGTCATGTCGTTCATCTACCCGTTGTTCAACAACGCGCTCGTCTGGATCGGCACGGCCGTCGCGTCGAACGACGTCGTCGGCGGCGGCGTCTACGGCGTCGCCAACCGGCTGCTGATCCCCACGGGCCTGCACCACATCCTGAACTCGGTCGTCTGGTTCTTGGTCGGCGACTACACCGGTGCCGACGGCAAGCTCTACCGCGGCGACCTGACCCGGTTCTTCCAGGGCGACCCGAGCGCCGGCGTCTTCATGACCGGGTTCTTCCCGATCTTCATGTTCGCGCTGCCGGCCGCCGCCCTCGCGATCTGGCGCCACGCCCGCCCCGAGAAGAAGAAGCTGATCGGCGGCATCATGCTGTCGACCGCCCTGACGGCCTTCCTCACCGGCATCACCGAGCCGCTCGAGTTCTCGTTCATGTTCGTCGCCTGGCCGCTCTACCTCATCCACGCGGTCCTGACCGGCACGTCGATGATGCTGGTCAACGCGCTCGACATCCACACCGGGTTCACGTTCTCGGCGGGGTTGATCGACTACGTGCTCAACTTCAACATCTCGCAGAACTCGATCTGGTTGATCCCGATCGGGCTCGGCTACGCGGTCGTCTACTACGTCTTGTTCAGCTTCGTGATCAAGAAGTGGAACCTCAAGACTCCTGGTCGCGAGGACGACGACGCGGCCGGTGCCGAGTCGGTCGAGGCCGCCACGAAGGCCTGACCGACGCGAGACCCCAGGACGTGACCGAGACCCCCGTGCGCGCACGGGGGTCTCGGCCCGCCTGCGGGGTCTCGACGAGGCGAAGGGGCGCACCCGGCCGACCCGCGCCTCCTCGTTTTGACAATCATTATCAGTAGCAATAGCGTGACGGACATGAAGAAGCGATCGCTGCCGGCCCTGCTCGTCCTGCCCGCCACGGCGGCCCTCGTGCTGAGCGGCTGCTCGACGGGTGACGCCGGCGCGAGCGGCGGCGACGCCGACGGAGGCGCGATCGCCGTGGTCGCGTCGACGAACGTCTACGGCGACATCGCGACGACCGTCGGCGGCGACCTGGTCGACGTCACGAGCATCATCAGCGACCCCTCACAAGACCCGCACTCGTACGAGGCCGACGCCCGCACGCAGCTGGCCGTCTCGAAGGCCGACGTCATCGTCGAGAACGGCGGCGGCTACGACCCGTTCGTCGACACGATGGTCGACGCGAGCGGGACCGACGCCACCGTCATCAGCGCGGTCGACGTCTCGGGGCTCGACCCCGAGGCCGGGCACGACGACCACGACCACGCCGACGAGGCCTCCGACGCCGCGACGACCGACGACCATGACGACCACGACCACGCGGCCTTCAACGAGCACGTCTTCTACAGCCTGCCGAGCATGGCGGCGCTCGCCACGGCGATGGCCGACGAGTTCGGCCGGGTCGACACCGCGAACGCCGACACCTTCACCGCGAACGCCGAGGCCTTCGGCGCGAAGGTCGCCGACCTGGAGGCGCAGGCCGCGTCGATCGAGGCGGCCCACGACGGCGAGTCGGTCGCCTACACCGAGCCCGTGCCCGGCTACCTCTTCGACGCGATGGGCCTGGTCAACGTGACGCCCGACGCGTTCTCGGAGGCGATCGAGGAGGGCGACGACGTCTCGCCCGCCGTCCTCAACGAGACCCTGAAGCTCTTCTCCGACGGCCGGGTCGACCTGTTGGCCTACAACGAGCAGACCTCGAGCCCCGAGACCGAGCAGGTCGAGGCGGCGGCGACCGACGCGGGCGTGGCGATCGTGCCGGTCACCGAGCTGCTGCCCGAGGGGGAAGACTACGTGTCATGGCAACAGAGCAACATCGACGCGATCTCGGAGGCGCTCGGCAAGTGACCGACGCCGCCAGCGCGACCTCCGTCGCCGCCGCCACCCGCGCCTCCTCGGCCGGTGGCGGCGGCGACGCCGTGCTGCGCCTGCGCGACGCCGGCGTGACCTTCGGCCGCCGGACGCTGTGGTCGGGCCTCGACCTCGACGTGCGGCCGGGCGAGTTCGTCGCCGTGCTCGGGCCCAACGGCGCGGGCAAGACCACCATGCTGCGCACGATCCTCGGGCAGCAGCAGCTGACCGAGGGCAGCATCGAGTTCCTCGGGCGGCCGGTCGGCCGCGGCCACCGCCGCATCGGGTACGTGCCGCAGCAGCGATTGATGGAATCCGGCACGCCGTTGCGCGCCCGCGACATGATCGCCCTCGGCGTGACGGGCCACCGATGGGGCCTGCGACGCGAGTCCGCCGCCGAACGGGCCCGCATCGACGCCCTGGTCGACGAGGTCGGCGCCACGCCGTTCGCGACCGCGCCCGTCGCGAGCCTCAGCGGCGGCGAGCAGCAGCGCACGCGCGTCGGCCAGGCCCTCGCCGCCGAACCCGCCCTGCTGCTCTGCGACGAACCCCTCATCTCGCTCGACCTACGGCACCAACGGGAGGTGACGCGCCTCATCGACGAGCAGCGCCGCGCCCGGAACGCCGCGGTGGTGTTCGTCACCCACGACGTCAACCCCATCCTCGACGTCGTCGACCGGGTGCTCTACCTGGCCGGCGGCCGGTTCCGCATCGGCACGCCCGACGAGGTGCTGCGGGCCGACGTGCTCAGCGACCTCTACGGCACGCCGGTCGACGTGATCCGCACCATGGGCCGCGTCGTCATCGTCGGCAGCCACGACGGGCACGACCACCACGTCGACGAGCCGGCCGACGACGAAGGGCTCGTCCGATGACCGACCTGTGGTCGCAGCTGTTCAGCTTCCAGGACTTCGGCGAACTGCTCGTGCTCGTGCGCAACAGCGTCATCGCGGGGGCCGTGCTCGGGCTGGTCGGGGGCCTGATCGGCCCGTTCGTCATCACCCGCAACATGCCCTTCGCCGTGCACGGCATCAGCGAGCTCTCGTTCGCCGGGGCGGCCGCGGCCCTGCTGCTCGGCGTCAACGTCGTCAGCGGCTCGCTCGTCGGCAGCCTCGTCGCCGCCCTGCTGATCGGCTTGCTCGGCACCCGCGCGCGCGAACGCAACTCGATCATCGCCGTGCTCATGCCGTTCGGGCTGGGTCTCGGCATCCTCTTCCTGGCGCTCTACCGGGGGCGGTCGGCCAACAAGTTCGGGCTGCTGACGGGTCAGATCGTGTCGGTCGACAACCCGCAGCTGGGCTGGCTGATCGCCATCTCGGCGGTGGTGATCGTCACGCTCGTCGTCATCTGGCGCCCCTTGACCTTCGCGAGCGTCGACCCGGACGTCGCCGCCGCGGCGGGCGTGCCCGTCCGCACCCTCGGCATCGCGTTCATGCTCGTGCTCGGGCTCTCGGTCGCGGTGTCGGTGCAGATCATCGGCGCGCTGCTGGTGCTGTCGTTGCTCGTGACGCCCGCGGCCGCGGCCCTGCGGCTGACGGTGAACCCTCGACTCGTCCCGGTGCTGAGCGTGACGTTCGCCGTCGTGTCGGTCGTCGGCGGCATCCTGCTCGCCCTCGGCGGCGGCCTGCCGATCAGCCCGTACGTCACGACCATCTCGTTCGCGATCTGGCTCGTCTGCCGGCTCGTGAGCTGGCGGCGGACGGCCGCCGCCGCGGGGCCACGCAGGGGCCCGCGGGTACCCTTGGCCTCGACCGGGGCCTGACACGGGTCGACGCACAGAAGGTCGACGTACGTAGGGTCGACGAACGCAGGGTCGACGCACAGAGGGTC
Organism: Frigoribacterium sp. PvP054; assembly: GCF_040547465.1. Taxonomy (NCBI): domain Bacteria; kingdom Bacillati; phylum Actinomycetota; class Actinomycetes; order Micrococcales; family Microbacteriaceae; genus Frigoribacterium; species Frigoribacterium sp. PvP054. The sequence goes on from NZ_JBEPPU010000011.1 coordinate 110,469, forward strand.
GAGGCACACTCCGGGGTCTGACGGACAGAGAGGCAGGACGACGTGGTGGTCCGACGCAACACGTGGCAACGCGAGGCCGTGCGAGAAGCACTGGGCACGAGCGAGGGGTTCGTCAGCGCCCAGGCGCTGCACGCCCACCTGCGCGACACCGGCATCGGCCTGGCCACCGTCTACCGTGCCCTGGCCGACCTCGCCGCCGACGGCTCGGCCGACTCGCTGCAGCAGGAGGGCGAGAGCCTGTACCGCGCCTGCACCCCGGGCACGCACCACCACCACCTCATCTGCCGCAACTGCGGCACCACCGTCGAGATCGAGGCCGACGAGGTCGAGACCTGGGCCCAGCACGTCGCCGCGACGCACGGGTTCACCGAGGCGCAGCACGTCGTCGACGTGTTCGGGCTCTGCCCCGCGTGCACGCTCGAGGCCCGCGCGGCCGCCGACGCCGCTGCAGCCGGCTGACCCGCGCCTCCTCGGCCCGCCGGGTCGATCCCGCCCCACCTAGCGGTAGCGCCGTTCGGGTAGGATCGCGCGACATGTCACACGCCACATCTCCGTCAAGCGTCCGAACGCCCTCGCGAACCAGCTCGAGAGGGCGTCGCCGCGGTGCCGCCGCGCTGACCGCGCTGCTCGCGAGCCTCGCCCTCGCCGGATGCTCGGCAACCGAGCCGGGGCCGTCGGCCACCACCGGCTCGACGACCGAGTCCGCGTCGAGCGGGCCCACGCCCGAGCAGCAGATGGCGGCCCAGGGCCTCATCGGCAGGTTCGTCACGGCCTTCGACGACGGCGACGCACGGGCGCTCGCCGAGACGTTCGCCGAGGACGCCGAGTTCGTCAACGTCTACGGCACACGTATGTCGGGTCGAGACGGCATCGAGGAGGGCCACGCCGCGGCGTTCGCCAGCCGCCTCGACGGGTCGGACCTCGTCGTCGACGCCGGCCACGTGGTCGACGTCGAAGGCACTTTGGTCATCCAGGTCGATTGGAGCCTGCAGCACTCCCCCTACGCCGTCGACGAGACCCTGCTCGTGCCCGAGGGGCGGGGCGTGCTGACGCTCTCGGCCACCTGCGACGTCGACGACGCGTGCCTGTTCACCTCAGGGGCGAACGTCCGCGTCGAGATGCCGCCGAGCTGACCGCGGGTTGCGGGGGCTCGGGCGTGTCGCGTAAGCTGTCTCTTTGGTTGGGCGCACTCTGCGCCCATGTGCACCGCCTCCCGGCAACACCGTGCGATCCGACGATCGTGCAGGGGGATCGGCGCGCCGACAAGTGACCTTGGGTGAGGGCTCCGGCCCTCACGGTACCTACGGAGGAAAACCATGGCAGCAACCTGCCAGGTGACCGGAGCCGTTCCCGGTTTCGGACACAACATCTCGCACTCGCACCGACGCACCAAGCGTCGTTTCGACCCGAACATCCAGAAGAAGACGTACTACGTGCCGTCGCTTCGTCGTAACGTGACGCTGCAGCTCAGCGCCAAGGGCATCAAGGTCATCGACGCCCGTGGCATCGAGTCGGTCGTCAAGGACCTGCTCGCTCGTGGGGAGAAGATCTAATGGCTCGTCAGCAGGACGTCCGTCCCATCATCAAGCTCCGCTCGACGGCGGGCACCGGTTTCACGTACGTGACCAAGAAGAACCGTCGCAACAACCCCGACCGTCTCGTGCTGAAGAAGTACGACCCGGTGATCCGCAAGCACGTCGAATTCCGCGAGGAGCGCTAACCATGGCCAAGAAGAGCATGATCGCCAAGAACAACCAGCGCGCCGAGATCGTGGCCCGCTACGCCGAGAAGCGTCTCGAGCTGAAGAAGGCCCTGATCGACCCGAACGGTTCGGACGAGAGCCGCGAGGCCGCTCGCCTCGGCCTGCAGAAGCTGCCGCGCAACGCGTCGCCGGTCCGCCTCCGCAACCGCGACTCGGTCGACGGCCGCCCCCGCGGTCACCTCAAGGCCTACGGCATCAGCCGCGTGCGTTTCCGCGACATGGCCCACCGTGGCGAGTTGCCGGGCATCACGAAGTCTTCCTGGTAGGTTTCAACCGGTTCCACAGGGCCCTCGGCTCTCTGGTCTCGACCGCACGGGCATGGTGAACGCCGTGTCTCGTCACACCGAACGAAGTCCGAGGAGGACATTTACATGGCTGACAAGTCACTGAACCGTACCGAGCTCGTCGCAGCTGTCGCATCCGAGTCCGGCCAGAGCCAGGCCGCCGTCAGCGGCGTCGTCGACGCGTTCTTCTCCGTCGTCTCGAAGTCGGTCGCGGACGGCACGAAGGTCACCATCCCCGGGTGGATCGCCTTCGAGAAGACGCACCGCGCCGCTCGCACCGGCCGCAACCCGCAGACGGGTGAGGCCCTCGAGATCGCCGCCAGCGACAGCGTCAAGGTCAGCGCCGGTAGCAAGCTCAAGGCTGCCGTCAAGTAGTCTTCGTTCTCACGAGCACCCGAGAAGGGGGGGGGGGGGGCCCCGGGGGGGCGGCCCCCCGCCCCCGCCCCCCCCCCCCCCCCCCCCCCCCCCCCCCCCCCCCCCCCCCCCCCCCCCCCCCCCACCCCCCCCCCCCC
>NZ_JBEPPU010000012.1:0-69455 GCF_040547465.1 Frigoribacterium sp. PvP054
CCGGGGGGGGGGGGCGGGGGGGGGCGCGGGGGCGGCCCCCCCCCCCCGGGGGGGGGGGGGGGGGGGGGCCCCCCCCCCCCCCCCGCCTCCTGCGTCCGCCGTCCGAGAACGTGGGAACACCTGTGGACGGCGACGGGTTGTCCCCACCACGAGCAGCCCGGCTGCCGCGGCCGAACCCGCCGCTAGGCTGAGACGACTGCCCCCGAGTCCACTGGAGACGAACCATGGTTGACGTGCGTCGAGTCAAGCTCCCCGGCGTGGGTGTGCTGCACACCTTCATCACCGACGACGGCGGCAAGTGCGGTGTCATCACGCACCGTTCGGGGCACAGCGACCTCATCACGTTCAGCGACGACGTCGACGGCGACCACGTCAAGAAGGTCTCGTTGCGCCTCAGCGAGGACGAGGCGCACACGCTCGCCGAGCTGCTCGGCGGCACGCGCATCACCGAGTCGCTCTCGGCCCTCGACCAGATCCCCGGCCTCAGCATCGACTGGTTCACGGTCGACTACGACGACCACATCGCCGGGCAGCCGCTCGGCGACCTCGGCGCCAAGGGCGTCGTGGGCCTCACGGTGGTCGCGGTGGTCCGCGGTGACGCGGCCAACCCCGCGCCGTCGGGCGACTTCAAGGTGTTCCCCGGCGACACGCTCGTCGTGGCCGGTTCGCCCGAGAAGGTCGCCAAGGCGTTCTCGTTCTACCGCACCGGCGAGCTCAAGCACCGCTCGCCGGTCGACGCGCCGCCCGGGGGCTAGGCCCGATGCACCTGGGTGAAGAGCTGATCGTCCTCGGCATCCTGCTGCTGATCGCGTACGTGCTCGGTCGTGCCGGCAAGCTCGTCGGCCTGCCGTCGATCCCGATCTACATGATCGTCGGCCTGCTCGCCAGCACGAACACGGGCTGGTTCCCGTTGAGCTTCGAGTCCGACAACATCGAGTTGATCGCGATCTTCGGCCTGATCCTGCTGCTGTTCAACCTCGGCCTCGAGTTCGATCAAGACGAGTTCTTCTCGAACGCCGGGCGCCTGATCGTCTCGGGTGGCAGCTACATCGCCATCAACATGGGGGTCGGGCTGGTCTTCGGCTTCATGCTCGGCTGGGGCACGCGCGAGGCGCTGATCATCGCGGGCATGACGGCGACGTCCTCCAGCGCGATCGTCACGAAGCTGCTGATCGAGCTGAACCGCCTGGCGAACCGCGAGACGCCGATGATCCTCGGGGTCACGGTCGTCGAAGACATCTTCATCGCCGTCTACCTCGCGATCGTCTCGGTCGTGCTCAGCGGCGAGACCGACCCCGGGCCGGTCATCCTCAAGCTCGGCATCGCGTTCGCCTTCCTCGTCGTGATGTTCGGCGTCGCCCGGTGGGGCGGCCGGGTCGTGTCGCGGCTCATGCGCACCCGCGACGACGAACTCTTCACGGTGTTGTTCTTCGGCCTGGCCGTGCTCTTCGCGGGTCTCGGCGAGGTGCTCGGCGTCACCGACGCGATCGGTGCCTTCCTCATCGGCCTGATCATCGGGGCGACGAAGTTCCGCAACCGGGTCGAACAGTTCGCCCTGCCCATGCGCGACGTCTTCGGGGCGTTCTTCTTCCTGAACTTCGGCCTCGGGCTCAACCCGGCGCTCTTCCCGAGCGTGCTCGGGCCCGTCGCGATCGCCGTCGGCATGACGGTGCTGCTCAACGTCGGCGCGGGCCAGTTCGTCGCCTGGCTCAACAAACTGGGGCCGCAGGCGGGCATCAACACCACCGTCATCCTCGTGAACCGGGGCGAGTTCGCGTTGATCCTCGCGACGCTCTCGGCCGGTGCCGGGCTCGACGAACGGTTGCAGCCCTTCGCCGGTCTCTACGTGCTGATCATGGCCGTGCTCGGCCCCGTCCTCGCTTCCAACAGCGAGCGCATCGGCTCGCTGGTGCTGCGATCGCGCAAGAAGGCCGAGCGGGCCGAGGCCGAGGCCCGTCGCCTCGAACGCGAGGCACGCAGCGGTGACGAGATCGCCCTGATGGAGGCGGCGCTCGCCGGCGACGACCTCGACCAGACCGAGGTCACCGAGGACGACGACGAGCGCGAGACCGAGCGGGTGCGGACGGGTGCGGCACGGGCCGCCGCCGGGCGGGCCGGTTCGACCCGCGCCGGACGCGACGGCGACGGCGACTCCGACGGCGGCCCGGACGGCGACGACGACCTCGACGACCTCGACGCGATGGACGCCGACGAGGCCCGGCTCTGGGCCGAGCAGGCCGGTCAGCAGAGCGACCAGCGAGCGGCGCGTCAGCGCGACCCCGAGTACTGAGCCCCCGGCCACGTCGGCTCGTCGTCCCGATCGGCTCGACGCGTCGATCCGCCCGTCGTCCCAGCGAGCTCGTCGACGACGAGAGGTACGATCGCCGACGTGACCCAGACCGCGCAGCGCCCCGTCCTCCTCGGAGTCGACGGCGATCCGCTGCCCGAGACGATGTGGCAGGTCGCCCGCCGCCCGCGGTGGATCGCCCTGCTCGGGCTCGCACTCGTGGTCGCCGCGATCTTCGCCTGGCTCGGCCACTGGCAGATCGAGCGCAGCGTCGAGAGCGTGCAGGTGGTCAACCCCGAGACCGAGACCACCAAGGTGCTGTCGTCGGTCGCCACGCCACAGACCCCGTTCGCCGACTCGCTCGGCGCCCAGCGGGTGTCGGTCACGGGCGAGTTCGACCCCGACGACTTCGCCGTCGTCGGCGACCGGGTCAACGGCGGCGAGACCGGGTACTGGCTGATCGGTCGCTTCGTCGACGACGCCAACGGCGCCTCGCTGCCCGTGGGGCTCGGCTGGTCGGCCACGCGCGAGGGCGCCGAGGCGGCCGAGCCGTCCGTCGCCGCGACCTCGACCGTCACGGTCGAGGGGCGGTACTTCCCGTCCGAGTCCCCGACCGAGAGCGACTTCGAGAACGGCGCGCAGACCGTCGTGTCGGTGGCGGCCCTCATCAACGAGTGGCCCGGCTTCGACGGGCAGGTCTACGGCGGCTACGTCGTCGCCGACGACGCGCCCCGGTCGCTCGACGCGATCGACTCCGCGCCGCCCGCCTCCGACGTCCAGTTCAACTGGCTCAACGTCTTCTACGCGATCGAATGGGTCGTCTTCGCCGGCTTCGCCGTGTTCCTCTGGTTCCGGCTCGTGCGCGACGCGTTCGAGCGAGAGCACGAAGAAGCCGAGGAGGCGCGGGCCGAGGCGGACGCGCGCGGCGCGACCCAGCCGACCCGCGCCTCCTGAGCCCGTCGCGGTCGCACGCCGGCGGCGTGGCCGACGGGCCTCGTTCGACGTCGACAGGTGCCGTCGTGGCGCGTCGGTGGGCGCGGCTAGAATCGAGTCCATGCCCCTGAAGCCCCGGCAACGCGACATCCCGAAGATCCCGGGTGCCGTCAGGTTCTACAAGATCTCGGCGTACGTCACCGGCGTCATGCTGTTGCTGCTCATCTTCGAGATGCTCTTCAAGTACACGCCGCTGCAGCTCGAGATGCAGCTCGGCGGTCAGGGCGGGTTCCTCGTGCCGGTCGACTCGACCACGGGGTTCAACCTCTCGACGGCGATCCTCATCGCACACGGCTGGCTCTACGTCGTCTACCTCTTCGCCGACTTCCGCCTCTGGAGCCTCATGAGGTGGCCGTTCTCGCGGTTCTTCCTCATCGCGCTCGGCGGCGTCGTGCCCCTGCTCTCGTTCTTCGTCGAGAGCCACATGACCAAGCTCGCCACGCGGCAGTACGACGCGCTGACCGCCGAGACCACCCCCACGACCGAGGGAGCCCCCGCGTGACCGACGCACCCGAGACCGCCGAGGCGTCGGCGACGACCGCCGCCACGGCCCCCGCACCGGCCGAGCGTGCCCCCGAGACCTCCCAGAGCCCCGTGCTCGTGGTCGACTTCGGCGCCCAGTACGCGCAGCTGATCGCCCGCCGCGTGCGCGAGGCCAACGTCTACAGCGAGATCGTGCCGCACACGATCACCGCGGCCGAGATCGCCGAGAAGAACCCGGTGGGCATCGTGCTCAGCGGTGGCCCGTCCAGCGTCTACGAAGAGGGCGCCCCGAGCATCGACGCGGGCATCTTCGACCTCGACATCCCCGTGCTGGGCATCTGCTACGGCTTCCAGGCGATGGCCAAGGCCCTCGGCGGCGAGGTCTCGCACACCGGTCAGCGCGAGTACGGCGCGACCGACGTCACGCTCGCCGAGGGCGACAGCACCCTGCTCTCGGGTCAGCCCACCTCGCAGACGACGTGGATGAGCCACGGCGATTCGGTGTCGAAGGCCCCCGAGGGCTTCGACGTGCTGGCCTCGAGTGCATCGACCCCTGTCGCCGCGTTCTCGAGCGACGCCCGCAAGCTCTACGGCGTGCAGTGGCACCCCGAGGTCAAGCACTCGTCGTACGGCCAGGCCGTCCTCGAGAACTTCCTGCACCGCGCCGCCGGCATCCCCGCCGACTGGAACAGCGGCAACGTCATCGCCGAACAGGTCGCGCGCATCCGCGAGCAGGTCGGCGACGCGCGCGTCATCTGCGGCCTCTCGGGCGGCGTCGACTCGGCCGTCGCGGCCGCCATCGTGCACGAGGCCGTCGGCGACCAGCTGACCTGCGTCTTCGTCGACCACGGTCTGCTGCGTGCCGACGAGCGTCGCCAGGTCGAAGAGGACTACGTCGCCTCGACCGGCGTGCGGCTCGTGACGATCGACGCCGAGCAGCAGTTCCTCGACGCCCTCGCCGGGGTCACCGACCCCGAGCAGAAGCGCAAGATCATCGGCCGCGAGTTCATCCGCAGCTTCGAGGCGGCCGCCGAGGCCCTCGTGCTCGAGGCGGCGGCCGAGGGCGACTCGGCCGTGAAGTTCCTCGTGCAGGGCACGCTCTACCCCGACGTCGTCGAGAGCGGTGGCGGCACGGGCACGGCGAACATCAAGAGCCACCACAACGTGGGCGGGCTGCCCGAAGACCTGCAGTTCGAGCTCGTCGAGCCGCTGCGCACCCTGTTCAAGGACGAGGTCCGCGCGATCGGTCGCGAGCTCGGCCTGCCCGAGGTCATCGTCGGTCGTCAGCCGTTCCCCGGCCCCGGCCTCGGCATCCGCATCGTCGGCGAGGTCACGCACGAACGTCTCGAGCTGCTGCGCGCGGCCGACGCGATCGCCCGCGCCGAGCTGACCGCGGCCGGCCTCGACGACGAGATCTGGCAGTGCCCCGTGGTGCTGCTCGCCGACGTCCGTTCGGTGGGCGTGCAGGGCGACGGCCGCACCTACGGTCACCCGATCGTGCTGCGCCCGGTGTCGTCCGAAGACGCGATGACCGCCGACTGGACGCGCCTGCCGTACGACGTGCTGGCCCGCATCTCGAACCGCATCACGAACGAGGTCGACGGCGTCAACCGCGTCGTGCTCGACGTCACCTCGAAGCCCCCGGGAACGATCGAATGGGAGTGACGCGAAGCGTCACTCTGGCGGCGCTCTGCGCCGTCAGTGCCCACCAGTAGCCGCGAACGTGGAGTGAGCGAGACCTCCCGCGAAGCGCAGTGAGGCGAAGCCCCCTCCGGCAGACATCTGCCCGAGGGGGCTTCTCCGTTTCCGGCGTCAGGAAGCCGGCGAGTGGGCAGAACATGCTCCCCATCCGCGCCCGATCGTCATCTTCTGCCCACTCGGCCGTCGGCCTCCACCCCACACGGAAGCGGGGCCCGTCCCCCTCGGAACGAGCCCCGCTTCGGGGTGGTGCTGGTGACGCCGTGGTGACTAGTCGCTGCCGCGCAGGATGGCGAGCATGCGCAGGATCTCGACGTACAGCCAGATGACCGTCATGACGATGCCGAAGGCCGCCGACCAGCCGTAGATGCGGGGTGCGCCGCGTTCGACGCCGGTCTTGACCTGGTCGAAGTCGAGGACGAGCGAGTACGCCGCCATGATCACGACGAGGATGCCGAGGATGAAGCCGAGGGGGATGCCCGCGATCTCCATGCCCCGAAGGCCCCAGGGGTTGGTGTTGGCGCCGAAGACCATCAGGCCGAGGTTCAGCAACGAGAAGACGCCGTAGCCGATCATCGCGATCATGAAGACCTTGGTGGCCTTGGCCGAGGCACGGATCTTGCCGCTCTTGAACAGCAGCAGGGTCGTGACGAACACGGCCACGGTGCCGATCAGGGCCTGGGTGACGATGCCGTCCCACTGGCTCTCGAAGATCGACGAGATGCCACCGACGAACAGACCCTGCGCGGCCGAGTAGGCGAGCACGAGGCCGGGGGACGGCTTCTTCTTGAAGATGTTCACGAGCGCCAGCACGAAGCCGGCGATGGCCCCGACGAAGGCGAGAGCGGGGACGAACCAACCCACGGCGGCGAAGACGAGGACGACGCCGAACGCCAGCAGCGTCTTCGAGATCGTGTCTTCGTACGTCATGCGGTCGGTCTGCGTGGGGCCGGCGGCGGGCTGCGAGTAGAGCTGCTGCAGCTGCTCGGCGGTCATGCCGTCGTACTCGACCGGCTGGGCTGCGCCCTGCTGCTGACGGATGACGGGCCCGCCGTTCTTCGAGAAGGCCGGCGACTGACTGAAGCCGGGATTCGAGAATGCCAAGGGGTTCCTCTTCTTGATCACTAGGGATGTGTGGACCACCCGCGCAGGTGCGCGAGGGTGGTTCCGTACACATGAGGCTAACCGTGCCGTGCAACGAATGGCTGAAGATCTGCCTGATGAGAGCCGCATTCTCGCAGGGCGAACGTGCATGGCGTGCAGTCTTTTGCGTCTGCGGTGGGTGGGACGCCTCGTCCCCAGGGGGCCGCGCCTCCTCGTGGTCCACAGGGCACCGGGCGGTTCGGGTCGTGCACGGACGGGCGGGTTAGCGTGACCGGGTGTCCACCTCGCCTCTCGTCATCGCCCACCGCGGCGCCAGCGGTCACCGACCCGAGCACGGCGAGGACGCCTACCGTCTCGCGATCGAGCTCGGGGCCGACGCGATCGAGCCCGACCTGGTCGCGTCCCGCGACGGCGTGCTCGTGCTGCGGCACGAGAACGAGATCTCGGGCACGACCGACGTCGCCGACCACGACGAGTTCCGGCACCGGCGCACAACCAAGACCATCGACGGCACGAAGGTGACGGGCTGGTTCACCGAGGACTTCACCTGGGATGAGCTCAGCACGCTGCGCATCCGTGAACGCCTGCCCGAGCTGCGGCCCGACAGCGCCGCGCACGACGGCGAGGGGCGCATCCAGCGGCTGGGCGACCTGCTCGACCTGCTCGACGCCGCCGATCGGCCCGTCGGGCTCGTCGCCGAGGTCAAGCACGCCACCTACTTCGACTCGATCGGGCTGCCGCTGGGCGAGCTGCTCACCGACGAGCTGCGCCAGCGGCGCTGGGTCGACGACCCCCGGTTGACCATCGAGTCGTTCGAGCAGACCGTGCTCGGGCGGCTCGCCGACCAGCCACTCGGGGCCCGACTCGTCTACCTGCTCGAGAAGGCCGGAACGGCAGCCGACCTCGTGGCGGCGGGTCGCGCCTCCGTGGGGTACCGCGACCAGCTGCACGCCGAGTCGCTCGAGTCGTTCGTCGACGCGGGGCTGCACGGCGTCAGCCTCGACAAGCACACGCTCGTCGACGCCCGCGGGGCGACCGACGGTCGGGTGGTCGACCGGGCCCACGCCGCGGGGCTCGACGTCTTCACCTGGACGCTGCGCGCCGAGAACGCGTTCCTGGCGCGCGCGAACCGCGGCCCCGGCGGCAAGGCCGCCTTCGGCGACTGGCGCACCGAGTTCACGTCGCTCATGGCGCTCGGCGTCGACGGCGTCTTCGCTGACCAGCCCGAGCTCGCCGAGGAGGCGCGGGTAGCCTTGGCGTCCCGCTGACCCCGCACCACGTCACCGCTGCCCGTGGTCGCCCCGCGCCCCTCGCGATGTCGGTGGTCGCGCTTAGACTCGACGGGCCATGACGATCGTGCTCGAGCCCTCTGACGCTGCCGGCGGTTCCGGCGACCCCCTGACCGCCGGTCTCAACCCCCAGCAGAAAGAGGCGGTCGAGTACCGCGGGCAGTCGCTGCTGATCGTGGCCGGCGCCGGCTCGGGCAAGACCAGCGTGCTCACCCGCCGCATCGCTGGCCTGTTGGCGACGCGCGAAGCGTGGCCCAGTCAGATCCTCGCGATCACGTTCACCAACAAGGCCGCGGCCGAGATGCGCGAGCGCGTGGCGCACCTCGTCGGCCAGGCCGGTGAGGGCATGTGGATCAGCACGTTCCACTCGGCGTGCGTGCGCATCCTGCGGCGCGAGGCCGAGCAGTTCGGCTTCACCAAGAGCTTCACGATCTACGACTCGGCCGACTCGCGGGCGCTGCTCAAGCGCATCCTGAAAGAGCTCGACGCCGACCAGCTCGGCCTCACCGTCAGCATGGCGTCGGGCAAGATCTCGAAGCTCAAGAACGAGCTCAGCGACGTCGAGTCGTACTCGCGCCAGATCAACATGAACGACCCGCAAGAGGTCATGTTCCTCGAGATCTTCCGGCAGTACACCCGCGAGCTGCAGCGGGCCAACGCCTTCGACTTCGACGACCTCATCGCGCAGACCGTCTACCTCTTCCGGGCCTTCCCGCACGTCGCGGCGCAGTACCAGCGGCGGTTCCGGCACATCCTGGTCGACGAGTACCAAGACACCAACCACGCGCAGTACTCGCTCATCCGCGAGCTGACGCGGCCGGTGCAGTCCGACCTCGTCGACGAGCTCGAACGGGGCGGCCAGTTCGTGCAGTCGATGCGTGACGGCAGCGGCGGCATCCCCGGGGCGTCGCTCACCGTGGTCGGCGACTCCGACCAGTCGATCTACGCGTTCCGCGGCGCCGACATCCGCAACATCGTCGAGTTCGAACGCGACTTCCCGAACTCGAAGGTCATCCTGCTCGAGCAGAACTACCGCTCGACGCAGAACATCCTCGACGCGGCCAACGCGGTCATCTCGAACAACTTCGACCGCCAGGCCAAGAACCTCTTCACCACGGTCGGCGCCGGCAGCAAGATCGTCGGCTTCACCGGGTACACCGGTCACGACGAGGCCCAGTTCGTCGCCGACGAGATCGCGGCGTTGCACGAGTCGGGCACCGACTACAAAGACATGGCCGTCTTCTACCGCACCAACTCGCAGACGCGGGCGCTCGAAGAGATCTTCATCCGCTCGGCGATCCCGTACCGCGTGCTCGGCGGCACGAAGTTCTACGAGCGCGCCGAGATCAAGGATGCGATGGCGTACCTGATCACCGTCGCCAACCCGGCCGACCCACTGGCGCTCCGCCGCATCATGAACGTGCCCAAGCGCGGCATCGGTCCGGCCACCGAGACCGCGATGCAGCGCTGGGCCGACACCAACGAGGCGCCGCTGCGTGACGCGATGCGCAACGCCGACCAGCTCGGCCTCGGTCCGAAGGTCACCGGTGCGATCACCGGCCTGGCGAAGCTGCTCGACGACGTGCAGGCGACGGCCGCGACGGCACCCGTCCACGAGATCCTGACCGCCCTCATCGAGGGCAGCGGCCTCGTCGAGGTGCTGCGCGCGTCACGTGACCCGCAAGACGAGGCCCGTGCCGAGAACATCGACGAGCTCGTCGCCGTCACCAGGGAGTTCCAGAAGAACAACCCCGACGGCACGTTGCTCGACTTCCTCACCGAGGTCACGCTCGTCGCGGCCGCCGACGACCTCGACGACACGAGCGGCACGGTGTCGCTGATGACGCTGCACACCGCGAAGGGGCTCGAGTACGAGGCCGTCTTCCTCACCGGAGTCGAAGAAGACCTGCTGCCGCACCGCATGTCGGCCAGCGAACCGGGCGGCCCGTCCGAAGAGCGGCGGTTGTTCTACGTCGGCATCACCCGGGCACGCCAGCGGCTCTTCCTGTCGCTCGCGATGACGCGGGCGCAGTTCGGCGAGGTGAACGTGGCGATGCCGTCGCGCTACCTGCAAGAGATCCCGGTCGAGCTGATCGACTGGAAGCAGTCGCCCGGCATGGCGACCAGTCGCGGAGGCACGCAGCCGCGGGCGCTCAACGCACGTCGCGAGGGTGGCGACGGCAACCGGGGTGCGACGCCGCGGGCGTCGGGCGGCTACGGCTCGGGCAGCTACGACCGGGCGACGGCGGCGTCGAAGACGAAGCCGAAGACCGAGTGGGCGAACCGGGTCACGGGCACCGTGCGCGACAACGGCGACCTCGAGCTCGAGGCCGGCGACCGCATCTCGCACGTCGACTTCGGCGAGGGTCGCGTCATGGCCGTCACCGGCATCGGCGCCCGCCGCATCGCCGAGGTGCTCTTCGACGGCGCCGGCCGCAAGAAACTGCTGATCAAGGTCGCGCCGATCGAGAAGATCTAGCGCAGGCGACTCGTCGGCTCGGACCATCGGGCTCGCGGCTCGCGGCTCGCGGCTCGCGGCTCCACAATTGCCGTCAGCTCGGGTCGGAGCACGTGGTGGTGCTTGCCGTCGCCTGTCGGGCCGCCGCCTCACGCCTCGTCGCGAGTCCGGGCTTCCGGTCGGCGGCGGACGACGGTCACCGCGTGGTCGCCGATCGACAGCAGCGACCCGGCCCTCACGCGGGTGGGGGTGTGCGCCTCGAGTTCGGTCACGTCGCCGGTCGTCGACACGAGGGTCGTGCCGTTGCCCGAGCCCAGGTCGGTCACCCAGACCCCGGCATCGGGACCGATGACGATCGAGACGTGATGGCGCGACAGCGACCGCCCCGGGTCGTCGAGCGCCACGACGCAGGCGCCGGCAGGTGGGGGCGGGGGTTGGTCCGTCCGGCGACCGACGACGACCGCCCGTGCCGTCAACGGCACGACGCTCTCGTCGGGGAGTCGCAGGCCGTAGTGCCTCGGACGCAGCGCCGTCGCCTCGAGATCGGGTGCTTCCGGTGGCCCTGCGTGATGCGGGTTGCCGGCGTCGGGCGGTGACGGCGGAGGTGAGGCCGCCGCTTCGACGGTCAGCGCAGGTACTTCGGCAGGAGTCGCGGGCTCGACGAGCATCGTGCCGGGTGCGACGGGAGTCGCGTCGATCGGGCGACCCGGTCCGTCAGCGGGGGCGAAGCCCGAGGAGGCGCGGGGCGGGGGAGGAGCCGACGTCACGACGGTCTCGGGCGGTCGCAGCGGTAGGACGGTGATGCGCGACAGCAGCCCCGCGGCTCGTTGCTCTCGGATCGTCTGGGCGATGACCACCGGAGGGTCCGTGGGGTGCTGCTCGCGCCCCCTGCTCACGTCCTTCTTCCACCTCATGCCGACTCCGATCTGTGGACAACCGTCACGCAACCTATCAGGCATGACATATTGGTCGTGATCGACCGACCGGTCGACGTCACAACGAGAGGGAGCACCTCATGGCCAATGTCACCGTCACCTACGACGACCTGCGCACGCAGGCCACCCAATTGCGCAACGGGCAGCGCGCGATCGAAGACCAACTCGGGCAGATGAAGTCGCAGATCGACAACCTCGTCGGCTCGGGCTACGTCACCGACAAGTCGTCCAAGGCGTTCGACTCGACGTACACCGAGTTCACGACCGGAGCGTCCAAGACCATCTCCGCGGTCGAGAGCATGGCGGCGTTCCTCGAGAACGCGGCCAGCACCCTCGAAGGTGCCGACCAGCAGCTGGCCAGCAGCCTGGGCTGACCGACGCACGACCGGGGGTCGAGGCGGGTCGTGCTGAAGCACGACGCGCCTCGGCCTCGCGACACGAGGGGAGGAACCTCATGGCTCGATCGAGCCTGAACATCGACGGGGCCGGTCTCGAGGCGTTGCTCGGCGACCTCGACCGGGTGCGGACCGACTTCGAGACGGCCGATTCGTCGGCACAGCTCACGGCCGAGGCCTGCGGGCACGCGCGGCTCGCAGCGAAGGTCACGTCGTTCGCGACGAACTGGAACGACCGGCGGGCGCAGCTCGCTCAGCACATCACCGAGCTCGGCGAGGCCCTCTCGACGATCGACCAGACCTTCGCCGAGGTCGACGGCGAACTCGAGGGCACCCTCGTGGGTGGCGACCGGTGACGGCCGACACGCTCGCCGGGGTGACGGCCAACTCGCTCGTGGGGGTCTCGGGGGACCCGGGGCTGGTGAACGCGATGGCTGACCATTACGAGTCGGTGGCGGCGTCGATCCGTGGGGCGGCCATAGAGCTGAGGTCGCTCGAAGCGGGGTCGTCGTCGAGCGACGCCCTCGACGCGTTCCTGGCCAAGGCCCAGCAGGTGTCGGCGAGCCTGGGCAAGGCCGAGGGGCGTTACGGCGAGACGGGTTCGGCGTTGAAGACGTACGCGTCCGAGCTCTCGCTCGCACAGGAGGCCGCCGCGCCCGCCCTGGCGAACCACCGAGACGCCGTCGACGACCTTGCCGCAGCCGAGAGGCTCGTCGAGCGGTACGACCAGCTGGCACTGGTGGCGACCGACGAGGTGACCAAGCAGGAGCACCTCGACCAGGCCGCAGCCCAGCGGGCCAAGGCCGACGACGCCCGGGGCCGCGTCGCCATCTATGCCAGGCGACTGGCCGACGCACACGCGTCCGTCGAGACCGCGGCGAACACTGCCATCGCCAGGATCGACGACGCCACGGACGACGGCCTCGACGACACCGTCTGGGACGACCTCGGCGCCGCCTGGGACGCCGGCTTCGCCGCCTTCCAGACCTGGATGGAGGAGAACGACTCGTGGATCAGCACCGTTGTGGACGCGCTCACAATCGTCGGTGGCCTCCTGGCCTTTGCCTCGCTCTTCATCCCGGGCCTCAACCTCGTCATCTTGGCGGTGATGGCAGTGTCCTTGGGGCTGGCTGTGGGGCGCTTCGCCGCAGGCACCGGAACCGCTCTTGATCTCGCCATGGCACTTGTCTCGGTCGCGACTCTTGGCATCGGGGGGACGCTAGTTGCATCGGCGAGGTCCTCCATCAAGGTGGTGAGCGCGAATCGCGTCGCTGGACTGGTGAGAAGCGGGAACACAAGAAGGCTCGCCACCTTGCGGGTGTCGACGAGTTGGAGCCGTGCCCAGCCCGGCCTCGGCGATCGATTCCTGCTGAAGAGCTTCGGTGACCAGGGGGTTGCCCAGATGCTTCACTTTCTCCGCTCAACTCGGCCGGGGGCATTCGCCGACGATCCTGCCCAGATCGCAAGGACGCTAGCCAAGCTCAACTCAGCTCGGGTCATCCAGGCGGTTGACCAGGGCCGCAGCGTTGCCGAGGGTGCCGCTGCCTGGCTCGGTGTCGATCTTCCAGCCACGGTCTGGCGGAGGCTCAGCACTTCGAAAGGCTCGTTGTGACACCTATCGATCGTCATAGACGGAGGCGCCGTCAGTCGAAACTTGAGGGCGTCATCTTCAACGCGCTCGTCCTTTCGTCAGGCCTGATACCCGTGTGCGCCGCTCAAACGACCCGCCTAGTTCTCCAGTTCCGAGGTGGCGGACGGGGCGATGCGCGTCGATTGAACCCTGAGGGTGGTCCACTCTTCTCGACGGCGGAGAATTGGCCGCCGTTTGTGGGGTCCTCGGTACCGTTTTGGATTGCTTGTAGTTGTCTCGTGGCTGCCGTGATCTGGCTCTCTCGAAGAGGAGGTGGCAATGATCGCTTCCCTCTTGATTCGCCACTGATTGCCTATGCTGCGTTTCTCGGAGGGGCGTGGAGCGTGATCTTCGCCCTCCCCTTTCGCGGCCTCGATGCCTGGCCGCGGGACTCCGCAGTCGCGGGCGCCATCCAGATCCTCTGTGGCATCTGGGCGGCCGTCGGGATCATCCGGGGTCGGCGTCTTCGAAAACGACTGGCGCTTGACCAAGCGCGAATTACGGAGAGCACGGCCGGCCAACGCTGGAGACGGGAAGAGCCAGCCGGGGCCAGAGGTCGTTCAGAGGACAAATCGTGAGCGCCGCGGGGTACGTGGGGCGGACGGCTGGGACGGTGGCGGCGTCGTATTCGATCGTCGTGCCTCCCGGGTTCGTCCGGGTGCCGGGTGGGCTCGACGCTCGCGAGGCGGCCGCAGTCGTCGCCACCCAGCTCGCTGAGCCGTCGGCCGCCGAGAAGTTGTCGGCCCCCGAGGACTGGCGGCTGCGGTTCGGGTCGGCGTTCGAACGAGCACTCGCCGCTGACGTCCACGGTCGGGTGCTCGACTCGTACCTCAGCGCGGGGCCGCTGCCGGGCACCGACATCGTCTGCTCCGTGGTCGTCGCCACGGTGCCCGTCACCCGGTCCGGACATGCCGATCTCGATCGGCTGTTGCTTCGGAGGGTCGCCACCCACGGGGCCGAACCGTTCGTCCTCGCCGGTGATCCCGCCGTCGTCTGGGACGACCCCGCGGGCGACACCTCGGCCCTCGACGGTGACACCGCGACGGCCGGCGGAGGCGACATGGCTGACGACGTCGCCGGCCTGACCCCGCTCCGGCGCCGCACCGTGCTGGCTCGAGTCGCAGGCCGCGACGACCGCTTGATCACCCTCGTCCTCACCGTCGGATCGACCACCACAGCCGAGGCTGCGCGGAGCGACGTCACCTCCGACGCGCAGCGCCGCATCGCCGACGCCCTCGCCGACGTCTTCGACGCGATGGTCAGCACCTTCCTCTGGCGCGACGCCGAGAGTCGCCTCGTCACCGACCGGCCCCTCGCCTGAACCCTCTCGACCGCCACAGAAAGCGATCTCGCACCATGACCGACCACTACGGCGACGACGTCCACGCCCTCGACCTCCTCATCGGGCACGATCCCGACGTCTGGGTGCCCCTGCCGACCACATGGCCACACGACGGGCACCGAGCGCCACGCTCGTGGATCAGGGCCACCGTCCGTGCGGTCGCCGAGCGGTCCGAGGGCGCGACCCGCGCCTCCCGGTCCTGGCTCACCGAGGTGCTCTCGGCGCTGGCCCGCTGGTCGCCGGCCGACGAGCGCCGGTACCTCTACCTGCCCGACATCGCGACGCCGCCGAGCCTGCTGCGGGTGCAGTACGGCTCGGCCCGGGGGGACCGCGACGCCGCCCTGCGAACCATGGTCCTCGAGAGCGACCTCGCCCCGATCGAACCTCCCGTGGTCGAGGTCGTCGAGACGGACGACCTCGGACGGGGCCTTCGGGGTGTGCGGTACGCGGCCCTCGAGGGCGAGGACGGCCTCCTCGCCACCCTCGTCTACGCCTTCCGCGCCGAGCCGTACGACGTCCGCGTCAGCTGTCAGGTCGGCGGCCCCGAAGCGGTGCCGGTCATGATCGCCAAAGTGGACCTCTTCGTCGACGGCATCAGCGTGGTGCCTGCCGCGTGAGACTGGCGCTCACCGTCTTGCACGTCCCCACGGGTCGCCGGGCCGACCGATCCGTCGTCGTCGATCCCGACGCCACCGTCGCCGAGGTCGCCGCACACCTCGCCGCGGCCCTCGGGCTGCCGGCCGACGCCCACGATGCGGCTCCGTCCGACGTCTCGGTCGACGGCTTCCCCGTGGATCCGGACGCCCGGCTCCGGTCGGGCGTCCTGCTCGACGGTGCCGTGCTCGGACTCGGCGGCCCCGCACCGCATCGTCGGCTCCCCGACGACCTGCCGACGATCCGCGTCATCGGAGGACGCGGCGCCGGCACGATCCACGTCGTCGACGTGGGCATCGTGCACGTGGGCACCGGACCGGACGCCGGCGTCCGACTGGACGACGACCGCGTGCCCCCGATCGTCGCGACGATCGAACTGGACGGTGCCGGGCGGTTCTCGCTGACCCCCACGGCGGATGCCTTCCCCGAGTCCGACGTCGACGCCCGCGGGCCGCTCGTCCTCGTCGACCGAATCCCCGTCCTCGGCACGGCCGCGATCGACGAGCACAGCGTCATCACCATCGGCGACACCCTCCTCGCCGTCGCCCCCGCCGGACACCCGTCCGCGGCCATCACCGTGAGCGACGGGGGAGGCACCCTCGACCACGCGCGTCCTCCGCGCCTCCTGCCGGAGCCCCCGACCACGACGTTCCGGTACCCCGCCGAGCCCCAGCAGGGCACGAAGCGGCCCCTGCCGATCGTGGCCGCGCTCGCACCCGTGGTGATGGCGGTCGTGATGGTCAGCGTGTTCGGCAACGTCGCCTTCCTCGCATTCGGGCTCATGTCGCCCGTCGTCATGATCGGCAACCACCTCTACGACAAGCGGAACGGCAAGGTGTCGCACCGGCGGCGCCTGGCCGACCACCAGGCCACCAAGGAGGCGGTGGCGGCGGACGCCGAGAGCGCCGTCCGACAGCTGCAGCGCGAGTTGCGACACCTCAGCCCCGACGCGGCGACCGTGCTCGACATCGCCGTCCGGCGTCGATCCCGGCTGTGGGAGCGCCGCCGGGACGACCCCGACCACCTGCGCGTGAGGATCGGCACCGCAGACCTGCCCTCGGGCGTCACCATCGAGGACCCCGCCGAGCTCGAGCACCGTCGGACGGTGGCCCGCCCCGCCGTCGACGTGCCCGTGACCGTCGACCTGGGCGACCACGGCGTCGTCGGCGTCGCCGGCAGGCCGGAGCACGCCCGACCGCTGGTCGCGTGGATGCTCGCCCAGCTCGCCGTCGCCCAGAGTCCCCGTGACGTGCGCTTCGTCGTCCTGACCGAACAGGCCGCGGTCGACCACTGGTCCTGGCTCGCCCATGTGCCCCACGCTCGGCCCGAGGAAGGACGACCCGCCGCCGTGTGGCTGGGCAACGACGCCGAGACCGTCGCCCGTCGGGTCGCCGAGCTGGGCGCCGAGATCGACGCCCGTCAGCGCGCGGCCCGCGAGTCGACGGGCGCGCTCCGCGCGGCGACCGACGTCGTGCTCGTGCTCGACGGGGCGAGACGACTGCGCACCCTGCCGGGACTCGTCCGCGTCCTCCGGGACGGGCCGTCCGTCGGCGTGCACGCGGTGTGCCTCGACTCCGAACGTCGCTCGCTTCCCGAGGAGTGCGTCGCCGTCGTCACCTGTGGCACCACGAGGCACTCGCTCGACGTGCACCGGACCGCCGACGTGCGAGAGGTCAAGGCCGACCTGTTGCCCGACGGGTGGTTCGAGGCCGTCGGACGGGCCGTCGCCCCGGTGGTCGACGTCGACGACGGTGACGGTGCCGCGGGGCTTCCGGCCCGTTCGCGCCTGCTCGACGTCCTGCAGCTCGACCCGCCGACGCCCGAGGCCGTCCTCGAACGGTGGTCCCGAACGGCCCCCACGACCGAGGTGGTGATCGGCGAGAGCCTCGACGGTCCGTTCTCGTTCGACCTGCGCCGCGACGGCCCGCACGGTCTGGTCGCGGGCACGACCGGCTCGGGCAAGTCCGAGTTGCTGCAGAGCATGGTCGCGTCGCTCGCCGCCGCCAACACGCCCGAGTCGATGACCTTCGTCCTCGTCGACTACAAGGGAGGGGCCGCCTTCCGGGACTTCGGGCCCCTGCCGCACACCGTCGGGATGGTCACCGACCTCGACACGCACCTGGTCGAGCGTGCCCTGCACTCGCTCGGGGCCGAACTGCGTCGCCGGGAACACCTGCTGGCAGACGCCGGGGCCAAGGACCTCGAGGAATACGTCGAGGGCGCAAGCGGGCCGCGTGAACGGCCGCCGCTGCCGCGCCTCCTGATCGTCATCGACGAGTTCGCGAGCATGGTCCGCGAGCTGCCGGACTTCGTGACGGGCCTGGTGAACATCGCCCAGCGGGGACGATCGCTCGGCATCCACCTCGTTCTCGCGACCCAGCGGCCGACCGGCGTCGTCACCGGGGACATCCGGGCCAACACCAACCTGCGCATCGCCCTGAGGGTCACCGACGCAGGCGAGAGCACGGATGTCATCGACGCGGGCGACGCCGCCGGCATCGCGAAGTCGACGCCGGGGCGCGCGTTCGTCCGTCTGGGCGCGCGCGCCCTCGTGCCGTTCCAGGCGGGGCGCGTCGGGGGTCGCCGACCGGGACTGGTCGCCGAGCTCGTGCCGGAGGTGTGGTCGAGTCCGCTCGGTTGGGCGGACCTCGGCCGGTCCGCCCCCGAGCCGCCCGCGCGCACCTCGACCGAGTCGGTCGGTCGCACCGACCTGGTCGAGCTCGTCGCCGCTCTCGCCGCGGCGAGCGACCGCCTCGGCATCGCCCGCCCGCATCGTCCGTGGCTCGACGCGCTGCCCGAACGCATCGTGCTCGACGACCTCGACGCACCCGGGCCCGGCGTCGACGGAGAGGGGCCCGCCGACGGAGACCTGCCCGTCCTGCCGTTCGGTCGGCAGGACTTCCCGGCGGAACAGCGCCAGGCCGCGGCCGTCCTCGATCTGCAGGCCCTCGGCCACCTCTTCGTCGTAGGTGCCCCGCGCACCGGACGCTCTCAGGTGCTGCGAACCGTCGCGGCAGCGATCGCCGACCGGACGAGTTGCGCCGACGTCCATCTCTTCGGCATCGACTGCGGAAGCGGGGCCCTCTTGCCGCTCGAGACCATGCCCCACGTCGGAGCCGTCGTCCAGCGCACCCAGCTCGACCGTGTGCGCCGCCTCCTGACGAAGCTCGTCGACGAGACCCACCGTCGCCAGCAGGTGCTCGCCACGGGTGGCCACGCCGGCGTCGTCGAACAACGCCGGGCGGTGCCCGAGGCCGACCGGCTGCCGCACCTCGTCGTCATGGTGGACCGGTGGGAGGGTTTCACCGGCAGCTTCGCCGAGATCGAACACGGCAAGCTCGTCGACCAGGTGGGGCTGCTGCTGCGTGAGGGCGCCGCGGCGGGGGTGCACGTGATCGTCACGGGCGACCGCCAGCTCGTCGCGGGCCGACTCGCCGCCCTCGTCGACGACAAACTGCTGCTGCGGTTGACGGACCGCGCGGACTACGCCCTCGCCGGGTTGACCCCCCGAGCCCTGCCCGACGTCGTGCCGCTGGGCAGGGGATTCACCGCCGAGAGTGCGATCGAGACGCAGGTCGCCCTGCTCGACGCCGACCCCACGGGCCAGGTCCAGGCCGAGTCCCTGCGCCGGCGCGGGGTCGCGTCGTCGCGTCGTGACCGCCACGTGCCCTCGGGTCGCCGGCCCTTCCGCGTCGACCAGTTGGCCGGCCCGATCACGTTCGACGAGGCCTGGTCCCGTCGGGACGAGCGCGACCCGACGGGACTGTTCGCCCTCGTCGGCGTCGGTGGCGACGACCTCGTGCCGATGGGGCCGGACCTCACTGAGGGGCCGGGCAGCTTCGTCGTCACCGGTCCGCCGAAGAGCGGACGCAGCAGCGTCCTGGTCGCCATGGTCCGGTCGATCACCGCACAGGGCGTCGAGGTCGTCGTGGTCGCACCACGCCGCTCGCCGCTCCGTGCCCTCGAAGGGACCCCGGGCGTCGTGGCGACGATCACCAGCCAGACCGTCGAGGCCTCGACGCTCGCGCCGCTCTTCTCGGCACCGCATGGTCCCCGCGTGCTCGTCGTCGACGACGGTGAACGCCTCAAGGACTGCCCCGCCGCCGAGTGGCTCGCGGACTTCCTGCGTTCGTGCCCCGAGACCGGTCGCGCTCTCGTCGTGGCGGGTACGACCGGCGAGGTGCTGACGGGGTGGTCCGGCTGGCACGTGGACGTGCGGAACAACCGTTGCGGTGCCGTGCTCGGCCCGCAGCTTCCGAACGAGGGCGAGCAGGTCGGCGTCCGTCTGACGAAGGCCGATCTCACCGATCGGCCGACGCCGGGAGTCGCCTTCGTGGACGACGGGACCGGGCAGGCCGTGAGGGTGCAGGTGCCGTTCGACCCGGTCGGCTGATCCCCGCCCGTGTCGCGGCACCTGCACCCGGGCGCTCATCGCGCGTCGCCCACCCCGAGGGCGGAGGGACGGTCGCCCGGCCGTGCGGTCGACTCGGCGTCGATCGCGAGGCCCGGGCGCCGGCGCCTCCTGATGTGGAGCGCGCCCGCCGCCGCCACCAGGACGACCCCGGTCCCGAGGATGCCGAGGGCCACGAGCAACGCCTGCCCGGCTCCGTCGGACCCGGTGAAGGCGAGGCGGGCCGGGGGGACGGGTGCCTCGGTCGCGGCCGGCTGTCGGATGATCGTCATCTCGCTCCGGTGCACCGTCGTGTCGGAGAAGGCGGGCACGATCTGGCTGCCGTCCTCCGCCACCGGTGATCCTGCGGACGAGAAGACGAAGACGTACGTGCCGGGGCGGTCGAGCGTGGTGCACGGGGTGTCGTAGGTGCCGTCCTCGCCGACGGTGACGGCTTCGCGTGCCACGACCAGGCTCGGGTCGATGCGGTCGACCGGCCCGAGATCGCCTCCCTCGTCGGGGGCCTCGTCGAACGGCCCGACGAGCACCGACTCGACCTCGACCCCGCCGGGGACGTCGGGGTGGAGGTCGACGACCGTCAGGGCATCGCTGACACAGGTGCCGGGGTCGCCCTCGGCCTGCGACGCCGTCGTCGAGAGGGACGGGGCCCACGGGACGAACGAGGTCTCGGTCGCGGCGCCGAAGGGCGAGCGCCACGAACCGACCCGGTCGCGGCCGGCCTCGACCGGGGTGTCGGCCGGGTCGATGGTCTCGACCCAGGTGAAGTACCCGCCGGACGGCAGTTCGCAACCCTGCGTCGAGTACGTGCCGGGCCCGTCGAGCACCTCGAGCGCGACCTCGCAGACGACCGGGGCGTCCGCCGGCCAGTCGTCTGTCTCGACGAGGGGAGCGAGGAAGGGCCCGAGCAGGCGGCTGCGGACGGTGACCGGCACGGCCCGCCACGTGCCCGAGTCGTCGTACCGACCCCATTCGGAGAGGAGCCCCTCTCCGGGCCGGACGTCGAGGGTCACCTGATCCGTCACGATCGTGCCGACCTCGGCGACCGTGTCGCTGGTCTCGGTAACGACCCGCGGTGCGAAGGGCAGTGGTGACAACTGCTGGACGCTGACCGATTCCGATGCCGACGCGGCCACGCCACCCGAGAACAAGATCATCTGCGACCCGGCAGGACTGTTGCCCACCGTCGTGACCCTCCCGTAGGGCAGGTCGTCGAACCGGACCGTCGCGGTCACGATCAGGCGGGCACGGTCACCGGTAGCCGTCACGGGCACCGGTTCGCCGTTGCGCACGGCGGCCGTCGTCGACCCGTCCGCGAAGACGGCCCCGTCGAGCGTGACGGTGCCCTCGTGCGACGGTTCGAGCACGGACGGGCCGCCCGTCACCCGGTCGACCGTGAGGTCGGGGCGGATGAGCCCCGTCCCGTCGGCTGCGAGCTCGACGGTGATCGAGGCCACGACCGACTTCGACGCGGCGGACGACGCTTCGGCGAGCATCTGGTTCGCCCGCTCGAGCACGATCGGCCAGCGCTCGTTCGCGCGGCCCGCGTAGTAGCGCTGCGTGTGGCCGTTCAGCCCGGTGATCGTCCAGACGGCGAGCTGACCCGCGGCGGCCGTGTCGGCGTCGGTCGTTCCGCCCCAGGTGCGGGCGATGTAGGCGAGGCGGGCGTGGTCGTCGGTCGAGACGCCGATGACGTCACCGCCGGTGGTCGTGTCGTAGTGGTTGCCGACCGGCGAGGTCTTGCCGGCCTCGAGGCAGAAGGCCAGGGTGCCGTCGTCGAGCCGGTAGGTGCCGAGCCACGAGACGCCGTCGACCCGCCACAGGTGCCCGACGCCGCGACCGGTGCCGGTGACGGCGACAGCCGGGGCCTGCCCGAGGAGACCGGCGGCGACGGAGAACAAGAGGACGAGGGCGAGCGCGAGGCGTCGTCTGGGGGGCCCGAGGGCGCTGTGTCGTGATGTCATGCACCGACGATCGGGCAGGGACCCCGGCTGCCGAGGCCGGCACCGCGCCTCCTGTGCACGGTTGTCGACGACGCAGGCCGGGGGAGGAGCCGTCACGCGACGACGCCCCCGCCGCGAGGTGCGGCAGGGGCGTCGTCAGACGGGGAGGACCGAGGTCACTCGGTCTCGTCGAGGTCGATCTCGTCACCCTCGAGGTCGTTCGAGGCGTACTCGGGCGAGCCCTCGCGGGGTGCGCCGCCGGTCGGGCCGTCGTTGCCCTCGCCGACGCCGGGGAAGACCGTCTCGCCGGCGACCGCGTCGTTCGTAGCGATCTGCTCGGACTCGGCGAACTCGTCGGCCTGGTCGTAGGGCTGGTCGCCCGATGCTGCGGGGGTGTTCGTGTCGCTCATGGTGCGTCCTCTCGAAGGCGGTGCGGGGTGGTGGGGGGTCGGATCAGGCCAGGCCGAGCTGCTGCTTCAGGCCGGCCTCGTCGGTGGCGCCCCAGCGCTCGACCAGCAGGCCGTCCTCGTCGAAGCGTCCGACCTGGATGCCGCGCACCGTGAACGACTTGCCCGTGGGCTCGGCGCCCTGGAACGTGCCGGTGTGCGTCCCCGAGATCGTGAAGACGGCGGTGACGTTCTCGTCGTCGGCGACGAGGGTCTCGACCCCGAGGTCGGCGTCGGGGAAGGCCTCGAAGAACTCGGTCCAGAAGGCCTGGATGCCGGCGAGGCCGGCGGGTGCGTCGGGGGCCGGGTCGTGGTCGACGACGTCGGCGTGGAAGCCCTCGCCCAGTCGGTCGATCTCGCGGGCGGTCAGGATCTCGCCGATGCGCTGCTGGGTGGCGACGTTCTTCTCTTTCGACATGCGTGTCTCCGTTTCTCGTTCTATCGGGATGCCTCTCGTCTACTCCCCAGGCCCGCGATCGCCGCCGATGCTCACAGCAGACGTGACGCTCGGCGTACCCCTCGGGTCGCCCGCTAGGCTGACCGCTGGCCCATTGTCTTCATGTCGAGATGGCTCGATGTCGAGACGGATCATGGTGAGACGACGCAGAGATGCGGATTGGAAGAACAGCGTGGATCTTTTCGAGTACCAGGCCAGAGACCTGTTCGAGCAGTACGGCGTGCCCGTGCTGCCGGGCATCGTGGCCGACACCCCCGAGGAGGCGCGGGCAGCGTCCGAGAAGCTGGGTGGCGTCACCGTCGTCAAGGCCCAGGTCAAGGTCGGCGGCCGCGGCAAGGCCGGCGGCGTCAAGGTGGCGAAGACCCCCGACGACGCCGAGGCGGCGGCGAAGGACATCCTCGGGCTCGACATCAAGGGCCACGTCGTGAAGCGCGTGATGATCGCGGGCGGCGCCCAGATCGCGCAGGAGTTCTACTTCTCGGTGCTGCTCGACCGCGCCAACCGCTCGTACCTCTCGCTCTGCAGCGTCGAGGGCGGCATGGAGATCGAACAGCTCGCCGTCGAGAAGCCCGACGCCCTCGCGCGCGTCGAGGTCGACCCCCGCTCGGGCATCGACCTGGCCAAGGCCACCGAGATCGCGAAGGCCGGCGGGTTCCCCGACGAGCTGATCGAGAAGGTCGCCCCCGTGCTGGTCAAGCTCTACGCGGTGTACGAGGGCGAGGACGCCACGCTCGTCGAGGTCAACCCGCTCGTGCTCACCGAGCAGGGCGACATCGTCGCCCTCGACGGCAAGGTGTCGATCGACGAGAACGCCGAGTTCCGTCACCCCGGCCACGCCGAGCTCGAGGACGCCGACGCGGCCGACCCGCTCGAGGCCAAGGCGAAGGCAGCCGGGCTCAACTACGTGAAGCTCGACGGCGAGGTCGGCATCATCGGCAACGGTGCCGGGCTCGTCATGTCGACGCTCGACGTCGTCGCCTACGCCGGCGAGGCGCACGGTGGGGTCAAGCCCGCCAACTTCCTCGACATCGGCGGCGGAGCGAGCGCCGAGGTCATGGCGGCCGGGCTCGACGTCATCCTGGGCGACGCCCAGGTCAAGAGCGTGTTCGTCAACGTCTTCGGTGGCATCACCGCCTGCGACGCGGTCGCCAACGGCATCGTCGCCGCCCTGGGCATCCTCGGCGACGCGGCCACCAAGCCGCTCGTCGTGCGCCTCGACGGCAACAACGTCGACGAGGGTCGACGCATCCTGGCGGAGGCGGCGCACCCGCTCGTCACCGTCGTCGCGACCATGGACGAGGCTGCCGACAAGGCCGCCGAGCTGGCTTCGAAGTAAGGACTGCACAGAACAATGTCGATCTTCCTCAACAAAGACAGCAAGGTCATCGTCCAGGGCATCACCGGCGGCGAGGGCACGAAGCACACCGCCCTGATGCTCAAGGCCGGCACGCAGGTCGTGGGTGGCGTCAACGCCCGCAAGGCCGGCACCACCGTCACCCACGGTGACGTCGAACTGCCCGTCTTCGGCACGGTCACCGAGGCCGTCGCAGAGACCGGCGCCGACGTCTCGATCGTCTTCGTGCCGCCGGCGTTCGCGAAGGACGCCGTCGTCGAGGCCATCGAGGCCGAGGTGCCGCTCGTCGTCGTCATCACCGAGGGCATCCCCGTGCAAGACAGCGCCGAGTTCTGGGCGCTCGCCAAGGCCAAGGGCGGCACGACGCGCATCATCGGGCCGAACTGCCCCGGCATCATCACGCCGGGCGAGTCGCTGGTCGGCATCACGCCCGCCTCGATCTCGGGCTCCGGCCCGATCGGACTCGTGTCGAAGTCGGGCACCCTGACCTACCAGATGATGTTCGAGCTGCGCGACCTCGGCTTCTCGACCGCCATCGGCATCGGCGGCGACCCGGTCATCGGCACGACCCACATCGACGCCCTCGAGGCGTTCGAGGCCGACCCCGACACCAAGGCGATCGTCATGATCGGCGAGATCGGCGGAGACGCCGAAGAACGCGCTGCCGACTACATCAAGGCGCACGTCACCAAGCCGGTCGTCGGCTACGTCGCGGGCTTCACCGCCCCCGAGGGCAAGACGATGGGCCACGCGGGCGCGATCGTGTCCGGCTCGGCCGGCACGGCCCAGGCCAAGAAAGAGGCGCTCGAGGCCGCCGGCGTCAAGGTCGGCAAGACGCCGAGCGAGACCGCGGCGCTGCTGCGCGAGGTCTACGCCTCCCTCTGAGGGATGACCCGCGCCTCCTCGACGGGCGTGTCCGTCGTGACGGGTCGTCTTCGGACGGCCGGCCATGACGGACACGCCCGTCGTCGTCCCCCCGGCGACCGGGCGTCGTCCGGGCGTCGTCCGGAGTGACGTCGAGGGCGTCGTCGTCGCGGGCGGCGGGGCAGCAAGCCGGCCCCGGTCGGCACCGGTACAGTCGCTCGCGATGAACCGCCCAGTCACCGCCCTCTTCGCCGCGCTCGAAGCCCTGCTCGTCGTGGGCGTCGGCGTCGGCATCCCCCTCGTCGTGCTGACCTCGCTCTGGGCGTTCCAGTACGGGCTGCAGATCGACTGGATCGTGTTCTGGCGGGCCGCCGTCGACTCGTGGCTCGTCGGCCACGGCGCGGACCTCACCCTGCAGCTCAGCGCCGAGGCCGCGGCCGCGACGGGCGTCACCGGAGCCGACGCCCCCATCGTCATCTCGCTGGCGGCCATGGGCTTCGCCGTGCTCACCGTCCTGATGGGCATCCGCGCGGGTCGTGCCGCGGCCGAGACGGCGCACCGCGTGACGGGCGTGCTCGTGACCATCGGCACCGTCGCCGTGCTCTCGCTCGCGCTCACGGCCTCGGCCCAGCACGAGCTCGCCCGCCCGTCGCTGTGGCAGGGGACGCTGCTGCCCACGCTCGTCTACGCGGTGCCCGTCGTGGTCATGGCCGAGGTGACCCGGCGCCGTCGCGGCGAGGCCGCGGACCCCGTGACGGGTGCGATCGTCGGCGTGCTGACACGACTGCCCGGCCAGGTGACCGGCATCGCCGCGACCGCGCTGCGTCTCGGCGCGACGTCGGCCGCCGCCGTGCTCGCCGCCTCGGCCCTGGTCGTCACGGTGCTCGTCGTGACGAGCTACGCCGAGGTGATCACCCTCTACGAAGGGGCGCACGGAGGGTTCCTGGGCGGGCTGGCGCTGACCGTCGGCCAGCTCGCCCTGATCCCCGACGTCGTCGTCTGGGCGGCGTCGTGGTTGGTCGGGCCCGGCTTCGCCATCGGCACCGGCTCGTCGATCTCTCCACTCGGCACCGCGGTCGGACCGATGCCCGCGATCCCGCTGCTGGGGGCACTGCCGACCGCCGACCTCACCTTCGGCTTCGTCGGTCTGCTCGTGCCGGTCGTCGCGGCCTACGTCTGCGCCACCGTGCTGAGGCCGCGGCTGCAGCGCGTGCTCTCCGGTCACGGCGTCGACGACGTGCTGCACCGCATCGTGACCGCGGTCGTCGGTGGCCTCGTCGGGGGAGTCCTGCTCGGGCTGCTCGCCTGGGCCGCCTCGGGGTCGGCCGGGCCCGGCCGGCTGACCGACGTCGGCCCCGACCCGCTGCTGGTGGGTGGCTTCGCGGCGCTCGAGTTCGCCGTCGCGGCCGTGCTCGCGATGGTCGTCTCGCCCCCGAGGTTCGTGGGCGGCCCGGGCGTCGGGGCGGGGACGTCGTCCGACGAGGCGGCGGCCCGCGAGGCCCGACGTGACGCCGCGTCCGGGTCCGACGAGCGAGCCGATCCGGCGTCGGCCACGAGGCCCGACGGCGACGACACCGAGCGCATCGAGGGCCTCACGCGCTGAGCGGCCCGCGGGCGGATCGGCCGCCCGACGGCGTGCCCGCCGGGGGCCGCTAGGCTTGCCGGGTGCTGAAGCTCGTGGTGCTCATCTCCGGTGGCGGCTCGAACCTCCGGGCGCTGCTCGAGGCCGCGAGCGACGCCGAGTACCCCGCTCGGGTCGTCGCCGTCGGGGCCGACCGCGAGGCCGACGGATTCGAGCACGCCGAGCACTTCGGGGTCCCGACGTTCTCGGTCTCGTTCTCGAACTTCGCCGACCGTGCCGCCTGGGGCGACGAGCTGCTGGCCCAGATCGAGCAGTGGCAGCCCGACCTCGTGGTGCTCAGCGGCTTCATGCGGCTCGTGCCACCGCGGGTCGTCGCGGCACTCGCCCCGAACCTCATCAACACCCACCCCGCCTACCTGCCCGAGTTCCCCGGGGCCCACGGCGTGCGCGACGCGCTCGCCGCCGGCGTCGAGCAGACGGGTGCCAGCGTCATCGTCGTCGACGAGGGCGTCGACAGCGGCCCGATCCTCGCGCAGCGCCGCATCCCCGTGCTGCCCGGCGACGACGAGTCGTCGCTGCACGACCGCATCAAGGTCGTCGAGCGCGAACTGCTCGTGCAGACCGTGCTCGACATCGCCAACGGAACGACCACCCTCGAACAGGAGCCCACCGCATGAGCGGCCACGTCATCGACCCCAGCCTCTACCGCGACCGTGACGCCGTCCCCGTGCGACGTGCGCTCCTCAGCGTCAGCGACAAGACCGGCCTGCTCGACCTCGCCGCGGCTCTCTCGGCCTCCGGCGTCGAGATCGTGTCGACCGGTTCGACGGCCCAGACCATCCGCGACGCCGGCCACGCCGTCACCGAGGTGAGCAGCGTCACCGGGTTCCCCGAGTCGCTCGACGGCCGGGTGAAGACGCTGCACCCCGCGGTGCACGCGGGCATCCTCGCCGACCTGCGGCTCGAGTCGCACGAGGCCCAGCTGGCCGAGCTCGACATCGCCGCGTTCGAGCTCGTCGTGGTCAACCTGTACCCGTTCGTCGAGACGGTGGCGTCGGGCGCCGACGCCGCGACCGTCATCGAGAACGTCGACATCGGCGGGCCCGCGATGGTGCGTGCCGCCGCGAAGAACCACGCCAACGTGGCGATCGTGGTGTCGCCGACGAGCTACCCGCAGGTCGTCGAGGCCCTCACGCTCGGTGGCACGACCCTGGCCCAGCGTCAGCGTCTCGCCGGCGAGGCCTTCGCCCACACGGCCGCGTACGACACGGCGGTGGCGGAGTACTTCGCCGCACACGTGGGCGCGGGCACCGAGGGTGACGCGTCCGCCGCGGCGACCGGCGCCTCCTCGTCCGTCGTCGACCCCGAGGAGGCGCGGGCCGGCTTCGATCCCCGGGTCGAGGTCTCGGGTGAGCTGCAGCACACCCTCCGCTACGGCGAGAACGCCCACCAGGCCGCCGCGATCTACGCGACGCCCGGGGCGCACGGCATCGCGCAGGCGACGCAGCTGCACGGCAAGGAGATGTCGTACAACAACTACGTGGACGCCGACGCCGCCCTCCGCGCCGCCTTCGACTTCGACGAGCCCGCCGTGGCGATCATCAAGCACGCCAACCCGTGCGGCATCGCCGTCGCCTCGCCCGACGCCGTCGACGCCATCGCCGACGCGCACCAGCGTGCGCACGCCTGCGACCCCGTCTCGGCCTTCGGCGGCGTCATCGCGGCCAACCGCACCGTGACCCGCGCCATGGCCGAGACGGTCGCCGACATCTTCACCGAGGTCGTCATCGCCCCGGCGTTCGAGCCCGAGGCGGTCGAGGTGCTCAGCCGGAAGAAGAACGTCCGGTTGCTCACGCTGCCCGCCGGCTTCGCGCGCGAGGCCCGCGAGGTCAAGCAGATCTCGGGCGGCCTGCTGGTGCAGGACGCCGACGGGTTCGACGGCTTCACGTCCGCCGGGTGGACGCTCGTCGCGGGCGACGAGGCCGACGCCGCCACGCGGGCCGACCTCGAGTTCGCCTGGAAGGCGTCGCGGGCCGTCAAGTCGAACGCGATCCTGCTCGCCTCGGACGGCGCGTCGGTGGGCGTGGGCATGGGCCAGGTCAACCGCGTCGACTCGTGCCACCTCGCCGTCGATCGCGCCGGGGCCCGTGCCGCCGGGTCGGTCGCCGCGTCCGACGCGTTCTTCCCCTTCGCCGACGGGCTGCAGGTGCTGCTCGACGCCGGGGTGACCGCCGTCGTCCAGCCCGGCGGCTCGATCCGCGACGACGAGGTGGTGGCCGCGGCCCAGGCGGCCGGCGTCACCATGTACTTCACGGGCGAGCGCCACTTCTTCCACTGAGTGACGCGCGGCGCCTGCGGCACGCACCGCACCGCGACCCCGAGGGGCGCCGCGGGGTCGCGGGAGGCGCGGTGCGGGCCTGCCACGAATCCGAACGATTCCGTCTTGCGGCGGAGCCGACGGCACACATATCCTGTAAGGCTGCTTGCAGCCGGTCGACCCCGACCGCGCGGACGGACGACGACACTCAGGAGGACATGATGACGACGACGACACTGACCACGGTGGGCACGGCCACCGACGGTGCTCGCGTGGGTCGCGCCTCCTCGGCGTCTCCGAGCCCGGCGCCGATCAGCTAGACGAGACGGCCCGCCGCCCACCGGCACCCCTCGCACACCCCCTCCCGGCGATCGTCCCCGGGCGGGGCCGCGCGTCGTCCCCAGCGACCGCGACGACATCTCCTCTCCACAACGGGTCACGGCTCGGCGCCGCACCCGTGCCAGATCACGACACTTGGATCACCCATGTCTCAGAAGTCCCCGTCCACCCGTCCGCCCGATGGTGCGGGCCGTCCCTCGACGGTCCGAGCCCTCGCGCGCCTCCACCCCTACGCGCGGCCCGCCTACCCGCGGTTGGTCCTCGGCCTCGTCGCGTCGTTGACCGCCGCCGTCGTCGCACTGCTCATCCCCCTCGTGCTGCAACTGCTGGTCGACGGCCCCCTGTCGAGCGGCGACCGGGCGCAGGTGTGGCCCGCGTTCGGCGTCGTCCTCGGCCTCGGCATCGTCGAGGCCCTGATGATCGGCACGCGTCGTCGCATGGTGCTCACGCCGAGCACCCGCGTCGAGGCGACCATGCGCAACGCGCTCTACGCGAAGCTGCAAGACCTGCCGGTGGCGTTCCACGACCGCTGGCAGAGCGGGCAGCTGCTCAGCCGGTCGGTCAGCGACCTCAGCCTGATCAGGCGGTGGATCGCCTTCGGGCTGCTGCTGCTGGTCGTCAACCTCGTCACGATCGTCGTCGGGTTCGTCGTGCTGTTCTGGTACAGCTGGGTGCTCGGGCTGATCTTCGTCGTGGCCTCGCTGCCGGTGTTCGTCGTCAGCTTCGCCTTCGAGAAGCGGTACTCGATCGTCGCCCGTCGCAGCCAGGACCAGGTCGGCGACCTCGCCACCAGCGTGGAAGAGAGCGTGCACGGCATCCGCGTGCTCAAGGCGTTCGGTCGGGGCAAGCACTCGCTGCGCGAGTTCGTCAAGCAGGCCGAAGACCTGCGCGGCACCGAGATCGAGAAGGCCAAGGCGATCTCGAAGCTGTGGCTCTGGCTGCTGCTCGTGCCCGACGTGGCGTTCGCCCTGTGCCTGCTCGGCGGCATCGGGCTGGCCGCCGACGGCCAGCTGACGGTCGGTCAGCTGTTCGCCTTCTTCGCGACGGCCACCGTGCTGCGCTGGCCGGTCGAGTCGATCGGCTTCCTGCTGTCGATGACCTTCGACACCCGCACCGCCGTCGACCGCTACTTCGAGGTGATGGACACCGAGAACGACGTGACCGACCCCGCCCGGCCGGTGACGATCGCCGAGCCGCACGGCCGGCTCGAGTTCGACTCCGTGCACTTCCGCTACCAGGACTCCCCGGCGCAGTACGACGACCTCGTCAACGGGGTCGACCTCGTGCTCGAGCCGGGCGAGACCATGGCGCTCGTGGGGCTCACCGGTTCGGGCAAGACGACGTTGCTCTCGCTCGTGTCGCGTCTCTACGACGTCACCGGCGGTCGCGTGCTGATCGACGGGGTCGACGTGCGCGACCTGACGAGAGAAGAGCTGCGTCGGCACATCGGCATGGCCTTCGAGGACGCCACGCTCTTCAGTGCGTCGGTGCGTGACAACGTCATGCTCGGCCGACCCGACCTCGTCGACGACGCGGTCGAGGCCGACCGCGTGATGCGCGAGGCCCTCGACATCGCCCAGGCCGACTTCGTCGAGCGTCTGCCCGACGGCGTCGACACGCGCGTCGGCGAAGAGGGGCTGAGCCTGTCCGGGGGTCAGCGTCAGCGTCTCGCCCTCGCCCGCGCCATCGCGGCCCGGCCCGCCGTCCTGGTGCTCGACGACCCGCTGTCGGCGCTCGACGTCGACACCGAGGCGCGCGTCGAGGCCGGCCTGCGTCGGGTGCTCGCCTCGACGACGTCGCTGATCGTGGCCCACCGGCCGTCGACGGTGACCCTGGCCGACCGGGTCGCGCTGCTCGAGAACGGGCGCGTCACCGCGGTGGGGCGGCACTCCGACCTGCTCGCGACCAACGAGCACTACCGCTACGTCATCTCGTCGCTCGACGACGACACGACCACCCGAGAAGAGGTGCTGGCATGATCGACGCGACCCTCGAGGACGACCGTCCCGACCGCCCCACGACCGCCGGCGACACGTCGGCGTCCGACCCCGCCGCACCCGTCGAGCACGAGGCCCTCGACGGCCGCACCCCGGCCGAGAAGCGTGCCGAGCAGGGCTCGACGACCGAAGGCGTCCGGGGCGAAGAGCGCCAGGACTTCACCGCGGCCGAGAGCAAGCGCCTCCGCCGGCGCTCGTTGCGGCTGCTCGGCTCGCTCGTGCATCCGCTCCGCTGGCGACTGGTGCTCATGGGCGTCGTCGTCGTCATCAGCACGGCCTCGCAGGTCGCGGGGCCGGCGCTCATCGCGATCGGCATCGACCGGGCCCTGCCCGCCCTGATGGACCAGCAGGACTGGGTGCCCGCGATCATGGTCGTCGTGGTCTATCTGATCACGGGCGTCATCGGTGCCGTGCTCATGGCGCAGTACACCGTGCTCTCGGCCCGCATCAGCCAGGCCATCCTGATCGACCTGCGCAAGCGGCTGTTCCTGCACACGCAGCGACTCAGCCTCGAGTTCCACGAGACCTACACGTCGGGCCGCATCATCTCGCGGCAGACCAGCGATCTCGACTCGATCCGCGAGCTGCTCGACTCGGGCATCAACCAGCTCGTCTCCGGCCTGCTCTACATGGTCTTCACGGCCATCGCGTTGGTGAGCCTCGACGCCCAGAGCGGACTCGTGCTCGCTGTCGCGCTGGTGCCCCTCTTCGCGCTGACGCGCTGGTTCCAGGTGCGGTCGCAGAAGCTGTTCCGGGCCACGCGCGTCGCGAGCGCGCGGGTGATCGTGCACTTCGTCGAGACCATGACCGGCATGCGCGCCGTCCAGGCGTTCCGCAAGGAGAAGCGCAACGAGGACGAGTACGCCGGCCACGTCGAGGAGTACCGCCAGGCGAACGCGAAGGTCTTCACCCTGTTCGGCACGTTCGACCCCGGTCTCGTGCTGATCGGCAACGCGACCCTCGCCGTGGTCGTGCTCTGGGGCGGGTTCCGCGTGATCGACGGCTCGCTCGAGGTCGGCGCGCTGCTCGCGGTCGCGCTGTACGCCAAGCGGTTCTTCGACCCGGCCGAAGAGATGGCCATGTTCTACAACGGCTACCAGTCGGCGTCGGCCGCGCTCGAGAAGATCTCGGGCGTGCTGGAAGAGCAGCCCAGCGTGCCCGACCCGACGCGTCCGGTCGACCTGTGGGACGCCAAGGGGCAGGTGCACTTCGACGACGTCGAGTTCGCCTACAACGCCGACACGGTCGTGCTGCCCGGGTTCGACCTGCACGTGCCGGCGGGGCAGACCATCGCCCTCGTCGGCTCGACCGGGGCCGGCAAGTCGACCCTCGCCAAGCTCATCTCGCGCTTCTACGACCCGACGCGTGGCGCCGTGACGCTCGACGGCGTCGACCTGCGCGACCTGCACCCGAAAGACCTCCGTCGCGCCATCGTCATGGTCACGCAAGAGGCGTACCTCTTCTCGGGTTCGGTGGCCGACAACATCGCGCTGGGCAAGCCCGACGCGACGCGCGACGAGATCGTGCGGGCGGCGAAGGCGGTGGGAGCACACGAGTTCATCGAGGCCCTGCCCGACGGGTACGACACCGACGTGAACAAACGCGGCGGCCGCGTGTCGGCCGGGCAACGCCAGCTGCTCTCGTTCGCCCGAGCGTTCATCGCCGACCCGAGCGTGTTGATCCTGGACGAGGCGACGGCGTCGCTCGACATCCCGTCCGAGCGCATGGTGCAAGAGGCGCTGCAGACCCTGCTCGCCGATCGCACCGCGGTGATCATCGCGCACCGGCTGTCGACGGTCGCGATCGCCGACCGGGTGCTCGTGATGGAACACGGCAAGATCGTCGAGGACGGCACCCCCGACGACCTCATCGCGGGCACGGGCCGCTTCGCCCAGCTCCACGCGGCCTGGCGCGACTCGCTCGTGTGAGGTCGGCGGGGCCCGTCGCCGATGGCGACGACGGGTGGGTTCCGACGAGGCGGCATCCGGGGCGGCGCCACCCTCGAGGCCTTCCGCCACCGCGGCATCTACCGAACGTCGACGGCGGCACGAGCCCGTTCGGCTCTCGCCGGGGGCAAGACGCCGGTGCACAGCGACTCGACCGAGGGTTCGCGTCCGATCCTCGAACGGTCGGGCCTGGTCGCCGTGTCGACGATGACCCCGTACGACTGGACCCGCTGAGGCCACCCGCGCGGGCGAGTTCGTCGGAGTCGGGGGTCGTGACCGACCGTCCCCGACGAAGTCGCCCGTTCCGGCCTCGAGCGTCGGCCCGGTCAGGGCCGGTGGGAGGCGCGCTCGAGGTCGACGCGAAAGGCGCCCGTCCGGCTCCACACCAGCGGGGTGCCCTCGACGCGGTACATCTCGAGGGCCCGCTGCTCGTGGTCGCGCGGGGCGTGGCCGGAGGCGCGGATCACCCGCCACCACGGGAGGTCGGCCCCGGCGTACGCCATGACCTGGCCGACGCGCCGCGATGCCCGCGACCCGAGGACGGACGCGACCGAGCCGTAGGTCATGACGTGGCCGGGCGGGATCGCCTCGACCACGGCGACGACCCGCGAGGCGAAGTCGTCCGGGTCCGGCTCGGGGTCGGGTCCTGCCTCGGGCCGGGACCCGACGTGGCGGCTCACGCCGTGGGGCCGACGTCGCCGCGGGTCACGCGGGCGACGACGCCAGTGTCAGGCCGGCGACGTGCTCGCCGTAGGGCGTCTCGCCGATGACCTCGAAGCCGATGTGGTGGAAGAACTCTTCGGGCCCGTCGTCGCCGGGCTCGTAGATGACGGTGACCCGGTCGAAGCCGCGGCTGCGGGCCTCGTCGGCGAGGGCGTGCACGGCGAAGCGCCCGATGCCCCGGCCCTGGGCGTCGGCCTCGACGTTGATGCGCCAGATGCAGCTGCGCAGCGCCTCGTCGTCGGCCTCGGCGTCGAAGTTGCCCATGATGAAGCCGACCACGGTGCCGTCGGCGTCGACGACGACCCGGGGCCAGGCGGTGGTCGGGTTCACGTAGGCCTCGGCGATCGAGTGCGAGACGGGAGCGACGAACTGCTCTTGCCCCGGCTTGAGCGTGAGGTTGTTGGCCGCGACGACGGTGGCGGCGGACAGTTCTTCGAGGCGCAGACCAGACATGGGATCAGGGTATCGGCGTGCCCCCGGGGGCACCACCACCGGGGGGATGAGGCGCCCCGCGTACACGCGGAGGCCCCGGGTCGTGGATGATGACGAGAATGAACCGCGGGACGAACCTGCCGGCGATCGGCGGCTACAACCGATCCGTCGTGCTCGACGCGATCCGACGAGAGAGCGCCGGCCTCAGTCGCACCGAGATCGCCGGCCGCACGGGGCTGAGCCCGCAGACCGTGACGAACGTCTCGAGACGGCTGCTCGAGGCCGGCCTCATCCGCGAGAGCGGCACCGTGATCAGCGGTCCCGGCAAGCCCCGCACGATGCTCCAGCTCGAGTCGAGGGGGAGGTTCGCCGTGGGGGTCCACATCGATCCCGCCGTGCTCACCTTCGTGCTGCTCGACCTCGTGGGCACGGTCGTGGCGCACGCCCGCGAGCTGACCCCGTCCGCGAGCGAGCCCGACGAGGTGGTCGCCCTCATGGCCCGCAGCATCGACGGACTCGTCGTGGCGAGCGGCGTCGACCGCGAGCTGCTGCTCGGGGTGGGCATCGCCTCGCCCGGTCCGGTCGACATCGGCCCCGGGCTGGTGCTCGACCCGCCGATGATGCCGCTCTGGCGGCACGTGCCGCTCCGTCGGGCGCTCAGCGAGGCGACCGGCCTGCCGGTCCTGCTCGAGAAGGACGTCACGGCCTGCGCCGTCGCCGAGACCTGGCTGAGCGAAGGAGGCGCGGGTCGGCGGACCGACTTCGCCTTCGTCTACTACGGCACCGGTTACGGCACCGGGCTCGTGCTCGGCGGTGACGTGCTGCGCGGGGCCAGCGCCAACGCCGGCGACTCGGGTCACGTCATGGTCGACGACCACGGGCACCGCTGCACCTGCGGACGCATCGGCTGCGTGGGCG
Source organism: Frigoribacterium sp. PvP054 (assembly GCF_040547465.1). NCBI lineage: Bacteria > Bacillati > Actinomycetota > Actinomycetes > Micrococcales > Microbacteriaceae > Frigoribacterium > Frigoribacterium sp. PvP054. The sequence goes on from NZ_JBEPPU010000012.1 coordinate 34,995, forward strand.
AGCTCATCACGCCGCACGCCCTCGTCCGCGAGGCCGTCGACGGGGGAGTCCTCGTCGCCGGCGACGTGTCGGACGACGCGCTCGCCGAGGCGGCCCGTCGCGGAGACGACGTCGACATGCGCCGCATCGACGAGGCGTTCGGCGCCCTCGTGGGCAAGGCCGACGCGGGCGACGCCGGGGCGCTCGCGGTGCTGCACGGCGCGGGCCGCCACCTGGCCAGGGCCCTCGTCACCATCGTCAACCTGCTCGACCTGGACGAGATCGTCTTCGGCGGACCGTTCTGGGCGCCCCTCTCGCGGCACGTCCTCGAGGTGCTCCCGGCGGCCGTGCGGGGCGACCCCGCGCTGATCCCGAAGCACCCGGTCCGCATCGTCGAGTCGTCGATCGGCATCGACGTGGCGGCCGTCGGAGCGGCCTGCCTGGTGCTCGACCAGACGTTCTCGCCGCGACCGTCCGCCCTGCTGATCCGCGCCTGACGAGGCCGACCCGCGCCTCCTGAGGTCCCCGACCCGCGCCTCCTGAGGTCCCCGACCCGCGCCTCCTGAGGTCCCTACCCGCGCCTCCGGGGGTGCTCGACCCGCGCCTCCCCGGCCGCTGGGTCGTTACCGGACCGTTGCCCGCCGAGTGCTTGACACGAGTTAGTCCATACGATGTAGTAATCGCATCGCGGTCGGGCAGAGCAGCCCGGCACCGACGCGGATGGAGCAAAGGAGCACCATGTCACGCACGTTCACCTCGGCCCGGGGGCGCAAGCGCGCACTGGCCGTCGCCGCCGCGGCAGTCGCCACGGCCCTGCTGGCCTCGGGATGCGCGGGGGGTGCCGGCGACGGCGACTCCGACACCATCAAGGTCGCGTACCAGAAGTTCGGCACGTTCACGCAGATGGACGCCCACATGAAGGAGACGGCCAAGACCTTCGAGGCGGCCAACCCCGGCATGAAGGTCGAGTTCGTGCCCATCGCGGCGCAGAACGACGACTACTTCACCAAGCTCGCGCTGATGAACCGCTCGGCCGCCACCGCGCCCGACGTGATGTACGAGGACACCTTCAAGGTCAAGAGCGACGCGGCCGCGGGCTACCTGCTGCCGCTCGACGAGTACACCGCCGGGTGGGAGGACTGGGAGAAGTTCTACGACAACGCCAAGGAGGCCGGCGTCGGCGAGGACGGCAAGACCTACGGCATCCCGATGGGCACCGACACGCGGGCCCTCTGGTACAACAAGGACCTCTTCGCCCAGGCGGGCCTGCCCGTGCCGTGGCAGCCGAAGACCTGGCAGGACGTGCTCGACGCCGCCGAGACGGTCAAGGCGAAGGTGCCCGACGTCGTGCCGCTCAACGTCTACTCGGGCAAGCCGCAGGGCGAGGGGGCGACCATGCAGGGCTTCGAGATGCTGCTCTACGGCACGCCGACCGGCACGCTGTACGACGACGAGACCGGCAAGTGGCTGACCGACTCGCAGGGCTTCGTCGACTCCCTCGGCTTCATCGAGGACGTCTACCAGGGCGGCATCGGCCCGAAACCCGAGGAGGCGCTCGACACGAACATCGCCACCATCGTCGGTGGTGAGTGGCTTCCGCAGGGCAAGCTCGCGATCGCCCTCGACGGCTCGTGGATGAGCGGCACGTGGCTCGAGACCGGCACGAACCCGTGGCCCGAGTGGAACGACGTGATGGGCCAGGCGCCCATGCCCACGCAGGACGGCGCGAAACCGGGCGCGACGAGCATGTCGGGCGGCTGGACGCTCGCCGTGGGCTCGAAGTCGAAGAACCCCGACAAGGCGTTCGAGTTCATCGCCGACGCCCTCGACAAGGACGGTTCGCAGAGCTACGACATCGCGGCCAGCCAGATCGCCGTGCGCAGCGACGTCGCCGAGGACCCGGAGTACGTCGACAGCAACCCGACCTTCGAGTTCTTCTCGTCCATCGTGCCCGTCACCCACTTCCGCCCCGCGACGACCGACTACAGCCGCATCTCGAACGAGATCACCGTCGCGATGGAGGCCGTCATGACGGGCCAGCAGAGCCCGGAGGAGGCCGCCGCCGCCTTCGACGACCAGCTGGTCGGCATCGTCGGCGAGGACCAGACGCAGAAGGCGGGGGACTAGCCGGATGGCGACCATCGCCCCCACCCCGGTCGGCCGCGAGAGCGGCCGGCCGGGGGCCCCCGGGCCCGGCCCCGGGTCCCACGGCGAGAAGCCGGGTCGCCGGGCGGGTGCCTCGAAGGCCCGCGCGCTGCGCACCGGCGCCCGCACCCTGCCGCTCGTCCCGGCCTTCGTGCTGCTGGCCCTGTTCCTGCTGGGGCCGGTGATCTCGAGCTTCTACGGCTCCTTCACCGACGCCTCGCTGACCGGCTACGCCGCCGGCGGGTCGGAGTTCATCGGGTTCCGCAACTACACCGAGCTGTTCGCCGACCCGGACTTCCCGAAGTCGGTGCTGCTGACCCTCGCCTTCGTCTTCTTCTCGGCCGTCGTCGGTCAGAACGTCGTGGGCCTCGGGCTCGCCCTGCTGATGCGGAACGGCCACAAGGTCGTCCGTTCGATCGTCGGCACCTTCGTCATCGCCGCGTGGGTGCTGCCCGAGATCGTCGCCGCCTTCGCGGCGTACGCGTTCTTCAACGACGCGGGCACGCTCAACACCGTCCTGTCGTGGTTCGGCGTCACGGGCGCCAACTGGCTCTACGCGCTGCCCATGCTCTCGGTGATCCTCGCCAACATCTGGCGCGGGGCCGCGTTCTCGATGCTCGTCTACTCGGCGGCCGTGCAGGAGGTGCCACCCGAGATCACCGAGTCGGCCGAGGTCGACGGCGCCACCGGCTGGCAGCGCCTCGTCTACATCACGCTGCCGGTGATCCGCCGCAGCATCTCGACCAACCTCATGCTCACCACGCTGCAGACGCTCTCGGTCTTCACGCTGATCTACGTGATGACCGGTGGCGGGCCCGGCACGAACAGCACGACGCTGCCGATCCTCGCCTACCAGGAGGCCTTCCAGTTCTCGCAGCTCGGCTTCGGCACGGCGATCGCCACGATCATGCTGCTCGTCGGCGCCGTCTTCTCGATCATCTACATCAGGGCCCTGAAACCGGAGGTCGACTGACCATGGCCATGACCTCACCCAGCGGCCGCAGCATGAAGGCCGTCTCGAACGTCGTGCTGATCGTCATCGCGATCTGCTTCGCGGTGCCGCTCGCCTGGCTGCTGCTCGCGTCGTTCGACCCCTCGGCCACGTTGTCGGCCAAGGTGCCGTCGCAGTTCACGCTCGACAACTTCACGGCCGTGCTCACGCCCGAGATCTCGTTCGTCCCGCTCGCCAACAGCCTGATCGTCTCGGGCGGCTGCGCCCTCGTGACGGTGGTGGTGGCGATCCTCGCCGCGTACCCGTTGTCGCGCTACCGGATGCGCATCAACAAGCCGTTCCTCTACGGCATCCTGTTCGGCACCGGCCTGCCGATCACGGCCATGATGGTGCCGGTCTACAGCCTGTTCGTCTCTCTGAACCTGATCGACTCGATCGGCGGCACGGTGTTCTTCCTGGCCGCGACCAGCCTGCCGATGGCGATCTGGATGGCCAAGAACTTCATGGACTCGGTGCCCATCTCGCTCGAGGAGGCCGCCTGGACCGACGGCGCCTCGATGTTCTCGACCCTGACGCGCATCGTCGTGCCGCTCATGCGGCCGGGCATCGCCGTCGTGTTCATCTTCGTGTTCATCCAGGCCTGGGGGAACTTCTTCGTCCCGTTCGTGCTGCTGCTCAGCCCCGACAAACAGCCCGCCGCGGTCAGCATCTTCAACTTCTTCGGGCAGTACGGCTCGGTCGCCTACGGCCAGCTCGCCGCGTTCTCGATCGTCTACTCGGTGCCGGTCATCGCGCTGTACGTGCTCGTCTCGCGGACCCTCGGCGGATCGAACGCGCTGGCCGGCGCCGTGAAGGGGTGACGCGCCTCCCCACCGATCAGCACACCGCTCTCGAGTTCCACAGAACCACCCGTCCCACCGCGCGCCCCGGCGCGCCCGTCAGGAGACTGATCCCATGCACGACAACACCGTCCTCGTCGAGGCCCGCATCGACCGCTTCGTCCGCGACCGCATCACGCCGGCGGTCTACCGCCGGGCCCTGCCGCTCACGATCACCGCGTGGGAGGCGCCGGGCGAGCCGGTGCCGTTCGCCGAGGCCGTCTCGAACGAGTTCGCACCCTTCGCGGTCGGTTCGCCGTGGAGCCGCCCCTGGGGCACCACGTGGTTCCACGTCACCGGCACGGTGCCCGACGACTTCGGCACCGACCCCGCGACGTCGCTCGAGCTGGTCGTCGACCTCGGCTTCAGCATCCGCCAGCCCGGGTTCCAGGCCGAGGGGCTCGTCTGGCGACCCGACGGCACGATCGTCAAGGCGATCGAGCCCTACAACGGGTACGTTCCCCTGACCGCGATCGGGGCGGGGGCCACGCCGGGCAGCACCATCGACGTCTACGTCGAGGCCGCCTCGAACCCCGACATCGGCGGCGACGACTTCCACGGCGAGACGCTGCTGGGCGACCCCGAGACCGCGGGCGACGCGCCGATCTACGCCCTGCGGGGCATCACCCTCGCCGAGCGTGACGAGGTGGTGGCCGAGCTCGACCGCGACGTCTGGACGCTCGTCGGGTTGATGCGCACCCTCGACCTCGCCTCGCCGCGGCGACACGAGGTCCTGCGGGCCCTCGACCGGATGTGCGACGTCGTCGACCACGCCGACGTGGCGGGCTCCGCACGGTTCGGGCGCGAGGCCCTCGCCGGGGTGCTGGCCTCGCCGGCGAACGCGAGCGCACACCGCGTCGTGGCGACCGGTCACGCCCACATCGACTCGGCCTGGCTCTGGCCGGTGCGCGAGACGCAGCGCAAGGTCGCGCGCACCTTCTCGAACGTCGTCGCCCTGATGGACGACGACCCCGACTTCGTGTTCGCCGCCTCGAGCGCCCAGCAGTACGCCTGGCTGAAAGAGCGCTACCCCGAGTTGTTCGAGCGCGTCAAGCAGAAGGTCGCCGAAGGCCGCTTCGTGCCCGTCGGCGGCATGTGGGTCGAGTCCGACACGAACATGCCCGGCGGCGAGGCCCTCGCGCGCCAGTTCGTCGCCGGCAAGGGCTTCTTCCTCCGCGAGTTCGGCGTCGACGCCGACGAGGTCTGGCTGCCGGACTCGTTCGGCTACACGGGTGCGATGCCGCAGATCGCCCGGGCCGCGGGGGCGAGCTCGTTCTTCACCCAGAAGGAGTCGTGGAACGAGACGAACCGCATGCCGCACCACACCTTCCTGTGGGAGGGCATCGACGGCAGCCGGGTGTTCACGCACTTCCCGCCGGTCGACACCTACAACTCCGACCTCTCGGCGGGCGAGCTGGCACACGCCGAGAGCGGCTACGCCGAGAAGGGGTTCTCGAACGTCTCCCTCGTGCCGTTCGGTTGGGGTGACGGTGGCGGCGGGCCGACCCGCGAGATGATGGCGGCCGCGCACCGGGCCGCCGACCTCGAGGGCTCGCCGCGCGTGACCGTCGGCACCCCCGCCTCCTTCTTCTCCCAGGCGCGGGCCGAGCTCTCCGACCCGGCCGTGTGGTCGGGCGAGATGTACCTCGAGTTCCACCGCGGCACCTACACGTCGCAGGCTCGGACGAAGCAGGGCAACCGCCGCAGCGAGCACCTGCTGCGCGAGGCCGAGTTGTGGAGCGCCACCGCCGCCGCGCGAGGGCTGGTCGACTACCCTTACGACGAGCTCGAGCAGATCTGGCACGTCGTGCTGCTGCAGCAGTTCCACGACATCCTGCCCGGCTCGTCCATCGCCTGGGTGCACCACGAGGCCGAGCGCCACTACGCCCGCGTCGCCGAACAGCTCGAGGCGATCATCGGCGCGGCCCAACGGGCGCTCGCGGGGTCGGGGTCGGCGACGGTGACGTTCAACGCCGGGCCGGTCGCGGCGGCGGGCGTCGACGCCTCGTCGGGTTCGGCCGAGGGGCTCGCCCAGGAGGCGGGGGTCGGGTCGGTGGCACCGGTCGCCGACGGTGACGGCTGGGTGCTCGACAACGGGCTCGTCCGTGCGGTGTTCGACGGTGACGGCCTGGTCGTCTCGTTGGTCGACGCGTCGTCGGGCCGCGACCTCGTCGCCCCGGGCGAGAGGCTGGGCCTGCTGCAACTCTTCCGCGACACGCCCAACCAGTGGGACGCGTGGGACGTCGACCAGGCCTACAAGAACGTCCGCACCGACCTGGTCGAGGCCGAGTCGGTGGTCGCCGACGGCGGGGCCCTCGTCGTGACCCGCCGCTTCGGCGGGTCCACGATCGTGCAGCGCTGGTGGCTCGACGACGGCGAGGCCGAGCTGCACGTGCAGACCGACGTCGACTGGCACGAGCGGCAGAAGCTGCTGAAGCTGGCGTTCCCCCTCGACGTGCACGCCGACCGTGCGGCCTCCGAGGTGCAGTTCGGGCACGTGCAGCGCCCGACCCACCAGAACACCTCGTGGGACCACGCCCGGTTCGAGACCGTGGCCCATCGCTGGGTGCACGTCGCCGAGCCCGGCTTCGGCGTGGCCGTCGCGAACGACGCCACCTACGGGCACGACGTCACCCGCAGCACCCGCGACGCGGCCGACGGGGGTGACGGCGGCACCACGACGCTCGTCCGCCAGTCGCTGCTGCGGGCGCCGACCTTCCCCGATCCGTACGCCGACCAGGGGCGGCACGTGCTGCGCTCGTCGGTGCGGGTCGCACCCGACGTGCTCGAGGCGGCGACCGCGGGCTACCGGCTGAACCTGCCCGTGCGACGGGTCGAGGGTGCGTCGGGTGCCCGGGTGGCCCCGCTCGTGACGTCGACGTCGCCGGCCGTCCTGGTCGAGGCGGTCAAGCTCGCCGAAGACCGGTCGGGCGACCTGATCGTCCGGTTGTACGAGGCTCGGGGCGCGCGGGCGACCACCACGGTCACGGTCGACGCCGACAGCGGGTTCGGCGGGGCGTGGCGCACCGACCTGATCGAGCGCGAGCTGGCCGAGGGCTCGGCCGGGGCGGGGCGGTGGGTCGACGGCTCGGCGATCGACCTGACCCTGCGCCCGTTCGAGATCGTGACGCTGCGGGTGGCCAGGGCGTAGCGCCGGCGAGTCCCCTCCAGAGGGCACCGCACCACGAGATGGTCACAGCACCAGGTCTTCTCCTGGCGTTGTGACCATTTTGTGGCGGCGTGGCGGCGTGGCGGCGTGGCGGCGTGGCGGTTCAGCTGTGCGGGGGACGCTGCGCTCGCGTCGCGCTCGTCAGAGCGCGGCGGCGACCGCGGCGCCGGGCCCGCGGGCTCCGACCGTCGCCGCGCCGACGGCGGCCACGGGAAACCCCGGCGGCAGCAGCTCGATGCGCGACGAGAGCTCGAGCGATGCCAGGAACGGCGACCCGGCCGCCCAGCGGTCGAGCACCCCCGCGACGTCGTCGAGCAGGGGGCGGCCGAGGTTGCTCAGCCCGCCGCCGATGACGACCGAGTCGACGTCCGTCGTCAGGACGAGGAGGCGCACCGCGGCAGCGACGCCCGCCGCGAGGTCGGCACGCACGCGCACGGCCTCGGGGTCGCCGGCGTCGGCCGCTGCGAACAGGGCCACGGCCGGGTACGCGTCGTGGGTCGGCCAGTGGCGTGACACCGCGGCGCCGGCCGCCACGGTCTCGAGGCATCCGCGCTGACCGCAGGGGCAGAGCTCGCCGGACGGGTCGACCGGGACGTGACCGATCTCACCCGAGACCCCCCGTGACCCGCGCCAGAGCTCACCGTCGACGACGAGGCCCGCGGCGAGGCCGGTGCCGAGGTTCAGGTAGCCGACCGACCCGGACAACGACATGGCCAGGTAGGCGCCGAGGGCGGCCGCGTTGACGTCGTTCTCGACCCGCACCGGCACCCCGAGCCGGGCGCTCAGCGTCGGGCCCACCGCCACGTCGTCGAAGCCGATGTTCACCGCGTGCCGGACGCGACCCGTCGCGCCGTCGACCAGGCCGGGGATGCCGATGCCGACGGACTCGAAGGCGGTGACGTCGACGCCCGCGCGACCGGCCAGCGAGGTCACGGCCGCGATCGCGTTGGCCAGCACGGCGTCCGGGCCGAACCCCGTCGGCAGCCGGAGGCGGTGGACGGGTGCGCCGGTCGCGTCCACGACGACGGCGTCGATCTTGGTGCCGCCGATGTCGAGACCGACCCTCACGGCCGTCCCGTCGGGTCGGCTGCGGAGGGGCCCGCCGGGGCGTGGCCGAGCGCGCCGTGGGCCGCGACGACGGACGCGGTGGCGGGCGTGGACATGTTTGTTAGTAAAGCTTACGAACCCTGCCTCGGCAAGGGGCAGAGAGATCCACAGCCGATGTTTCGGGTGTTGACCGTCGGTGTTTCGTGTGCGTAAACTCGCCGCCACGCACCTTGACACGTGTTTGTAAGGCTCATTTACTAACGGCACGCCACCATGGCGTCGCCACCCCGGCGCCGCTGCCGACGGGCCTGCAGACCGGGCCATAGGTCGGCGACGATGCCGAGACGAGAGGACGCGCCCGTGACCAGCACGACGATCACCAGGCAGCAGCAAGCGCCCGTCCGCGCGCACAACCGGTCGCTCGTCCTGCAGGCGCTCTACCGCGACGGCTCGATGAGCCGGGCGGACCTCGCCCGTCGCTCGGGACTGACCCGTCCCACGGTCTCGGCCCTCGTCGCCGAGCTGATCGACGGCGGCGTCGCCCGCGAGCTCGGCGTCCGGGACGACTCCCGGGTCGGCAAGCCGGCGACGCTCGTCGGCATCGAGTCGGACGCCTTCCACATCGTCACGGTCGACCTGTCGAGCGCGGAGCGCTTCGTGGGGGCCGTCGTCGACCTGCGGGGCGGCGTCGTCGAACGCGCGAGCGTCGACCTCGACGGCGCCGTCGGTGAAGCCGCGGTCGCCCTGGTCGAACGTCTCGTCGACGACCTCGGCGCGCTGACGACCCGCCCGGTGCTCGGCGTCGGCGTCGCGACGCCGGGCATCGTCGACCACGACGGGGTCGTCCGCACCGCCGTCCACCTCGGCTGGTACGACCTGCCCCTGCGAGCGCGCCTGTCCGACCACGCCGGGCTGCCGGTCCACGTCGGCAACGACTCGAACGCCGCCGCCGTGGGCATCCGCACCTTCGGCGAGACGACCGTACAGGCCGCGACCGCGCACCCCGCGACCCCGCACCCCGCGACCGCACGCGCCGCGACGGCCCAGAGCCTCATGGTTGTGACGATCGACCACGGCGTCGGCGTCGGGCTGGTCGTCGCCGGCGCCCTCGTCGAGGGCGACCAGTTCTCGGCCGGGGAGATCGGGCACGTGACGGTCGACGAGAACGGCGACGTGTGCGCGTGCGGGCGACGCGGGTGCCTCGAGGAGGTGCTGGCCGCCCCGCAACTGAGGGCGCGCCTCCGTCAGCACGACGAGGGTTCGCGGGGTGCCGTGCTGCACGACGCCGGTCGTGCGCTCGGGCTCGTCCTCGCGCCGATCGTCAGCGCCTTGAACATCGACGAGGTCGTGCTGTCGGGCCCCGCCGACCTGGTCGAGGGCGCCCTGCTGCGGGCCGCCCGCGAGACCGTGCGGCAGCGGACGCTGTCGGCCGTCAGCAACGGCCTCACCATGCGCATCGCGGGCAGCGGCACCGACCTCGCCCTGCGGGGCGCGGCCTCGTTCGTGCTGCAGGCCGAACTGGGGTTGACGTGAACCCCACCACAGACCTCGGGGGCCCACCCCCGGAGGCGGCCAGGGCCTCCGCCCGTGCCGCATTCCCGACCCGACGCTTGTGCGAGCGCGGGCCGGGACCACAGCGATGCGGCATCCCCGCTTCGAGAACGAGGAGATGAAATTGCGAATCCAACGCTACACGGCGGTCGGGGCCCTGGGCCTGGCCGCGGCACTCGCCCTGACCGCCTGCTCGAGCTCGGGCACGGGCGGCAGCTCGTCCGACTCGCCGCAGGCCGTCCCCACGAGCAAGGGCGACGGCAAGACCCTGACCGTCTGGGTCATGACCGGCGACTACACGCCCGAGACCATCGACGCGATCAACGAGGAGTTCACCGAGGAGACGGGCGCCGAGGTCGACGTCCAGATCCAGCAGTGGGACGGCATCACGACCAAGATCAGCACGGCGCTCGCGACGAGCACCCCGCCGGACGTGCTCGACCTCGGCAACACCCAGGTCGCCAGCTACGCCGCGAACGGCGCCCTGCTCGACCTGACCTCGTACCGCGACGACCTCGAGCAGGGCCAGACCTGGCTGACCGGTCTCGAGGAGCCCGCCACCGTCGACGACGCGCTCTACGCTGTGCCCGGCTTCGCCGGTGCCCGGGCCGTCATCTACAACAAGACGATGTGGGCGCAGGCCGGCATCACCGAGGCGCCCACCACCTACGACGAACTCACCGCCGACCTCGACAAGGTGAAGGCCGCCAACACCGCCTCCGACTTCTCGGCGTTCTACCTGCCCGGCCAGTACTGGTACGCGGGCATGCAGTTCGTCTGGGACGCCGGCGGCGAGATCGCCACCTCGAAGGACGGCACCTGGACGGCCGGCCTCGAGAGCGACGAGGCGCAGCAGGGCCTGGCCGACTTCACCGAGTTCCAGAACGCCTACTCGACGCCCGCCTCGCAGACCCTCGACACGGACGCGCCCGACCAGACGCAGGTCTTCGCCGACGGCAAGACCGCGACGATCCTGCACACGAACGGCTCGATCGACCTCATCAAGAAGGCCAACCCCGCGCTGACCGACGACGACTTCGGCACCTTCCCGATGCCGGGCAAGTCGGGTGAGACGCAGCCGGTCATGCTCGGCGGCTCGGACTGGGGCATCGCGGCGAAGAGCCAGAACTCCGACCTGGCCCTGCAATGGACCAAGATCGCCACCAGCCCGGACATCCAGAGCGAGTGGGTCGTCGGCAACGACGGCTGGATCCCGAACAGCGAAGAGGGCATCAAGGCGGCGGCCGACGTCATCACCCCGATCCAGAAGGGCTTCTTCGACGCCGCGCTGAACTCGAAGGCCACCCCGGCCAGCGCGAACTGGGCGGCCCTCGAGGGCGACAAGAGCATCAACCAGCTCTTCTCCTCGGTCGTCTCGGGCTCCAAGTCGGCCGAGGCCGCGGCGAAGTCCTTCGACGAAGCCACCGACAAGGCGTTGAACGACTAGCGACGCGGCGCCCCCGGCCGCCACCGAGCAGCCGGCAGCACCCCGGGGGCGTCGCGCGAGCACCTGATCGCGCGACGTCCCCGCCCCCTCGACCCGCACCTCCTGGACTCGAACCGAAAGAGGAACCGTGGCCCTCTCGATCGCTCCCGGTCTCACCGAGACCCCGCCCGACGCCGCGCCCGACCCGAAGGGCGGCAAGCGCCCGAAGGACGAGCGCGGGGCTCCGGTGCGACCGGGGAAGAAACGTCAGCTCGCGCCGCTCTGGCTGCTCTCGCCGGCCGGCATCGTGCTGCTGGCCGTGACCGTCGCGCCGATCGTCTTCCTGGTGTTCACGTCGTTCACCGACTACGACCAGCGCTCGCTCTTCACCGGCGCGTACGACTCGGTGGGCGTGCAGCAGTACGCGACCCTGCTCGCCGACACCGACTTCTGGTGGTCGCTCGTGCGCACGCTCGTCTTCACGGCCGCCATGGTCGGCGGCAGCGTGCTGATCGGCACCGGCGTCTCGCACCTGCTGACCCGGCTGGGCACGCCCATGCGCTACACCGTGACGGTCGTGCTGATCCTGGCCTGGGCGATGCCGAACGTGGCGTCGTCGATCGTCTGGAAGTGGCTCTTCCAGCCCGGCTACGGCGTCGTCAACTGGCTGCTCACCCAGACCGGCCTGGTCGGCGACATGACCGACGTCGACTGGTCGAACGACGCGGCCCTCGCCTACACGAGCATCTGGCTGCTCATCGTGTGGCAGGCCGTGCCCTTCATCGCGCTGACGATGTACGCCGCCGAGACGCAGATCCCGCTCGAGTACAAGGAGGCCGCACGACTCGACGGGGCGAGCGAGTGGCGCGTCTATCGGACGGTCACCCTGGTGTTCCTCAAGCCGACGCTGCTGTTGATCACGATCTTGTCGATCATCTGGGACTTCAACGTCTTCAACCAGATCTGGCTCGTCTCGGCCGGCGGCCCCGACGACGCGACCTCGACCCTGGGCGTCTTCACCTACGTCACCGCGTTCGTCGGCTTCGACATCGGGCAGGGCGCCGCCATCTCGGTGGTCACCACGCTGCTGCTCGTCGTGCTGACCGCGTTCTACGTCCGCAACCTCATCCGATCCGGAGAAGACCTGTGACCACGACCGCACCCGCCGGCGTCGGCACCACGACGACCGAGACCGTCGCCCGCGACGAGAAGGCGAAGGAGGCGCGCCCGGGCCACGGCACCGGCCGCCCGTCGGCCGCCCGCCCGACCCGTCGACGCCGGAAGCCCCGCTGGGTCAGCAACGCGATCGCCGTCGTCTTCAGCCTCGTCTGGCTGTTCCCCGTCTACTGGATGGTGAACACGGCCTTCAAGCCGCGACCCGAGGTGATGACGGCGACCCCGCTGTTCTGGCCGCAGAACCCGACGCTCGACAACTTCGTCGTCGCCGTGACGCAGTCGGACTTCTTCACGAACCTGCGCAACAGCGTCATCGTCGTCGCGGGCGCGGTGATCTTCTCGATCGTGCTCGGCCTGTTCGCGTCGGCCGCCCTGTCGCGGTTCCGGTTCCGGGGGCGGCGCACGATCATGGTGTTCATCCTGATCGTGCAGATGCTGCCGGCGACGGCCCTGCTGATCCCGCAGTTCCTGATCTTCAACAGCCTCGGGCTGCTCGGCACCTACGGCGGGCTCATCCTGGCCTACGTCGCGTCGACCCTGCCGTTCTCGATCTGGGTGATGCGCGGGTTCTTCCTGGCGATCCCGGTCGAGGTCGAGGAGGCCGCCCAGCTCGACGGGGCGAGCACCTGGCAGGTGCTGACGCGCATCATGTTCCCGCTCGTGCTGCCCGGCATGATCGCGACGAGCATCTTCGCGTTCATCGCCGCCTGGAACGACTACCTCGTGGCCTACACGTTCATGAAGGACCAGTCGATGTACACGCTGCCCGTCTGGCTGGCCTCGTTCAGCACGCCGACCAGCGGCACCGACTTCGGCGGGCAGATGGCGGCCTCGGTGCTGTTCTCGCTGCCGGTCGTCGTCTTCTTCATGATCATCCAACGCAACCTGGTGACCGGCATGTCCGCCGGCGCCGTGAAGGGCTGACCCGTGACGCACGCACCCTCGACCACCTCGACGCCCGCTCGGCCCGGCGCCACGACGCCCGAGACCGCACCGGTCGCGATCGTGCCGCGTCCGGCTCGGCTGACCCGCGCCTCCGGGGCGTTCCGCCTCGATCCGGCCACGCGCGTCTCGGCGCCCGACGAGCTCGCGGGCGTCGTCGCCTGGCTGCAGCAGTCGCTGCGCCCGGCGACCGGGCTGCCGCTGCGCGAGGGCAGCGCCGACGGCACCGGCATCTCGTTCGACCTCGACGCCTCGCTCGGGGCCGAGGCCTACCGGCTGGAGGCGCGACCGGCCGGCGTGCGCATCACCGGTGGCGACGCGGCCGGGGCGTTCCACGGGGCCCAGGTGCTGCGTCAGCTGCTGCCCGCGGCCGTGTACCGGACGGCGCTCGTGACCGGCGTGGACTGGGTCGTGCCCGCGGTCGACGTCGAGGACCGCCCTCGCTTCGGGTGGCGCGGGACGCACCTCGACGTCGCCCGGCACTTCCTGCCGAAGCACGACGTGCTGCGCTTCGTCGACCTGATGGCGCTGCACCGGCTGAACACGCTGCACTGGCACCTCACCGAGGACCAGGGCTGGCGCATCGAGATCGCGAAGTACCCACGGTTGACCTCGGTGGGCGCCTGGCGCGGGTCGACGCAGGTCGGGGCGGGGCCGGACGCGACCCAGGACGGCCGACCGCACGGCGGGTTCTACACGCAGGACGACATCCGCGAGGTGGTCGCCTACGCCGCGGCGCGCCACATCACGGTCGTGCCCGAGGTCGACGTGCCGGGCCACTCGATGGCCGCGATCACGGCCTACCCGCACCTCGGCGTCGGCGCGGTCGAGGTCGACGGCACGCCCGTCGCGTCACCACGGCAGATCGCCGTCGGCACGGAATGGGGCATCTTCGAGGACGTGCTCAACACCGAGCAGTCGACGGTCGACTTCTACACGGACGTGCTCGACGAGGTGATGGAGCTGTTCCCGGGCACCTGGATCGGCATCGGCGGGGACGAGTGCCCCAAGGCGCAGTGGCGGTCCGACCCGCGGACGCAGCAGCTGATGCGCGAGCGCGGCCTCGCCGACGAGGAGGAGCTGCAGGCCTGGTTCATCGGCCGGCTCGACGCGCACCTGGCGGCGGCCGGGCGGCGCACCTTCGGCTGGGACGAGATCCTCGAGGGGAACGCCACGATGTCGCCCGGTGCGACGGTCGCGTCGTGGCGCGGCATGACCGGCGCGGTCACGGCGGCCCGGCGCGGTTACGACGTCGTCGCCTGCCCCGACGACCAGGTGTACCTCGACTACCGGCAGTCGGACGGGCCGGACGAGCCGATCCCCGTGTCGATCCCGCTCACCCTCGCCGACGTGTACGCCTTCGAGCCGGTGCCCGACGCACTCGACGAGACCGAGGCCCGCCACGTGCTGGGCGGCCAGGCCAACATCTGGACGGAGCACATGGACTCGCCCCGCACGATCGACTTCTTCGCGTTCCCCCGGTTGTGCGCCGTCGCCGAGGCGCTCTGGACGACCGAGCCGCGCGACTTCGACGACTTCTCCACACGGCTGGCCGTGCACCTGTCCCGCCTCGACGCGATCGGCGTCGAGTACCGGCACGAGTCCGGCCCGCTACCGTGGCAGCGACGACCGGGCGTGCCCGGGCGTCCGGCCTCGCGAGAAGAGCGCGAGGCGTACATCGAGTCGGTCGTGGCGAACATCCGCGCCGAGGCCTAGGAGGCGCGACGCGCGTCCCAGCACCAGCGCCGGTACGGGTGCCGGTGCCGGTTCGGGCACCGGTGCCGGTGCCGGTGCCGGTGTCGGCCCCGCGTGGGCCCGCGCACTCGTCACGACCGGGGAGGAGCCCCATGGAGATCATCATCGTCCGCGACGCCGACGAGGTCGGCCGCGTCGCCGCCCGCAAGATCGCGTCGGTCGTCCAGCGCGACCCCGAGGCCGTGCTGGGCCTCGCGACCGGGTCGTCGCCCACCGGCATCTACGCCTCGCTCGCGGCCCGCGTCGAGGCCGGCGAGCTCGACTTCGGTCGTGCCTCGGGCTTCGCGCTCGACGAGTACGTCGGCATCCCGCTCGAGCACCCCGAGAGCTACGCGTCGGTCATCCACCGCGACGTCGTCGTGCCGCTGGGCATGGACGCCTCGCGGGTGCGCGTCCCCGACGGCCGGGCGAGCGACGTCGAGGCCGCGGTCGTCGACTACGAGCGGGCGATCGCCGACGCCGGCGGCATCGACGTCCAGATCCTCGGCATCGGGGCGAACGGGCACATCGGCTTCAACGAACCCACGTCGTCGTTCGCGTCGCGCACCCGCATCAAGACCCTGGCCCCGCAGACCAGGGCCGACAACGCGCGGTTCTTCGACGACCCCTCGCAGGTGCCGACGCACTGCCTGACGCAGGGGCTCGGCACGATCCTCGACGCGCACGAGGTCGTCCTCGTGGCCCAGGGGTCGGCCAAGGCCTCGGCGGTCGCGGGCATGGTCGAGGGGCCGCTCAGCGCGATGTGCCCGGGCAGCGCGCTCCAGCTGCACCGGCACGCCACGATCGTCGTCGACGAGGCCGCCGCGTCCGAGCTGCAGTTGGCCGACTACTACCGCTACACGTACGAGAACAAGCCCGAGTGGCAGCGGTTCGAGTAGATCGCGGTGCACTCGTGACGACCACGGTGCCGTCGTGACGACGCTGGTGCTGGTGGGCGGGACGGTCTGGGACGGCTCGGGAGGCGCGGGTCGCGTCGCGGACGTCGTCGTGCGCGACGGGGTGGTCGCGGCCGTCGGGGCCGGGGCGGCGGCGCTCCTCGGGGAGGGGCACCGCGCCTCCTCGGCCGGGGCAAGCGGGGCTTCCGGGGCAGGCGGGTCGGGCGTGGCCACCGCGCCCGCGCGAGACGTCGAGGTGGTCGACGCGACGGGACTCGACGTGCTGCCCGGCTTCGTCGACGTGCACGCGCACGACGACGCCGCGCTGTTCCGCCCGGGCGGGGTCGACCCGAAGACCGGGCAGGGCGTCACGACCACCGTCGTCGGCAACTGCGGCCAGGGCGTGGCGCCGTCGGCGTCCGACCCCGCCGACCGCTCGCTCGCGGACTACTCACGGCCGGTGCTCGGGGAGTTCCCCCGCCGCACGTGGCCGACCTTCGCCGACTACGTGCGGACGCTCGCCGAGGGCGACGCCGACGGGCGGTACGGCCTGCACGCCGCGACGCTCGTGCCGCACGCGCCCCTGCGGGCGGCCGTCGTCGGCTTCGAGCGACGCCCGGCCGACCCCGCCGAGCGGTCACGCATCGCGGCGTCGATCGGCGAGGCGCTCGACGCAGGCGCCCTGGGCGTCTCGCTCGGCCTGATGTACGCACCCGGCGACGCCGCCGACCGGCCCGAACTCGTCGCCCTCGCGCGGGAGTGCGCCGTGCGCGGAAAGCTGCTCGTCGCCCACGTCCGCAACGAGGCCGACGGGCTGCGCGCCTCCGTCGACGAACTGGCGTCCCTCGGGCGCGAGACCGGGGCGGCGGTGCACGTCAGCCACCTCAAGGTGACCGGGCCCCGCAACGTCGGAGGCATGCCCGCCGTCGTCGACCACCTCGACGCCCTGCGCCGCGACGGGGTCGACGTCAGCGCCGACGTCTACCCCTACGACGCGGGCAGCACGACGGTGGCGTCGCTCTTCCCGCCGGCGACCGCCGACCACGGGGTCGAGAGCCTGCTCGAGGCGCTGCGACCCGGCACGCTCTCGCGACGGCAGGTGCTCGACGGGCTGCTCGAGCCGTGGGCCGGCTCGACGCTCGAGAACCAGTACGCCGCGATCGGCCCGGCGCGCATCTCGTTGGCCGGCTTCACGCGGCCCGAGCACGAGCCGTTCGAGGGGCGACCGCTGTCCGACATCGCGGCGGCCGTCGGGGCCGACCCCCGCGAGGTGCTCGCCGACCTCGTCCTCGCCGAACGCGGCGCGCTGACCGTCATCGTCTTCCACACCGACCTCGAGGGCATGCGGACGGCCCTCGCCTGGCCGCACGCCCTGGTCGGTTCGGACGGCCTGCCGCGTGAGACCGGCACCGTGCACCCACGGCTGTACGGCACCTTCTCACGCGTGCTCGACGTCTACGCCGGATCGGGGGCACAGGCCGTGCTGTCGCGGGGCGAGGCGGTCGCGCGCCTGTCGACCCGCGCCTCCTCGCGGTTCGGGCTGGGCGGCGGCCGCGCCGGCGGTCACGGAGGAGGCGCGCTCGGCATCGCTCCCGGGGCCGTCGCCGACCTGCAGCTGATCGACCCGGGGGCCTACGCCGACCGGGCCACCTACGCGACGCCCCGGCTCGGCCCGTCGGGGCTGGTCGGCCTCTGGGCAGCCGGCCGCCGCCTCCGCTGACCCGCCCCGTCGGGGGCAGGTCGGCTTCGGCACCGGTCGCGGGCTCGGGGCGGTGCGCGTCGGCGCTCCTCGGCGCGCGGGAGCCCGGCCGCCCAGGTCGTCCATCGGGTTCTCCCGGCCCCGCCCCGGCCGGACGGTGTTCGCTTCGGTGAACGACAGGAGGCGCGATGAGGGTTCTGGTGCTGGGAGCGACCGGGGGCACGGGCTCCCACGTGCTGCGAGTCGCCCTGTCGGCAGGGCACGACGTGACGGTGCTCGTCCGCGACGCCTCGTCGCTCGACGTGACCGACGGCGTGCGGGTGCTGACGGGAGACGCGACCTCGCCGGACGACGTCCGCGCCGCCGTGGCCGATCAGGACGCGGTGCTCAACGCGGTCGGTTCGCGGAACATCCGGCACCCGGTCGAGGTCGAGGTCGGTCGGGCCCTGCTGCCGGCGATGCGCGAGGCGGGCGTCGACCGGCTGGTCGTCTGCTCGGCGTTCGGCGTCGGTGACAGCCAGGACGACGCGAACACGCTGCAGAAGGTGTTCTTCCACACCGTGCTCGGCAAGGTCTACGCCGCGAAGGAGGTCGCCGACGCCGAGGTGCGCGAGAGCGGCCTGGACTGGACCCTCGTCTACCCGACGCGTCTCACCGACGACCCGGCGACCGGATCGCTCGCCACGGGGGAGAGGCTGCCCCAGGGTGGCGGCATCCACGTCACCCGGGCCGACGTCGCACGGTTCATGCTGGCCCAGCTGACCGACGCGACGTGGTCGCGGAAGACCGTGGTGGTGACGGGCGCGGGGGAGTGACCCGCGCCTCCTGCGGTGTGGTCGGGCGTCAGCCGAGGACGGCGAGCGCGTCGATCTCGACGAGCATGGCCTCGTTCGGCAGCTCGACGAAGACCGTCGTGCGGGTGGGGAACACGCCGCTCGGCACGTTCTGCAGCAGGTAGGTCTCGTAGGCGGCGTTCATCTCGGCGAAGTCGTCTCGCGTGGTGAGGAAGACCCGCAACGAGACGACGTCGTCGAACGTGCCGCCGGCGCCCTCGACGACGGCCTTGACGTTGTCGAGGGTGCGGACCGTCTGCGACGTGAGGTCGCCGGGGTGCAGGTACTCGCTCGTGGCGGGGTCTTGCGGACCCTGGCCCGAGACGCTGAGGAACCCGTTCTTGAGCACGCCCTGCGAGAAGGTCGAGATGGGGGTCGGGGCGCCGCCGGTGCGGACTTCGGTCTTCTCGCTCACAGGTCTGCTCTTCTCTGCTCGATGGTCTGGGGAACCGACGTGATGTGTCGTGTGTCGGGGGTGACTGCCAAGCTACCGGCAGGCACCGACACACGGCCTGAGCGCTCCACCCTCCACCCGCCCCGTCGGAAGGCATCATGACCACGTCACCCCAGGCACCGTCGTCCCAGGGCCCGTCGACCGCGGCCCACCCGTCGACCAGCAAGGTCGGCTTCGGTCGCGAACCGCGGCCCGTGCCGCTGATCGACCTCGCGACCCCGTTGTTGACCCTCGACCTCGACGCCCTCGACCACAACGTCGACACGATGGCCGCCTGGTGTCGAGAGGCCGGCGTCGACCTGGCGCCGCACGGCAAGACGACGATGGCACCCGAGATCTGGCGGCGGCAGCTCGACGCCGGGGCGTGGGGCATCACGCTCGCGACGGCCTTCCAGGTCGCCGTGGCGCGCGAGGCCGGGGTGCCGACCGTCGTCATGGCGGGCACCGCCTTCGCCCCCGCGACCCTGGCGGCGCTCGCCGCCCCCGGGGCCGACGTGCTGATGTGGGTCGACTCGGTCGAGACCGTGCGGCTGGTCGACGCCGCCCTGGCCCGGGGCGGGGCCGAGCGGCCGCTGGCCGTGCTGGTCGAGTTCGGGTCGGCGCTCGGGCGGACGGGTGCTCGGTCCGTGCGCGAGGCCCTGCTCGTGGCCGAGGCCGTGGCGGCCGCTCCGCACCTGGTGCTGGCGGGGGTCGCCGGTTACGAGGGCGCGCTCACGCACGACGTCGACGACGCCGGCCTCGCCGTGGTCGACGACTACCTGCGCGGTCTGCTACAGGTGTTCGACGGCATCGGGGCCCCGGCGTTCGACGACTGGCTGGCGTCCGGCCACGACGTCGTGCTCACCGCGGGCGGAAGCGTCTACTTCGACCGCGTCGTCGCCGTGCTCGGCGGCCGCCACGACCCCTCGGGGCTGCAGGGCCCGCGCACGCGCGTCGTGCTGCGATCGGGCTCGTACGTGGCCCACGACCACGACCTGTACCGCCGGTTGACGCCCGCCGCCCGCGGCACGACGCCCCAGCCCCAGGGCTCGGGAGGCGCGGGTGACGTCGACCGGGACGTCACGGTCGTCGTCGGCGACGGTTCGGCCGGGACGCAGGCCGATCGCGAGATGGGCGGGCCGACGGACGGCGAGCTGACCGGGCTCGACGGTCTCACCGAGGGGTTCGGTGCCGAGCCCGCGGACCGGGCGCCCGCCGGGCCGTCGGCCGAGCCCGCGGACCGGGCGCCCGCCGGGCTCGCGGCAGGGCCGGCGTTCCGACCGGCCCTCGAGCTGTGGGCGTCCGTGGTGTCGCGTCCCGAGCCCGGGCTGGCCCTGCTCAACGTCGGCCGGCGTGACACCTCCGACGACGAGGGGTTCCCGGTGGCGCTCGAGGCGTGGCGTCCCCAAGCGGCCGACCGGCGCCTCCCGGGCGTGCTCGACGGGTCGCACGTCTCGGCGCTGAACGACCAGCACGCTTTCTTGCGGCTCGACCCGTCGTCGGGCCTGCAGGTCGGCGACCTCGTGCGGCTCGGCGTCTCGCACCCCTGCACGACGATCGACAAGTGGGCCGAGATCGCCACGGTGCGGGGCGGGGCCGACCGCCGCGGCGTGCCGCCCGTGGTCGAGGGCGGCATCACCACGCGGTTCTGACGGGAGCCTGCGGTCCGGACCGCAGGCCCGGGGCCGCAGGTCCGGGGCCGACCTACGAGCCCGAGCCCTCGTCGGTGCCGGGGGTCGGCGCGTCCGTGGGCGTCGGGGCGTCCGCGGGAGGGGTCGGTGCGTCGGTCGGCGGGGTCGGGCGGTCGGAGTCGTCTCCGCCGTCCGAGTCCTTCTCGGGTCCGCCCTTGCCGGGACCGTGGCCGGGGCCCTTCGGGCCGCCGTCGGCGGGGGTCGGCAGCGCCTTGCCGTCGGGGCCGGTGCCGGGGGTCGGCAGGGCCTCGCCGTCGGGGCCGGTGCCGGGTTCGGGCAGGGCCTTGCCGTCAGGCCCCGTGCCGGGGTCGGGAAGGGCTTCGCCGTCGGGGCCGGTGCCCGGGGTCGGCAGCGCCTTGCCGTCGGGACCGGTGCCCTCGGCGGGTCCGCTGCCGTCTGCCTCGTCACCGGGGGTCGGCGGGGTCGGGGCGTCCGTCGGAGCCCCGGTGGCGCCGTCGCCCGGCTTCGAGGCGTCGTCCTGGCCCGGGGTGGCGGTCGACGAGGCGCTGACGGTCGAGCCGCCGGCGTTCGAGACGGCGACGGCCGTGCTCGTGCCGACGAGGGCGAGGCCGGCCGCGGCGATGCCGATGCCGACGAGCAGGCCCTTCTTCGAACGGCGTCGCGTGGCCGGCTCGGCGCGGAACGCACTGCCCTCGGCAGGCAGTTCGCGGGTGCGCTGGTCGTCGGCGACGATCGGCGTGGTCGGTGCGGTCGGCTGGCCGGGTGCCGCGGCGGGCAGCTCGGTCGTCGCGCGGGCGTCCTCGTCCTCGTCCTCGCGGCGGAGGCGCTCGGCCCACGCGTCGTCCTGCGAGGGGGTGTCCTCGTCGCGACGGTCGTCGTCGCGGCCGCCGGGGGTGATGTCCTTCGCCATGGTGTCTCCAGATCTCGGTGCCGGGCCGGCCGTGGTGCGGCTGGCGGTCGGGTCGTTCCCTCCGGCAGGCACCACTCTCGGAAGCGAATCTGAAGCGGGGCTTAAGTCGTGCCGTCCACCACGACGCCGCGGGCCACGGTGCGTTCCCCCTCGAGCAGCGTCACCGGGTCACCGGGTGCGACGAGATCGCCGAGGTCGACCTGCGCCCAGAAGCGGAGCTCGACCCGGTCGCGGCCGTCCCCGTCCCCGTTCCCTGCTCGTGAGCAGATCGCCCCCACCAGGACTCCGTCGAGGGTCGCCTCGCCGGCAGAGAAGTCGGGGTGGCCGGAGCCGAGCCAGACGAGGGGCCGATAGCTGAGGCCGGGGCGGAGGCGACTTCGGACGTCCGACGTCTCGAGCCCCCACGTGACGTCGGCCAGGACAGGCGGGGGAGACACGCGCCTACCGGTGGGCTGAACGGGAACGGGGCGCGGGTCGGACACCGAGGCGCCCCGGACGACGAGGGACAGACGCGACGCCACCTCGTGGACCACCGCCTCGTCGAGTCCGGGCGCGTCGGCTGCCGGCCGACCGGCCGGTGGCCCCGCCTGGGCCACGCGCCGGACCGCGTCCGCGACGAACCGGAGCTGGTCGACACGGACGGCGAACCACGGGTCCGGAGCCGCTCCGACCCCGACCGGGTCATCCTGCTCGAGAGCCCAGGCCGTCCAGCCGATGCGTCGCACCCCCACCGACCCGACACCGGGAGGACCCGGTGCGGGCGCATCCCGCGCGGCCCGATCCGCTCGGCGCGCCCAGGCGAGTGCCGTCGACGACGACACGCGGAGGAGTCCGTCCCGGTCGTCCGTGAAGGGGTCGACGACGACGGCCCGCAGGGCGCTCGACATCGTCACGAGATCTACGGCCGTGAGTGCGACGACGACCTCGCGCTCGTCGCTGGTCGCGTCCTCGCCGCGATCCTGGGAGAGCAACAGGTCGAGGGCCTCGTCGACGCCGACCCGCCGCAGGACCGGGACGAACGGAGGCTCCCGGAGGTGCGGCACCGGCCGGGCCGCGGGGCTCGTCGGCATCACGGTCGTCGCCGTCGGCGGGCCGTCCCGCTCGGCGACGACCGTCAGGAAGAACCAGAGCGAGACCAGGAACGCCCCGAAGCTGACCGCCCCGACGACTCCCGATGCCGCCGGCCAGGCGGTCGACACCAGGCCTCCGGCGCCGAACGCCCCGAGGGAGACGGCCGCCGTCACCCCACCGGCGATCAGTTGGCGCCTCCGACGTTCCCTCGACATGAGGTGACCCTAGGGGAAACGGGCGGCTGCGAAGCGTCGACCCTGCCTGCCACCGTCCCGGGCTGCTACCGTCACCGCATGTCCGAGCGACGCGTCCTGGCACCCGAACCGCCCGCCGACGGCCAGGCCGTGAAGGGGCCGGCGTCGTACTTCCCGAGCATCGAGCGCACCTACGGTCGGCCGATTCTGGATTGGCTCGACCTGGTCGACGCACGCCTCGACGAGCACGCCCACATGCAGGTCGTGTCGTGGCTGAAGTCCGAGCACGGGCTGGGCCACGGGCACGCCAACGCGATCGTCGCGTACGTCCGCCACGCCCGCGGCTGACGCGAGATGGCGTCCGCGGCGCGGTCTTGCCGTGAGCCCGACCCCGGTGCCGCGGCCGGCTGCCTCACGACGCACACCCGCCGCCCAGCCCGTCCATAGCCTCCGCCCACCCGCCGCACCTACCGTGCGTGGATGCTCAGCCCTGCCCGCGTCCTCGTGATCGACGACGACGAGACCATCCGCACCGCCGTCGTCACCGCGCTCGGTGCCGAGGGCTTCGCCGTGCACGGCCTGGCCGACGGCTCCGACCTGACCGAGCAGCTCGCCGCCTTCGTGCCCGACCTCGTCGTGCTCGACTGGATGCTGCCCGGGGCGAGCGGCATCCGCCTGGCGAGCACCATCCGCACCTCGTCGGACGCGGCCGTCGTCATGCTGACGGCGCGTGACGAGGTCGACGACCGGCTGCGCGGCTTCTCGGAGGGCGTCGACGACTACGTGGTCAAGCCGTTCGCCGTGGCTGAGCTGATCGCCCGGGTCACGGCCGTGCTGCGTCGTCGTGGCCGCATCCCCTCGGTGATCGAGATCGGCGACCTCGTGGTGGACCCCGAGGCGGCCCGGATCACGCGCGGCGGCGAAGCGCTCGACCTCACCGCGACCGAGTTCCGCCTGCTCGGCTTCCTCGCCGAGAGCCGTGGACGCACCGTCTCGAAGACGCAGATCCTCACCCAGGTCTGGGGCTACGACGACTACGACCCCAACCTCGTCGAGGTGCACCTCAGCGCCCTGCGCCGCAAGATGGAGACCCGCGGCCCCCGCCTGATCCACACCGTCCGCGGTCTCGGCTACCGGATGAGCGCGTGACCCGCCCCCGCCGCGCTTCCCTGTCGACCGGCGAGCCGACCCGACCCCACGACGCCCAGACCCACCCCCGAGGAGGCGCGGGTCGGGCCCCCGAGGCGACCGCGCCCGGGCTGCGGACCGGCTCGTTGCGCGTCCGCACGGTCGTCGCCGTGCTGCTGCTGCTCGCCGTCCTGCTGACGGCGCTCGCCGTGACGGTCGAGCTGACCCTCGGCCAGCGCCTCCGCGCCCAGGTCGTCGACCGGCTCTCGGACCGGGCCGCGGCGGCCGCCGCCCTGGTCGGCACGGTGGACGGCGACGAACTCGCCGACCGCCTGTCGGCCCAGGGCCTGTCGGTCGTCATCCGCGACGCGGACGGCGACGCGATCGTCGCCGGCCCGAGCCCCGACGAGCTGCGCGAGGGCCCCCCGTCGCTCGGCGAGGCCGGCCCCGGTCGCGGCGGTCCGGCCTCGGGCCTCGCCGACGGCCCGGGAGGCGCGGGCACCGGTGCCGACGGCGGCACCGGCTCCGGCTCGTCGTCCGGCGGCGACCCGTCGACCGGCACCGACTCCGGGGACGCGACCGGCGCCTCCTCGTCCGACCCGGTCACGGTCAGCTCGTCCGAGGTGCGGAGCGACGACGAGGTCACGACCCTCGTGTCGCAGCTCAGCGACGGCTCGACGATCACCCTGACGACGGACTCGCGGTCGGTGGGCGAGACCCTGGTGCAGCTGCGCTGGGTGATGATCGGCGCCTCCGCGGCGTTCCTGCTCATCGCGGCGGTCGGCCTGGCCCTCGTGGTCCGGGCGACGCTGCGACCGCTCGACCGGATGACGGGCGTGGCGCGGTCCATCGCGCACGGAGACCGCGGCCGACGCCTGCGCCCGGCTCGCCGCGACACCGAGATCGGCCGCGTCGCCGTCGCGTTCGACGAGATGCTCGACGGCGTCGAGGGGGCCGAGCGGGCCGCGCTCGACGCCGAGACGCGGGTGCGGGCCTTCGTCTCGGACGCCGCCCACGAGCTGCGCACCCCCGTGGCGGGGATGCGCGCCGCGGCCGACACCCTCGTGCGCTCGCCCGGCACGCTCGACGAACGGGAGCGCCTCGCGACGCACGTGGTGCGCGAGGCCGAGCGCGCCTCCCGGTTGATCGACGACATGCTGCTGATGGCGCGCGTCGACCAGGGCATCTCGCTCGACGTCGCACCCGTCGACCTCGGCGCGTCGCTGCTCGCCGACGTCGAACGCCAGCGGCTGCGACGGCCGTCGCTCGACCTGCGCGTGGTGCTGCCCGACGGACCGGTCGTGGTCGCCGCCGACGCGGGACGCGTCTCGCAGGTCGTCGGCAACCTGGTCGACAACGCCGCCCGCGCGACGGGCGGGACGGGGCAGGTCACGCTGTGGCTCGACGCGTCGCGGGCCGACGAGGTCTCGGTGCTGGTCTCGGACGACGGCCCGGGCGTGCCCGAGGGCGACCGCGAGCGGGTGTTCGACCGGCTGGTGCGACTCGACGAGGCCCGACGGTCCGGGGACGGAGGCGCGGGCCTCGGCCTGCCCATCGCCCGCGGCCTCGCCCGCGCCCACGGCGGCGACCTGGTCTGCGAGGCCCCCGGGTTCGGGCGGCCCGGCGCGGTGTTCCGGCTGACGCTGCCCGTCGCGGCGTCCGCGGTGCGGGACGGCTCGGAGGTCGCTGTCGTGGATCGCACCTCGTCGCCCACGGCCGCGCCCGCGCTGCGTCGCGCCGCCGGCTGAACGTCGCACTGCCGGCTGAACGTCGCAGTGCCGGCTGAACGTCGCACTGCCGGCTGGTCGCACCAAGCTCGCGTCGTCGCACCACGCCCGTGGGTGGTTCGACGACGCGACGGTGGTGCGACCGGGGGAGGCGCGGGTCCGGACGACGCGCCGCCCGCGACCCCTGCCGCCCGGCTACAGCGCGACGAGCCGCTCGTAGGCGTCGTCGACCCAGGGGTCGACCGTGCGGCGGGACGCGTCGGCGTCGTGCCAGGCGACGATCTGGCGGGCTCCCTCGGCGAACGGCACCCGCGCCTCCCAGCCGGGCACCAACGCGCGGATCTTCGACGTGTCGAACACGGCCGGGTGGCTGCGGTCGCCGCAGAGGTCGGCCGTCCACTCGGGCACCTCGTCGGTCAGCACCTGCGTGGTGCGGTGGACGACGTGCAACGACGCGCCCGCGGCGTCGGCCAGGTCGCGGGCGATCATGTTCCAGGTGAGCAGCTCGGGCGACATGATGTGGAACGCCTCGCCGAGGGCTCCGGGGTGGCCGAGCAGGCCGACGAAGGCGCGGGCGAAGTCGGCCGAGTGGGTCAGCGCCCAGAGCGACGTGCCGTCGCCGTGCAGCACGACCGCGTCGCCGCGGCGCATGCGCTCGATCGTGGTCCAGCCGCCGAGCAGCGGCACGGCCGTCTCGTCGTACGTGTGCGAGGGGCGCACCACCGTCGCCTGCACCCGTCCGGCGAGGTGCTCGTCGCGCAGCAGGCGCTCGCAGGCGATCTTGTCGCGCGAGTACGACCACCACGGGTTGAACAACGGGGTCGCCTCGGTGATCGGCAACGTCACCGGGGGCTTCTGGTAGGCCGACGCCGAGCCGATGAACACGTACTGGTCGGTCAGCGGCGCCAGCACCCGCAGCATCGACGCGAGCTGGTCGGGCGTGAAGGTCAGGAAGTCGGCCACGGAGTCGAAGCGACGCCCCCTCAGGGCGGCGGCCAGCGCCTCCTCGTCGCGGACGTCGGCGACGAGCTGCTCGACGCCCGCGGGCACCGGCCTGATGGTGGTGCTGCCGCGGTTGAGCACGGTCACGGCGAGGCCGTCGCGCAGGGCCTGCTTCACGACCGAGGCGCTGATCTGCCCGGTGCCGCCGATCACGAGGAGGGACGTCGATGTCATCGCTCCACTGTGCACCCCTGCGACCCGTGGTGGTCGGCTCGCCGGCCCCGGGGTGTCGGGTCGGGGGTGTCGGATCGGGGCCGTCGGGTCAGGCCCGGTCGAGGGCGTGGCGGGCGGCGCGGACCAGCTCGGGGTCGGTGCCGAACCACGAGTCGGTCGTCGCCTCGGTGCCGAGCGACACGGTCGTCCCCGACCGGGACGAGGAGGCGCGCACGGCCTGCGCCCGCTTCGCCGACAGGTGCACGGCGTCGACCCCCGCGGCCACGAGTGCCGGGACGTCGCCGAGCTGCACCCCGCCCCCGGCCATCACCTGCACGTCGCCCCCGACCTCGACCATGCGCGGTAGCACCCCCGAGGCGAGACCCGCCCCGACCGTGGACGCCCCGCCCGACGTCAGCACGCGCGTGACGCCGAGCCCCGCGAGTGCCGCCACGGCCGCCACCGGGTCGGCCGCGCGGTCGACGGCCCGGTGGACGGTGACCTCGAGCGGTGGGACACGGGCCGGCCCGGCGGCGTCGAGGGCGGCCTCGACGAACCAGCGGACGGCGTCGACGTCGAGCGAGCCGTCCTCGCGCAGCGCGCCGACGACGACGCCGGCCACGCCCGACCGCACCAGCGCCCGGGTCTCGCGCACCATCACGTCGAGCTCGTCGGCGTCGTACGTGAAGCCCCCGGGCCGGCACCGGACCAGCGCGTGCACCGGCACGCCCGTCGCGACGGCCGCCTCGGCGAGACCCTGCGACGGGGTGACGCCGCCGAGCTCGAGGGCGCTGCACAGCTCGACGCGGTCCGCCCCGCCGTCGCGTGCCGTGACGGCTCCGGCCGCACTCGTCACCGCGATCTCGAGGGCAGGCCGCGAGCGGGCGGACGGGACGGCGGATGAGGAGGCGCGGGTCGCGTCGGTCGTCATGTCACGACCCTAGGCGAGCGGCCCGCGCCCCTGTCGGGCCCGGCACGGACGCGGGTGCATGATGGCGGGATGTCCGACGCATCCCGATCGCCCGACGCCCCCGCCGGGGTCCCTGCCGCCCCCGCCCCGCCTGCCGCCGACGCCCCGGCCGCCCCCGCCCCGCCCGCCGCCGACGCCCCGGCCACCGCCGCGTACCGCGCCGCCCGCGACCACCTGCTCGGCCTCGGTCGCGACCTCGACCGGGCGAGCGACGAGTTCCGCTGGCCGGACGTCGGCGACCGCTTCAACTGGGCGACCGACTGGTTCGACGTCGTCGCCGACGGCAGCGACCGCACGGCGCTCTGGATCGTCGAGGAGGACGGCTCCGAGCAGAAGGTGTCGTTCGACGCGATGCGCCGACGCAGCGACCAGGTCGCCGCGTGGCTGCACGACCTCGGCGTCGCGAAGGGCGACCACGTCATGCTCATGCTCGGCAACCAGGTCGAGCTGTGGGAGGCCATGCTCGCCGTCATGAAGGTGGGCGCCGTCATCCTGCCGACCTCCACGGTGCTGGGCAGCGCCGACCTCGCCGACCGCATCGACCGCGGGCTGGTGCGCCACGTGATCGCCAACGCGGGCGACGCCGCCGCGTTCGCCGGGATCGAGGGGATCGAGGCCGTCACGCGCATCGCCGTCGTGCCCGCCGGCGAGGCGCCCCCCGCGGGCTGGACCTCGTTCGGGGACTCGGACCGCGCCTCCACGGCTCGGCCCGAGGTCGCGACCGCGACCGGGGACCCGTGCCTCGTCTACTTCACCTCGGGCACCACGAGCAAGCCGAAGATGGTCGTGCACTCGCACGCGTCGTACCCGGTGGGCCACCTGACGACGACGTACTGGCTCGGCGTGCAGCCGGGCGACGTGCACATGACCATCTCGTCGCCGGGCTGGGGCAAGCACGCCTGGAGCTGCTTCTTCGCGCCGTGGACCGCCGAGGCCACCGTCTTCGTCTACAACTACGGCCGGTTCCGCCCCGCCGAGCTGCGCGACCAGCTCGAGCGGGCCGCGGTCACCTCGTTCTGCGCGCCGCCCACGGTGTGGCGCATGCTCATCCAGTCGTCGCTGGGCGCGCGGCCGGGCGCGCTGCGCGAGGCGCTGTCGGCGGGGGAGCCGCTCAACCCCGAGGTGATCGGGCGGGTGCAGCAGGGCTGGGGCCTCGACATCCGCGACGGCTACGGGCAGACCGAGACGACCGCCATCGTCGCCAACGCGCCCGGCGGCACGATCAAGGCCGGCTCGATGGGACGTGCCCTGCCCGGCGTCGACGTCGTGCTGGTCGACCCCGTCACGGGCGTCGTCGGCGACGAGGGCGAGGTGTGCCTCGACCTGACGACGCGCCCGGTCAACCTGATGACGGGCTACCTCGGCGACGACGCCCGGACCGAGTCGTCGATGCGCGACGGACTGTTCCACACCGGTGACGTCGCCGTGCGCGACGCCGACGGCATGATCACGTTCGTCGGCCGCACCGACGACGTCTTCAAGTCGTCGGACTACAAGATCTCGCCGTTCGAGGTCGAGAGCATGCTGATCGAGCACCCCGCCGTGGCCGAGTCGGCCGTCGTGCCGGCGCCCGACGACACCCGGCTGAACGTCGTCAAGGCCTATGTGACCCTGGCCGAGGGGTGGGCTCCCGACGCCGAGACCGCCCGCGCCGTGCTCGCCCACGCCCGGGCGTCGCTGCCCGCGTGGGAGCGCGTGCGGCGGGTCGAGTTCGCCGAGCTGCCGAAGACGATCTCGGGCAAGATCCGCCGCGTCGAGCTGCGCGACCGCGAGGAGGCGCTGGCCCGGTCGGGCGAGCGGGCTGCGGCCGAGTGGCGCGACGGGGACTTCCCCGACCTGAAGGGGTAGGGGCCGGGCCCGCGGCCCACGGGTGCGCCCCGTTGCACCGCGTTTCGTGCACGACACCGCGACTAGTCACGGTGCCGTGCACGAAACGCGGTGCAATGTCGTGAGGGCGGGGCCGGGCGGGGCGGGGCCAGGCGGTGCGGGGCGGGGCCAGGCGGTGCCGGGATCAGCCGACGGGCAGTTCGCGGCCGGCGGCCCAGACCCGGGCGACCGTCCAGTCGTCGTGCCAGGCCACGGCGTCGGCCGCATGGCCCGGGGCGAGGCGCCCGAGCGGCGGACGGGCCTCGGCCTGCCCGCGGCTCCGCGCGGCGTCCGGTGCCGGGGCCGCTCTTGGGTCCTGCGCCGTGCCCTGCGCGGTGGGCGCGTTGCCGGCCTGCGCTGCGCGCGTGCCCGTTCGTCGGCCCCCGGCGTCGAGTCCGAGCACGTGGGCCGGCACGAGCGTCAGCGCGGCGACCGCGTCGACGGGCGAGAGGCCGGCCGCCGTGACCGCGAGGCGCAGGGCGGCGTCCTGCGTGAGGGTCGACCCGGCGATCGTCGAGGTGCCCGAGAGCACGGCGACGCCGTGGTCGACGGTGACCGCGAGCTCGCCGATGCGGTAGTCGCCGTCCGACGCGCCCGCCGCGGCCATGGCGTCGGTGACGAGGGCGACCCGCCGCGGGGCCGACCGCAGCACGAGCTCGGCGACGGCCGGGTGGACGTGCACCCCGTCGAGGATCAGCTCGATCGTCACGCGCTCGTCGCCGACCGCCGCGACGAGCGGCCCCGGGTCGCGGTGGTGGATGCCGGCCATCGCGTTGAAGGCGTGCGTCACGAGCGAGGCGCCGCGGTCGAAGGCCGCGCGCGCCAGGTCGAAGTCGGCTTCGGTGTGCCCGACGGCGGCGACCACGCCCGCGGCGACGAGCCGGTCGATGGCGTCGAGCCCGCCGGGCAGTTCGGGCGCGACCGTGACCTGCCGCACGACGCCGTCGCCCGCCTCGAGCAGGGCCTCGACCGTGGCCGCGTCGGGTTCGAGCAGGACGTGCGGCGCATGGGCGCCCCGCCGGTCGGGAGCCAGGAACGGCCCCTCGAGGTGCGCCCCGAGCACGAGCGGGTCGCGCCGCATGAGGTCGCCGATCAACCCGAGCGACCGCGTCAGCACCGGCACCGGGTTCGCGACCAGGCTCACCAGCGACCGGGTCGTGCCGTGGCGTCGGTGCAGGGCGAGGCCGGCGTCGAGGTCGTCGGGCCCGCCGTCGAAGGCGTGACCGCCGCCGCCGTGCGTGTGCAGGTCGATCAGCCCCGGGGTGAGGGTCGCGCCCGCGAGGTCGACCGTGACGTCCGCCGGGGGCGGCACCGCGCCTCCCGGGGGCGTGGACCGGGTCGGAGTCGCGCCCGCGGGCGACGCCGAGGAGGCGCGGGTCGCGTCGACCCCGCCCCTCGCCCCGTCCGCCACCCGCGACCCCGGCACCCGCGACCCCGGCACCGTGGCGCCGGTGGCGACGATGAGGTCGCCGTCGACGAGCATCCAGAAGCCGTCGACCTCGCCGTCGGCGTCGACCTTGCGCGCGTCCGTGAAGAGGGTGGTGGTCATCGTCGGGCCCCGCCGCCCCGGCCCGGGGCACGGCCGGTGTCACGCCGCGCGTCGCGGCGGAACGCCAGCACGCCGGTGACCAGCGCCACCAGGGCGAACACCACGGCGACGACCGGGTGGCCGAGCATCGCCCAGGCCGCGACCACGGCCCCCATGATCGCGATCTCGACGAGGGCCTTGCCGACGGCGTCGGTGGCGATCGGGGCGCGGGGCGACCGGAACAGCCCCCACACGACGATGGCGAACAGGGGCGCGCCGATCATGAACGCCAACGACGGGAACGGGAACGGCCAGGCCAGGTAGCCCCAGAAGCCGAGGCTCAGGAACGCGAAGATCAGCGTGACGAACCGCACCACGTCGAGGGCGGCGACCGGGCCGCCGCGGGCCGGGACGGGTGAGGGGGCGGAGTCGGTCGGAGTCACCCGCCCAGCGTACGGCGCGGGCTGTCACGGTGCGGCGTGTGCTGTTCGGGGTGTGCGGTGCGGCGTGCGTCCGATCCGGTGTGTGCCGTGCGGCCCCCGTCCGACCCGGCACTGCCGGATCGAGCTGCCGGGTGCCGAGTGGGCAGGACGTGCTGGTCGCGGGCTCTGGAGCAGCGGCTTCTGCCCACTCGGTGCCCGAACCGGCCGAGACGGGCCGGCCGGGTGGACCGAGCGGGCCCAGCGGGCCTAGCGGAAGACGATCGTGCGGGCGCCGTCGAGCAGCACCCGGTCCTCGGCGAACCAGCGGACGGCCTGGGTCAGGGTGCGGCTCTCTTCGTCCTGACCGATCGCCATCAGCTCGGGGGCGCTGCGGGTGTGGTCGACCCGGACGACGTTCTGCTCGATGATCGGCCCCTCGTCGAGGTCGCTCGTGACGAAGTGCGCCGTCGCGCCGATCAGCTTCACGCCGCGTGCGTGCGCCTGCCGGTAGGGGTTGGCCCCCTTGAACCCGGGCAGGAACGAGTGGTGGATGTTGATCGCGCGCCCCTCGAGCGCCGCGCACAGCTCGGGGCTGAGGATCTGCATGTACCGTGCCAGCACGACGAGTTCGACGTCGTAGCGGTCGACGACCTGCAGCACGCGCGCCTCGAACGCCGCCTTCGACGCGGGGTCGGTGACCGGGTGGTGCTCGAACCGCTTGCCGTAGAACTCGGCCAGCCCCGACAGGTCGTCGTGGTTGGCGAGGATCAGCGGCACCTCGATCGGCAGCTGCCCGGCGCGCTGGCGGAAGAGCAGGTCGTTGACGCAGTGCGCGGCCTTGCTCGCGAGCACGAGCGTGCGGGTCGGACGGCCGACCACGTCGAGCCGGTGCGTCATGCCGTAGTGCGCGACGACGGGGGCGAGGGCGCTCTCGAACGCGTCGCGCTCGCCGGGGGCCTCGACCTGCAGCCGCATGAAGAAGGTGCCGGTGTCGTGGCTCGAGAACTGGGCCGACTCGGTGATGTTGCCGCCGGCCTGCACGACCGCGCCGCTGATCGCGTGGACGATGCCGGGCCGGTCCTGGCAGACGAGGGTCAGCGTCCAGTGGGTCGTCGGGGCGGCGGGCCCCGAGCCGCCCGCCGCGGCGTCGGCGGGAGCGGAGGAGGCGCGGGTGGCGTCGGTCACCAGCCCAGGGTAGTGCGGCAGAAGCGACCAGACGGTCACATCGAGGGCGGGCCGGCAGGTCAGTACGACGAGACGAGCAGCGTGACGAGGGCGACGAACGGCAGGGCTCCCTGGGTGAGGGCGGCGCGGGTCTTGGTCCGGTCGGAGAAGAGCAGGACGAGCGCTGCCGCGAGCATCGACCCCGTGCCCGCCACCAGCAGCGCGGTGCCCGCCGGGGACGCCTCGGGGGCGCTGCCCGCGCCTCCTGCCCCTCCGGCCGCCACGAGGACGACGCCCACGATCGTGACGACGGCGAGGAACAGGTTGTAGAAGCCCTGGTTGAAGGCGAGGCCCCTGGTGTGTTCGGCCTGGGCGTCGCTCGTGACGCCGAAGGTGGCGCGGACTCGCGGGGTGGTCCAGAGGAAGGACTCCATCACGAAGACGTAGACGTGCAGCAGGGCGGCGAGCGAGGCCGCGACGAGCGAGACGATGAGCATGCCTCGACCCTAGGGTGTGCCCGTCCGCCGGACGGTGGCGGTGACGGCGGGTCAGTAGCATCGTGGGGGCGCGGCGGACGCACACGGACGGCGGCACGGCTGAGGACGAGGAGGCGCGGCGTGGCAGAGCGGGTCACCATCGTCGAGGTCGCGGCCCGGGCGGGCGTCGCGATCAGCTCGGTCAGCAGCGCCCTCAACGGTCGCCCCGGCGTCTCGGAGCAGACCCGCGCGCGCATCCGCCAGGCCGCCGACGACCTCGGCTTCGTGCCGAGCGTGCGGGGGCGCAGCCTCAGC
This sequence comes from Frigoribacterium sp. PvP054, assembly GCF_040547465.1. NCBI lineage: Bacteria > Bacillati > Actinomycetota > Actinomycetes > Micrococcales > Microbacteriaceae > Frigoribacterium > Frigoribacterium sp. PvP054. The sequence goes on from NZ_JBEPPU010000012.1 coordinate 68,433, forward strand.
GCGAAGCGGGCCTTCACGGTCGGGCTGGTCGTCCACCGCGACCCGTTCGTGCTCGAGTCCGACCCGTTCTTCGGCGCCTTCATCGGCGGGCTCGAGTCGGTGCTCGACCCTCGTGGCTACGCGCTGATCCTGCAGATGGGGTCGGCCGCCGACGAGCCGCTCGAGCGCTACCGCCGGCTCGCGGCCGGGCGTCGGGTCGACGGCGTCTTCCTGGACGAGCTCACCGTGGACGACCCTCGCGTCGACCTCGTCCGCGAGCTCGACCTGCCCGCGGTCGGGGTCAACCCGGCCGCCGGCTTCCCGCTGCCCGCCGTGCGGCAGGACGACTCGGCCGGCATCGGCGAGCTCGTCGAGCACCTCGTGTCGCTCGGCCACCGACGCTTCGCGCACGTCGCCGGGCCCGACCGCTTCGTGCACTCGCGGCGTCGCGGCGCGGCCTGGCACGACGCCCTCGTGGCGGCCGGGCGCGACCCCGGGGTCGTCGTCGAGGCCGACTTCACCTACGACGGGGGAGCCCGCGCCGCGTCCCGGCTGTTCGGCCCGGGTGCGACGGGCGTCGGCGCCGGAGCGGGCGCGCCCGGCGACGACCGGCCGACCGCCGTGTTCTGCGCCAACGACCTGGCCGCGATCGGGTTCATGACCGAGGTGGACCGGCTCGGCCTCCGCGTCCCCGGCGACGTCAGCGTGGCGGGCTTCGACGGCATCGAGCTCGGGTCGTACGTGCGCCCCGGGCTGACCACGTTGACGACGGCTCCGCGGCTCGTCGGGGCCGAGGCGGCGCGCCTCCTGCTCTCGGCCGTCGAGGGCGAGGCCGTCACGGACGCCGAGATCGCGCCGGCCCGCCTGCTCGTCCGCTCGTCGACGGGACCCGCCGCCCGCTGAGCCGGGTCGGCGGGCCGGGCGCGAGCCCGGGGGCCCGCCGCCGCCCCGGTCGCTCGGCGCCCGGGCGTCGGGGGGGGGGCCCCCCCCCCCCGGGGGGGCCCCCCCGGCGGGGGGGGGGGGGGGCCCCCCCGGGGGGGGGCC
>NZ_JBEPPU010000013.1:0-55705 GCF_040547465.1 Frigoribacterium sp. PvP054
GCAGCTCCTTTCCCACCGCCACGGGGGTGTTATTTTTTTTTTGTAACCACCGCCCCGCTGTTTGGGGCGGTGACGACCCTCGGTCGTCACGCCCCTTCTCCCGTGTCGCGCGGCCCGCACCTCGGCCCGGGCCTCGCCCCGATCACTCGACGTCGAGCGACGGCCCAGACCCCCGCCTGTTCACCAGGTGATCCGACTTACCCTGGTAGACGATGCCCAGACTCGCCCGCACCACGGCCCCCGCACTGCTCGTGCTCGTGGCGTTCGCGTCCCTCCTCGCCGCCCTGAAGTTCGGCGGGGCGGCCGACGCGCCCCTCGTCGTCGACCCCGGCGAGGTCGTCCGCTACGGCCTGCCGATGGCCAAGATGCTGGGCAACGTCGGAGCGGCGCTGACCATCGGCACGCTCTTCCTGACCTGCTTCGCCCTGAGCAAGCGCGAGAGCGAGTACGACCGCGCCATGGACGTCGCGGCCGCCGCCGCCGGCTTCTGGGCGGTCGCCTCGGCGGTCACCACGTTCTTCACGTTCCTCAGCGTCGCCAACGTGCCGGTCACCTTCGACGACCAGTTCGGGCGCACGCTCGCGTTCTTCCTGACGAACACCGAGCTCGGCACCGCCTGGCTCGTCACCACGCTCGTCGCGGCGACCGTGACCGTGCTCTGCTTCGTCGTCCGCAACATCTGGCTGGTCGTCGCCGTGACCGTGCTCGCCGCCGGCGGGCTGATCCCCATCGCCGAGCAGGGCCACGCGGCCGGCACGAGCGGCCACGACGCCGCCGTCACCGACCTCGCCCTGCACCTCGTCGGCGCCTCGGTCTGGCTGGGCGGCCTGCTCGCCATCGTGCTGCTGCGCGGCCACCTCTCGAGCGGGCGCCTGGCGATCGTGCTCGCGCGCTACTCGAGCGTGGCGATCGTCTGCTTCGTGGTCGTCGCGGTCTCGGGCATCGGCAGCGCCGCGATCCGCATCGGCGACTGGTCGGCCCTCACGTCGGGCTACGGCGTGCTCGTGCTGGTCAAGACGTTCGCGCTCGTCGCCCTGGGTCTGTTCGGCGTGGTGCAGCGACGCTGGCTCGTCGGTCGCCTCGCGACCCACCCCAAGGCCACCGCGAAGCCGTTCTGGTGGTTCGTCACCGCCGAGCTCGCGTTCATGGGCCTGGCGTCGGGCGTCGCGGCCGCGCTGGCCCGCACGGCCACGCCGGTCGAGCAGGTCGCCGCCACCGACCTGGCCGACCCGACGCCCGCGGTGATCCTCACCGAAGAGGCGCTCCCGCCCGAGCTGACGCCGCTGCGCTACCTCACCGAGTGGAACGTCGACCTGCTCTGGGGCCTGCTCTGCGCCTTCGGCGTCTTCTTCTACCTGGCCGGCGTCGTGCGCCTGCACCGCCGCGGCGACCGGTGGCCGATCGGGCGCACGGTCTCGTGGGTGGCCGGCCTCGCCGTGCTGTTCTACATCACCTGCGGCGCCCCGAACGTCTACGAGGAGTACCTGTTCAGCACCCACATGCTCGCGCACATGGCGCTCGGCATGCTGGTCCCCGTGCTGCTCGTGCCGGGTGCGCCGGTGACGCTCGCACTGCGCACCATCAAGAAGCGCACCGACGGCACGCGCGGCGGCCGCGAGTGGATCATGATCCTGGTGCACTCGCGGGCGGCGACCGTGGTCAGCAACCCGATCGTCTCGGCCGTGCTGTTCGCCGGCTCGCTCTGGGCGTTCTACTACACGCCCCTGTTCAGCTGGGCGACGACCACCCACGTCGGCCACTACTGGATGATCGTGCACTTCGTCATCACCGGCTACCTCTTCGTGCAGTCGATGATCGGCATCGACCCGGTCAAGGGTCGGCTGCCCTACCCCGCACGGCTCGTCGTGCTGCTCGCGACCATGGCGTTCCACGCGTTCTTCGGCCTGGGCATCATGAGCGCGTCCGGCCTCTTCCTGGCCGACTGGTACGGCGCCATGGGTCGCACCTGGGGCGCGACGCCGATGCAGGACCAGTACGTCGCCGGCGGCATCGCCTGGAGCGTGGGCGAGATCCCCACGATCATCATGGCGATCGCGGTCGCGATCATGTGGCAGCGCAGCGACGGCCGCGAGGCGGTGCGCAAGGACCGCCAGGCCGACCGCGACGACGACGCCGAGCTCAGGGCGTACAACGAGCAGCTCGAGGCGCTGTCGCACCAGCGCGAGCGCACCCGCTGACGCGCTGACCCCGGCCCGCGCCCGGGGTGCGGGGCGCAGCGCACCGCGTTCCGTGCACGGCACCGCGACTAGTCGGGGTGCCGTGCACGAAACGCGGCGTGGTGCGAGCCGGGTGGGTGCGGGGTGGGTGCGGGGCCGAGGAGGCGCGGGTCGGGCTACGCAAGCATCTCGCGCACCAGCGGCACGACCTTCGTGCCGTACAGCTCGATGCTGCGCATCATGAGCTCGTGCGGCAGGCGCCCCATGCTGTACCGCATGTCGAAGCGCGTCGCGCCGAGCAGGCGCATGTTCTGCGCGATCTTCGTCGCGACGGTCTCGGGCGAGCCCACGTAGAGCGCCCCGGTCGAGCTGGCGCTGGCCTCGTACTGCGCGCGGCTGTAGGGGGGCCAGCCGCGTTCGCGACCGAGCTGGTTCGTCTGCTCCTCTTGGTACGGGAACAGCGCCTCCTTGGCTTCCGCGTCGGTCTCGGCCACGAAACCGGGCGAGTGCATCGCGATCGGCTGCGACTCGTGGCCGAACTCGCCGAGCGCGCGGCGGTAGAGGTCGGCGTAGGGCGCGAACTGGGCGGGCTGCCCGCCGATGATCGCGAGGAAGAGCGGGAACCCGTAGTGCGCCGCGCGGATGACCGACTGCGGCGACCCGCCCACGCCGACCCAGGTGCGGATCGAGCCGCCCTCGGTCTTCGGGTACACCTCTTGCGCGTCGAGGCCGGCGCGCACGGTGCCCGACCAGGTGGTCGGGCCTTCCTTCAGCAGCTCGGCGAAGAGCTGGATCTTCTCCTCGAAGAGCACCTCGTAGTCCTGCAGGTCGAGGCCGAAGAGCGGGAACGACTCGGTGAACGAGCCGCGGCCCAGGATGACCTCGGCGCGGCCGTTCGAGACGGCGTCGACCGTGGCGAAGCGCTGGAAGACACGCACGGGGTCGTCCGAGCTGAGCACCGTGACGGCCGAACCCATGCGGATGGTCTCGGTGCGGGCGGCGATCGCGGCGAGGACGACCTCGGGGGCCGAGACGGCGAAGTCCTTGCGGTGGTGCTCGCCGACGCCGATGAAGTCGAGGCCGACCCGGTCGGCGAGGACGGCCTGCTCGACCAGGTTGCGGATGGCCTCGGCGTGCGTGACCGGGCTGCCGTCGAGGCGGTCGGTGATGTCGCCGAAGGTGTCGAGGCCGAACTCGAGGGGGTGTGCCATGCGGGTGATCTCCTGATTCATACGTTTGCATCATTCTAGCCGGTCGAGAGCGGCAGCGGGAGGGGGCGACGGGGTCGCGGGTCGACCCCCTTGACCGGGGGGTGTCGGGTCGGATAGACAGGACTCGCATGACAACGCTGTCATCGACGACACGCGTCGCTCGTCGTGCATCGCGAGTCGCCCCGACCGGGCGACCGCACCCGAGATCACGGGATCGAACCCCAGGAGAGTGACGATGGCGTCAGGTCGTGTCCAGGTCATCCGGCAGCGCGGGGGCGCACGCTGGGTCGCACGAGCGAGACGGGCGGGGGTGATGACGACGGCGACGGCACTGGCCCTGACGGGCACGCTCGTGGCGGCGGGCCCCACGAACGCGGCCGACGGCGGCGGCGACGCCGACACCCGCCGGGCCGTGGCCGCCGGCAGCGACTGGCGCACGAGCTTCGAGGCCGCCGACGCGCAGCCGCTGGCCAGCACGCCCTTCGGCGAGCCGGTCAACGTCACCGGTTCGACCGGCTTCGCGCCCGGCAGCCTGCTCGGTCACGTCACCGACGTCTCGGCCAGCGCCGAGAACGGCCCGGGCGAGGTCGCGGTCAACCTGTCGGACGGCAACCCGGCGAGCAAGTGGCTGGCCTTCGAGCCCACCGCCCGCATCACGTACCTGCTCGACTCGCCGCAGACCGCGGCGACCTGGTCGCTGACGAGCGCGAACGACGCCCCCACCCGCGACCCCCGCGACGTGACCCTGCTCGGCTCGACCGACGGCGGCGCGACCTGGACGACGGTCGACCAGCGGGCCGGCACCGCCTTCGCCGGACGCGGCACGACCGTCGACTTCGCCGTCCCCGCGCCGGCCGCCTACGACGCGTACCGGCTCGACATCACGGCCAACGGCGGGGCCGGCCTGACCCAGCTCGCCGACTGGACGCTGAACGACGGGACCGACGCCGCGCCTCCTGCCGGTCCGATGGTGACCGTCGTGGGCTCGGGCCCGGTCAGCGGCCCGAACATGAAGCCGGGCGCCGGCTTCAGCGGCACGAAGTCGCTGCGCTACGCGGGCGAGCACACCGCCGCCGGGCCCGCCTCGGCCAGCAACGTGCTCTACGACGGCCTCGACCTGGCCATCGGCGAGAGCAGCGAGTTCTCGTACAAGGTCTTCCCCGAGCTGGGCGGAGACCTGCAGTACCCGGCGACCTACGCGGCCGTCGACCTCGTGCTCTCGGACGGCTCGCGCGTCAGCGCCGCCGACGGCGTCGTCGACGCCCACGGCGAGGGCGTCTCGGCCGCCGCCCAGGGGTCGTCGAAGATCCTCTACGCCGACCAGTGGAACTCGGTGCGCATCCCCCTCGGCGACCTCGCCGGGAAGACCGTCGAGTCGGTCGTCTTCACCTACGACAACGCCGGAGGCACCGCCGACACGCGCTTCCAGGGCTGGATCGACGACCTCGACCTCGACCCGGCACCCGCCCGGGTGGACGGGTCGAGCCTGGTGGACCACGTCGACACGCGCCGCGGCACGAACTCGACGGGCAGCTTCAGCAGGGGCAATAACATCCCGGCGGCGACGGTGCCGAACGGCTTCAACTTCTGGACGCCGATGACGAACGCGTCGAGCCAGACCTGGCTCTACGACTACGCCCGCGGCAACGACGCGTCGAACCTGCCCACCCTGCAGGGCATCGGCGTCTCGCACGAGCCGAGCCCGTGGATGGGCGACCGCAACCAGCTCGCGATCCTGCCCTCGACGACGGCCGCCGGGGCCGGAGGCGCGGGCGCGCCGGACGCGACGCTCACCACCCGTGCCCTGTCGTTCGACCACGGCGACGAGATCGCCCGACCCGACCTCTACGCCGTGCAGACCACCAGCGGGCTCGAGGCCGCCGTCACCCCGACCGACCACGGCGCCGTGATGCGCTTCGCGTTCCCCGAGACCGCCGGCACCGACCCGGCGAGCGCCGCCCGCACGGGCAGCGTCATCGTCGACCGCGTGGCCGGAACGTCCGGCCTGGTCGTCTCGGCCGACGGCACGGTCAGCGGGTGGGTCGAGGGCGGCTCTGGCCTGTCGACGGGCGCGACGCGCATGTTCGTCAGCGGCACGTTCGACCGCACGCCCACCTCGGTGGGCCTGCCGGCCGGTGACCGCGACGGCGCGCAGTACGCGTCGTTCGACGCCTCGGCGACCAGCGCCTCCGGAAGCCCCGCCGGCGTCGTCGAGCTGCGGCTCGCGACGTCGTTCATCTCGCTCGAGCAGGCGACCCGCAACCTCGACCTCGAGGTCACCGGGCGCAGCTTCGACGAGGTGCAGGCCGACGCCGCCCGCCAGTGGGACGACCGGCTCGGCGTCGTCACCGTGAAGGGGGCCCGCGACGACCAGCTCGCGACCCTGTACGGCAGCCTCTACCGGCTGAACATGTACCCGAACTCGCAGTTCGAGAACACCGGCACGGCCGCGGCGCCCGACTACCGCTACGCCAGCCCCGTGGCACCGGTGCAGGGCACCGCGACCGACACGACCACGAACGCGCAGGTGAAGAGCGGCAAGGTCTACGTCAACAACGGCTTCTGGGACACCTACCGCACCGTGTGGCCCGCCTACTCGATGCTCTACCCCGACGTCGCGAGCGACCTCATGGACGGCTTCGTGCAGATGTACCGCGACTCGGGCTGGATCGCCCGCTGGTCGAGCCCCGGCTACGCCGACCTGATGACGGGCACGAGCTCGGACGTCGCGTTCGCCGACGCCTACGTCAAGGGCGCGGTCGACGGCCCTCTCGCGCTCGAGGCCTACGACGCCGCGTTGAAGAACGCGTCGGTCCAGCCGACCGAGAGCGGCGTGGGGCGCAAGGGCCTCGACCAGTCGCTCTTCCTCGGCTACACGCCGGCCACGACGGGCGAGAGCGTCTCGTGGGGGCTCGAGGGCCACATCAACGACTTCGGGCTCGGGCAGATGGCGGCGAAGCTCGCCGACGACCCCGCCACCCCGGAGACGCGGCGTGCGCAGCTGAAGGAGGAGTCGGCCTGGCTGCTCGACCGCGCCCGCGAGTACGGGTCGCTGTTCGACCCGTCGATCGGCTTCTTCCAGGCCCGCAACGCCGACGGCACGTTCCAGCAGGCCGCGGACGCCTACGACCCCGAGTCGTGGGGCGGCGCCTACACCGAGACGAACGGCTGGAACTTCGCCTTCCACGCGCCGTTCGACGTCGCCGGGCTCGCCGCGCTGTACGGCGGCTCGGACGGCCTCGACGCCAAGCTCGCCGAGTTCTACGGCACCCCCGAGGAGGCGGACAAGCCCGGCGGCTACGGCGGCGTGATCCACGAGATGGTGGAGGCGCGCGACGTGCGCATCGGTCAGCTCGGCATGAGCAACCAGGTGTCGCACCACATCCCCTACATCTCGGCCGCCAACGGCGACCCGGCGACGACCCAGCGGGTGGTGCGCGAGATCACGCAGCGCCTGTTCGTCGGCAGCGACATCGGCCAGGGCTACCCCGGCGACGAGGACAACGGCGAGATGTCGTCGTGGTTCGTGTTCTCGGCGCTCGGTTTCTACCCGCTCGCCATGGGCACCGACTCGTACACGATCGGTTCGCCGCTCTTCGACGAGGCGACGTTGCACCTCGCGTCGGGCGGGACGTTCACGGTGCGTGCCGAGGGCAACTCGAACGACGCCGTCTACGTGCAGTCGGCCCGCCTGAACGGTGAGGCGATCGACACCGCCTCGCTGTCGCAGGCGGCCGTCGCCGCCGGCGGGACGCTCGACCTCACCATGGGCACGACGCCGAGCACGTGGGCGGCGCACGCCCCCGAGCCGGTCGACGTGCCCACGCCGCTGGTCGACGCCACGACGCCCGGCCAGGGCGTGCTGACCTCGAGCGACGGCACCACGCTCGACCGCCTGGTCGACGACTCGGCGGTCACGCCCGTGACGTTCGACCTGCCGGACGCCGCCGTCACCTGGCGGTCGGCCTCGGGGCCGGTCACGGTCTCGCGCTACACGCTGACGAACGGGCCGACCGGCTCGGCGGCACCCACCGGGTGGACGCTCGAGGGCTCGACGGACGGCACCACCTGGCTGCCGCTCGACGAGCGCACCGGGCAGACCTTCCCGTCGGCGCTGCAGACCCGGCCGTTCACCGTCACCGACCCGCGTCCGTTCAGTTGGTACCGGATCTCGACGACCGGCACCACCGACGGCCGGGCGGCGACGCTGTCCGAGCTCGAGCTGATGGCCGACACCACGGCGACCGGCGGGGAGTTCACCCTCAACGGCAAGCCGGGGCTGAGCATCGAGGCGGGGACCGCGTTCGCGGGCTCCGTGGCGACGGTGACCAGCGCCTCCTCGTCCGGGACGACCGTGCCCGAGGGGCTCGTGGCGACGGTCGACTGGCTCGACGGCCGGGGGCCGCAGGCGGCGACGCTCACCGCGACGGCGCTCGGCGGCTGGGACGTCGAGGCACCCGCGACGACCTTCGACGCACCGGGCACCTACACGGCCATCGTCACCGCGACCGACGGCACCGACTCGGCCAGCACGACGGTCGACCTCGCGGTCACCCGGACCGCCCCCACCCTCGTGGGCGCGTTCGACAGCGTCTGCCTCGGCGAACCGGGCCAGGCCGCGAACTGCGACTACCTGCAGAACGGGTTCTCCCGTCCGTCGCTGGCCGACGCCGGCTTCGTGCAGGGGACCACGGTCGCCGTGCCCGGCACCGCGCTCGACTTCGACCTGCCGGCGATCCCGGCGGGCGAGCCCGACAACGCGACCGGCGCCGGCCAGGTGCTGCCCCTGCACCTCGGCGACGACGTGACGCAGCTGTCGGTGATCGGCACCGCGAACGAGCGGGCGCAACAGACGGTCGGCACGCTCACCTTCGACGACGGCAGCACCCAGCCGTTCCCGATCGAGTTCGGCGACTGGACGGCGGGCGTCACCACGCCGGCCTTCGGCAACGTGGTCGTCGCGACCTCGCAGGGGCGGACGAACGGGGCGAACGGCTCGGACGGCGCCGTCGCCGGGGTCTACGCCACGGCACCGGTCACCCTGCCCGTGGGCAAGACGGCCGTGTCGCTGACGCTGCCGGTGCAGACGGGCGACCCCCGGGCCGCCGGACGCATCCACGTGTTCGCGCTGGCGACGGACGGGACGCGCCTCGCGCCTCCGGCCGACCTCGCGGTGACCGGCAGCTCGGCGGGACTCTCGGGCACCGCGGGCACCGAGGTCTCGGGTGCGCTGGCCACGGTGACCGGCGGGGCGGACGGCGTCGACGCCGTGCCGGCCGACGGCACCGTGACCGCGACCGTCAACTGGGGCGACGGCACGGCCGTCACCCCGGGCACGGTCTCGGGCGGCGTCGTCTCGGGGACACACGCCTACGCGCTGCCGGGCAGCTACGCCGTCACGGTCACGGCCGACGACGGACGCTCGAGCGCGGCGGGCACGACGACCGTCGCGGTCGCGGCGGCTCCGGTCGACCCGGGGCCCGGGACGGGCGAGCCCGGCACGCCCGGCGAGCCCGGTGATCCGGTCGTCTACGCGCCCTCGCTGCGGGTGCTGGCCGGGTCCGCGACGCGCGGCACGGTCGTGCCGGTCGACGGCGACGGGTTCGCGCCGAACGAGACGGTCGCGCTGACCCTGTTCAGCGACCCGATCGCGCTCGGCACGGTGACCGCCGACGCGGACGGCATCGTCCGCGGCTCGTTCACCGTCCCGGCCGACGCCACCACGGGCGCCCACGAGGTCGAGGCCCTGGGAGGCACGTCGCAGGTGGCCGTGCGCGTCGCGTTCGGCGTCGTCGACGTGGCGCCGGCCGACACGGGTGCGGCGCCGGTGCGACCCGGCTCGTACGACGGCGACCTCGCCTACACGGGCGGCACCGTCGGACGGCCGCTGGACGCGGGCGTGCTGGCCGGCATCCTGCTGGCCGCGGGCGCCCTCGCGCTCGGCATCGAGGCGGCCCGTCGCCGCCGCCGCTCGCTGCTCGGGGCGGACACCCTGTAGCGGCCGGGCGGCCCGCCGCCCGGCCCACGACGACGACCCTCGGCCCTCCGGCCGGGGGTCGCCGCCGGTCGGGGGCGTCGCCATGCGTGGGGCGCCGTCGTGCGTGGGGCGTCGCCGTGCGTGGGGCGTCGCCGTGTTCGGTGTCGGTCGGGGGTGGCCGTCGGTCGACGGCTCAGCGCCAGCCGACCCCCGGGCCGACCTCGCCCGAGCCGCGCGGCACGAGCGTCGTGGGGATGACGACCCGCCGGGCCGCCCGCTCACGCCCGGGCCCGGTGGGTTCGAGCGCGAGGCGCGCGGCCTCGCGTCCCATCTCGCAGGGTTCGTGCGACACGACGGTGACGCCCAGCAGGTCGGCGAGCTCGAAGTCGTCGAACCCGACGAGGGCAGGAGGCGCGGCGAGGCCCCGCAACGCCGAGAGCGCCCCGATCGTCACCCGGTTGTTGCTCGTGAAGACGGCGGTCGGCGGCTCGGGCGACGAGAGCAGGTCGCGCATGCCGCTGCGGGCCGACGCGGCGTCGTGGCGGTCCTCGCGCACCCACTCGCGCCAGCCGGTGACGCCCGCGGCGTCGAGCGCCTCGCCGTACCCGGTCAACCGTTCGAGGTGCGTCGACAGCCGCGAGTAGTCGCCCACGAAGCCGATCCGACGGTGGCCGTGGGCCAGGAGGTGCTCGACCGCGACCCGGGCGCCCGCGGCGCTGTCGAGCAGCACGGCGTCCGCCTGCAGGCCGACGGGCGGGCGGTCGACGAACACGACGCGCACGCCGCGCTCCTGGAGCACCGCCATGTCGACGTGGGAGGCGCGGGTCGACGCCACGACGAGCGCCCGCACCTGCCGCGACACTAGCTCGTCGACGAGCTCGCGCTCGCGTGCGCCGTCCTCGTCGGTGCTGGCGACCACCAGCTGCATGCCGTGCCCGCGGAGCTCCTGCTCGAGACCGGACGCGATCGCGGCGTAGAACGGGTTGGCGAGGTCGCCCGTGACGAAGCCGACGACCGTCGAGCGGATGCCCCGTCGCAGCATGCTCGCCGGCCCGTTGAGGCGGAAGGCGAGCCCTTCGGCCGCGCGCACCACGCGGCGGCGGGTCTCGTCCGCGACGTGCGGCTCGCCGTTCAGGGCGCGGGACGCCGTCTTGAGGCTGACCCCGGCCCGCGCGGCGACGTCGACGAGGGTCGCCGGAGGCCGCGCCCCGTCGACCACGTCCTCGCCCGTCACGGGCACAGTATGGCAGCGGCGCCTCGGGGGCCGCGGTGCACCGCGCGTGCCGCGGGGCCCGCCGCCCGGGGCGGCTCGCACCACCGTCGCGTCGTCGAACCACGCACGAGGGTGGTTCCACGACGCGAGCGTGGTGCGACCCGAGGCACGCACCCGGCTCGCGACCCGAGGGCCGTCGCGGGTCAGAGCCGGTCGAGCGGGTTCGCCGCGATCCGGACGCGCATGCCCGCGCGGATGGTCCTTGCGGCCTCGGACCCGGGCTTGCGGTGCGCCTGCGCCGAGACCAGCCCGCCGAACTCGACGCCGAAGCCGTCACGCGGCAGGCGTCCGACCAGGGCTCCGAGCAGCTCGACCGGCCAGTCGTCGCCGCCCACCCCCGACACGTCGAGGCTCGTCGCCCGCTCGAGCAGGTGCCCCTCGACGTCGAGGTCGGCCGACACCGCGGGCCACATGTGCCGCACGATCACGTCGACGAGCCTCTGCGCCCGCTCGGCCGACCAGCCCGCCCCCGACGCGAACACGCGCGCGACCTCCGCCCCGGCCCGCTCGAACGGCTCGGCGTGGCTGTCGAACGGGGCGGCGAGTCCCACGTCGTGCAGCGCCGCAGCCACGAACAGCAACTCGTGGTCGAACTGCAGCCCCTCCCGACGGCCGAGGTCGACGGCGAGCGCCGCCGACCGCCGGCTGTGCGCGAGCAGGGCCGGGCTCGACACCACCGCGGCGGCCTCGAGCGCCCGGGCGGCGACGGACGAAGGAGGCGCGAGCACCTCGTCGAGGAGGGCGGCGGTCGGTCGGGGCTCGGTCGTCATGGCAGGAACCCTACGAGTGGACAGGTCCTGCCACGAGTGGCAGTCTGGCCACCACTCGTCGACATCCCGCCACGCTCGGATGCCGCCTCGCTCGCCCGTCCCGCCACCCAGCCACCCTCGCCCGCACCGCCCCGCCGCCACACCGCCACACCGCCACGAAGTGGACACGACGCCACGAGAAGACGTGGCGCCGTGTCCACTCCGTGGCGTCGTGCGGCTCGTCCCCCCTCAGGAGCCACCATGCCCCCGTTCCGCACCGTCGCCACGATCGTCGCCGACGGCGTCGCCCCCTTCGAGTTCGGGGTGCTCTGCGAGGTGTTCGGCCTCGACCGGACCGACGAGGGCGCGCCTCCGTTCGAGCACCGCATCGTGACCGAGCGACCCGGGCTCGTGCGGACGAACCAGGGCTTCTCGATCACGGTCGACCTCGGCTTGGACGCGGCGACCGACGCCGACGTCGTCTGCGTGCCCGCCCTGTGGAACCGGACCGACCAGGCCGACGTGGTCTCGCCGGCCGTCCGCGAGCTGCTCGTCGCGGCCGAGGCGCGCGGGGCCTGGCTGCTCAGCGTCTGCAGCGGCGCCTTCGTGCTGGCCGAGGCCGGGCTGCTCGACGGCCGACGGGCGACGACGCACTGGCGGTACTCGGACGCGCTGCGGCGGGCCCACCCCGCCGTCGACGTCGACCCCGACGTGCTCTTCGTCGAGGACCGTCGCGTCATCACGAGCGCGGGCACCGCGGCCGGCATCGACGCCTGCCTGCACCTGGTCCGACGCGAGCACGGAGCCGCCGCGGCGAACGTGATCGCCCGACGGATGGTCGTGCCGCCGCACCGCGACGGCGGCCAGAGCCAGTTCGTCAAGACGCCCCTGCCGGTCGAGGTCGACGACTCGCTCGCGCCGCTGACGGACTGGATGCTCGGACACCTCCGCGACGACCTGAGCATCGAGGGGTTGGCCGCGAGGGCGCACATGTCGCCGCGCACGTTCGCCCGGCGGTTCAAGGCCGAGCTGGGGGCGACGCCCGGGGCGTGGCTCACCCGCCAGCGCCTCCTGCGGTCGCAGGAGCTGCTCGAGGCGACGGGCCTCGGCATCGACGCGATCGCCGACGAGGCCGGCTTCGGCTCGGCGGCCGTCCTGCGGCACCACTTCGCCCGCGTGCTCGGCACGACGCCGCGCGCCTACCGCGCGACCTTCGGTGGCGTCGACGTGCTCGACCTCGAGCGGACGGGTGCCGCCACGGCGTGAACGGGACCGTCCCCGACGGGCCGACCCGCGCCTCCTACTCGAACGTCAGCTCGTCGGCCGTGCTGATGCGCATGAGGTACGTGACGGTGAACGGGACGTCCTCGTCGATCGTGTACCGCTTGCCGTCGAAGAGGGACTGGGCGCCCACGACGAGGTGGGCGGTGCCGGCCGCGCCGGGCACCTGCCACTGCCCGGACGGACCGGGCACGATCGAGACGACGGGGTGCACGGGAACCGTCCACGTCGGGTCGTCGGTGACCCGGTCGTCGACCTGCCGGCCGAACGGACAGCCGGCGGGCAACAGCACCTGCTGCGTCACGCACTGCTCGTCGAGCTGGCGGTCGACCATGTCTTGCACGGCCTCGACGAACGCGGCCCGTGGCTGGACCTCGACCGCGACGCCCGAGGTGGCCCCGACGGAGACGACGTCGGCCTCGACGGTCGGCGCCTCGAGGTACTCGGACGAGTGGCCCAGCTCGAACCGCGACGGGGCGAGCACCGTGAAGCGGGTCGCGACGTCGGGGGCGTCGGTCGTGACCTCGCGGCCGTCGACCGTGAAGCGGGCGTCGTGCTGCGGCGTCACGTCGAGCGAGGCGGTCGGCGCCTGCACGAAGCGCCACGCGTGGAACAGCCCGAACCGGGTGCCCGCCCGCTGCACGACGAACTGGGACTGCGCCGGCGCCTCGGCGGTGGCCGACGTGCCCCGCATCGAGTACGACAGCGTGATCGCGTGGACGTCGTCACCGAGGTCGACGTCGCCCACCTCGGTCACGTCGTCGACGCCGCCGAGCGAGGGCACCTCGAGCAACGAGTCGGCCAGCTGGTCGGTCGGCGTGACGCCCGCGAGGGTCAACGCGCTCGACGTGTCGCCCCGGTCGACCGCCGCCACGTAGCCGCGGGCGAACCCGGCGGCGCTGTAGACGGTCGCGTTCAGGGCCACGACCGTGACCCAGAAACCGATCAGCACGAAGAGCAGCGCCCCGCCCCAGATGGCGACGAACGGCCAGCCGAGCGACGGGCGCGTCCCCTCCCCCACAGACGACGACATGACGACAACAATAGGAGGCGCGGGTCACGGGGAGCCGAGCGTCGCCTCGGTCGCGGGTAGATTGGTGCCCTCCCCACCCCCTGTCGAAAGGTGCTCGTCGTCGTGAGCGTGGCCCTCTCCGCCGAACAGCAGGCACTGTACGACGCGATCGAGAACACCCGCGAGCACATCTTCGTCACGGGTCGGGCGGGGACGGGCAAGTCGACGCTGCTGAACCACCTGTCGTGGAACACCTCGAAGCAGATCGTCATCTGCGCCCCCACCGGCGTCGCGGCGCTCAACGTCGGCGGCCAGACGATCCACTCGCTGTTCCGCCTCTCGGTCGGGTTGATCGCCGACCACGACATCGAGCAGAACGCCGAGCTGCGCAAGCTGCTCAACACCATCGACACCCTGGTCATCGACGAGGTCTCGATGGTCAACGCCGACCTGATGGACGCGATCGACCGCTCGCTCCGCCAGGCCCGGCAGCGCAAGCACGAGCCGTTCGGCGGCGTGCAGGTGGTGCTGTTCGGCGACCCGTACCAGCTGCCGCCGGTGCCGGGCGACGCCGAAGAACGCGAGTACTTCCGCGACAACTACCGGTCGATGTGGTTCTTCGACGCCAAGGTGTGGGCCGAGGCGAGCCTGCGCATCTACGAGCTGGCGTTCATCCACCGGCAGACCGAGGGCGACTTCAAAGAGATGCTCAACGCCGTGCGGCACGGCCGCGTCACGGCCGAGATCGCGGGTGCGCTGAACGCCGCGGGTGCTCGACCGGTGCCGACCGACGGCGGGGCCATCACGCTCGCCACCCGCAACGACACCGTCAACCGCATCAACAAGGTCGAGCTCGACCGCCTGTCGGGCAAGGTGATGACGGCCAAGGCCGAGGTCAGCGGCGAGTTCGGCGGTCGGGCCTACCCGGCCGACGAGGCGCTCGAGCTCAAGGTCGGGGCGCGGGTGATGTTCCTGCGCAACGACTCCGAGCAGCGCTGGGTGAACGGCACCACGGGCGTGGTCACCCGGGTGCGCGACACCGTCTTCGTCGAGGTCGACGGCGAGGTGCACGAGGTGCAACCCGTCGTGTGGGAGAAGCACAAGTACTCGTACTCGGCGACCACCAAGCAGCTCAAGAAAGACGTCGTGGCCGAGTTCACGCAGTTCCCGCTGCGCCTCGCCTGGGCCGTGACGATCCACAAGTCGCAGGGCAAGACCTACGACCGGGCCGTCGTCGACCTCGGCTCGCGGGTGTTCAGCGCCGGGCAGACCTACGTCGCCCTGAGTCGCATCACCTCGCTCGACGGCCTCTACCTCTCGCGCCCGCTGCGCCCCGCCGACATCATCGTCGACCTCGACGTCCGCCGGTTCATGAGCGAGGCGTCGCGCGTGCCCGCGATCCGGGCCGCCGCGGACGCCCGCGGTGGCGGCGACGCAGCCCACGCGAGCGAGCAGAGCGCGAGCGCGAACGACCGCACGGCCGCCGCGGGCTGAGCGCACGACCGGCGCGGGCGACCGTCCTGTCGGCGCGAAGGGCCGCACGGCCGCCGTGGGCTGAGCGCCGGGCCCGCGCCTCGGGTCAGGCGGCGGCCTTCGCGGCGGCGAGGTCGGCGAACAGCTCGGTGCTGAACCGGTAGGCGGCGCAGACCTCGTCGAGCACGCGCTCGCGCTCGGCGGCGGACCACGCGACGGCGTCGAGCTGACGGCGGTAGGTCGTCTTGAACGACTTCGGCTCGGCGATCTCGGCGAACAGGAAGAACCCGACGCCGTTGGTGTCGAACCCGAACCGACGCTGCAGGATGCTGCGGATGAGGTGCCCACCCGACAGGTCGCCGAGGCACCGCGTGTAGTGGTGGGCGATGAAGCCGCCGGCCCAGCTCGACGCCCGCTCGATGCGGTCGACGTAGGCGCGGGTCGTCGGCAGCGGCGACACGAGTGCCCGCCAGTCGTCGCCGAGCAAGAACGCCAGGTCGGCCTCGATGGCCGGCAGCCGGGTCAAGCCCGGAGCGAGGAACGGTGCCACGACCGGGTCGCCCGACCACCGCTCGGCGGCGTCCTCGAGTGCGGAGTAGACGAAGAAGTGCTGGGCCAACAGCTGCACGTAGTCGTCGCGCGTGCCGCGGCCGATCAGCAGGTCGGTCATGAACGAGCAGCCGACGTCGGCCGGCACGCGCTCGGCCGTGCGCTCGCGTACCGCCTCGGAGAAGGGGATGACGACGGTCATGGTGCGCACCTCCTGGGTGACCTCGGTTAGGTGACCCTAACCATAGTCACGGAGGCGCGGTGCCGGTAGCCCCCCGGCGACGATCCCGGCGGACCTGCAGGTGACCCGCACGCCCCGGACGGCATGCCGACTGCGAGTCACCCCGTCATCCGGCGCAAACACCCTGCCTAGGCGGATCGCTCAGCGCCGCTCCGCGGGGTGTGGCACGGGTGCACGTCGCCCCACCCCCACGACCGGCGCAAACACCCTGCCTAGTCAAATCGCTCGTCGCCGCTTCGCGGGGTGCAGCACGTGCGCACGTCGCCCCACCCCCACGACCGGCGCAAACACCCTGCCTAGGCAAATCGCTCAGCGCCGCTTCGCGGGGTGCGGGTGCGGGGCGCGGGGTGCGGGGCGCGGGGTGCGGGGCGCGGGGTGCGGGGTGCGGGGCGCGGGGTGCGGGGTGCGGGGCGCGGGGTGCGGGGCGCGGGGTGCGGGGTGCGGGGCGCGGGGTGCGGGGCGCGGGGTGCGGGGTGCGGGGTGCGGCCTCAGCGGCGGCGGCGCTCGGCGCCCGCGGCCGTCGCGAGCAGCAGCAGGCCACCGACGAGGTGCGTGACGTTGTCGCCGAGGTTGAAGGCCAGGAAGTTCACGTCGGTGCCCTCGAGGAAGAACCCCGCGACGCCGAACACGACGAAGATCAGGCCGACCCACGTGTTGATGTAGCGGGCGCTCGCCCGCGACGACGCCCCCGCGATGATCAGGGCGGCACCCGCCAGCACCCAGACGACGACCAGCGCCGGGTTGAGGTTCCAGACGAACCAGAGCGACGCGCCCCGCGTCGAGAAGAACGTGCCCATGTCCTCGACCAGGAACCCGATGGCACCGAGCAGCAGGAAGACCGTGCCGACGAAGAGTCCGACCCCGCGGTTGGGCGACTCGCGGATCGTCGGCTCGTAGGGGGCCGGGGTCGCGGTGGTCGTGGTGCCGTGGGTGCTGCTCATGGTGAGGGTGCCTCTCGTCAGGTCGTCGGCATCCAGTATGCCCGCCGCGCCCGGCGGCCCGCCCGGCCCGCCGCCCACCGGCGCCCGCACCCGGCCAGGCACCCGCACCCGCACCCGTCCAGCCGCCCGCGCCCGGCCCGCCGCCCGCGCCCCGCGACCGCCCGGCTGGCATGATCGTCCCCATGACCCCGACGCCCCTCCGCCTGGTCGTGGCGGTCAACCCCGGTGCCTCCGCCGGTGGCCGATCCGGCCGAGGGGGCAAGGTGCTCGACGACCTGAGGGCCGCCGGCCACACGGTGGTCCCGCTCACCGAGACGACCTACGACGACCTGGTCGCGGCCGCCCGTCGCGAGCTCGACCGCGAACGGCCCGACGCACTCGTCGTGGTCGGCGGCGACGGCATGGTCAACCTCGGGGCGAACCTCGTCGCCGGGACGGACGTGCCGCTGGGGCTCGTGCCGACGGGCACCGGCAACGACACGGCCCGGTCCTTCGGGCTGCCCCACGACGACTCCGAGGCGGCCACGCGCCTCCTGCTCCGCCTGCTCGAGGGCGAGCCGACGACCATCGACGCCGGGCGCGTGCTGCAGGCCGACGGTCGGGCGACCTGGTTCGCCTGCATGGTCTCGGCCGGTTTCGACGCGGTCGTCAACGAGCGGGCCAACCGCCTGAGCTGGCCGAAGGGACGTCGTCGCTACGACGTCGCACTCGCGATCGAGCTGGTGCGCCTGCCGAGGATCTCGTACCGACTCGAGCTCGACGGCGTCGCCTCGACCGTCGAGGGCACCCTGATCTCCGTCGGCAACGGCCAGTCGCTCGGGGGCGGCATGAAGGTCACGCCCGACGCCGTGCTCGACGACGGCCTGCTCGACGTGCTCGTGGTCGAGCGCCTGACGAGGTGGCAGTTCGTCCGGCTGTTCCCGAGCGTCTTCCGCGGCACGCACCTGAGCCACCCGGCCGTCACGGTGCACCGGGTGCGCCGCGCCGTCATCGAGGCCGACGGCGTCGCGGCCTACGCCGACGGCGAGCGCGTGGGCCCCCTGCCGGTCACGGTCGAGGTCGTGCCCGGCGCCCTGCGCGTCTACGCCGCGCTCGACGCCTGACCGGCCGTCGACGCCCGACCGGCGGGAGACCCGAGCCGGGGAGGCGCGTCGGGCGGCACGCGCGCCTCACGCCGCCGGCACGACCGACCTCAGCCGCGGTGCAGCGTCTCGCGCGGGTACTCGCCGAACCGTTGCTGGTACGCGGCCGAGAACCGGCCCAGGTGGGCGAAGGCCCAGTGCCGGGCCACGTCGGCGACCGTCGTGGAGTCCGGGGTTGCCGCGCGGAGGGCCTCGTGCACGCGTTCGAGCCGGATCTCGCGCAGGTAGGCCGTGGGCGTGGTGTCGAGGTGGCGACTGAAGGCCTGTTGCAGGCCCCGCGGGGTGAGTCCCGCCTCCTGGGCGATGTCGGCGGCCGTGATCGGCAGGTGCGCGGCCGCGTGCATGTACTCGACGGCGAGGCGGAGGCTCGCGTTGCGGGGCGCGAGCAGGGCGTCGGGCATGCGGGTCGAGGTGTGGGCGAAGGTGTCGAGCATCGCCCCGGCCGCGAGGCGCGCCATCTCGGTGCGCATGAGGTCGCTCGGTTCGCCCGAGCCGAGGTACGCGCGTCCGATCAGGCGGACGGTGGCGTGCCAGGCCTGCACGGCCACCGACGAGACGGGGGCGGCGTGGTCGAAGCGGATCGTGCCGGGCATGATGCCGTGCCGCTCGGCCGCGACCTCGTCGACGACGGCCTTGGACAGGTGCAGCAGGCTCTGGTTGACGTCCTCGGTGGTGAACTCGAACTCCCGCCCCTGCGGGAAGAGCACCGGTCGGCCGACGGCGCCCGCGACCTCGTCGCGGCCGTTGTCGACGGTGGACCGGCCGGCGAGCAGCCAGTGCACCACGTGCTCGTCGCCGGCCGAGGCCTGACCGTCGACGCGACCCATGAACATGGTCGAGCGCAACGTCATCGCGCCGTCACCGACGATCGTGTGCCGGAACGAGAAGGGCGCCTCGGTCGGGGCGACCTGGAAGCCGCGCCCGTTGTAGCCGGCCGAGAGGATCTCGACGGCTTCGTCGAGGTCGCGTCCGCGCGCGTCGAAGCGCATCTTGTCGTCCCGGGAAGCCATCTCGACGAATTGTTGCACGCACTCCAAACCCGGCACCACTCGGCCGGCGGGGGTTGACAGCATCTCGATGACATGTCTACGAGCGGGCTCGCAGCGGATCGGCCTACCGTCGGGCGCATGAGCCTCGACGACATCACCCTGACAACGATCCGCGGCGAGTCCACCACGTTCGGCGCCTACGCCGACAAGGTCGTGATGGTCGTCAACGTGGCGTCGCGCTGCGGCCTCGCGCCGCAGTACGAGAAGCTCGAGGCGCTGCAGAAGCGGTACGCCGACCAGGGCTTCACGGTGCTGGGCTTCCCCAGCAACCAGTTCTTCCAGGAGCTCTCGAGCGGCGAGGCCATCGAGGAGTACTGCTCGGCCACCTGGGGCGTGACCTTCCCGATGATGGAGAAGGTCAAGGTCAACGGCCGCGGCGAGCACCCGCTGTACACCGAGCTGAAGAAGGCGTCCGACGCCGACGGCAAGGCCGGCCGCGTCAAGTGGAACTTCGAGAAGTTCGTCGTCACGCCCGGCGGCGCCGTGCACCGCTTCCGTCCCACGACCGAGCCCGACGCCCCGGAGGTCGTCGCGGTCATCGAGGAGGCGCTGGTCGGCTGAGCGGACCGGCCACCCCGGTCACCGGCCCGCGCGGTAGTGGGCGGCCACCTGGGTGGCGGAGAGGGCGACGGTGTTCCAGACCTGGGTGCTGTCGAGCGAACCGGCGAGGTAGTTGCTGGTGGGGGCCGAGGTCCAGCCCGAGAGCGGCAGCTGGCCGACGCGCCACCAGCCGTTGTAGGCCTGCGCACTCTTGGTGGCCGTGTCGGTGGCGACGCTCTTGCCGTCGACGTACAGCGCCATGCCGTTCGTGCTCGACAGCGTCGCGACGACGTGGTGCCAGGCACCGTCGTTGTACGACAGCGGCGACGCGATCGTCTTGACCGAGTTGGGGTAGACGCCGAAGACGAGCTTGCCCGCGTTCGTCATGTAGAGGTGCCGGTCGTAGTTGCCGGGGGCACCCGCCTGCGAGTTCGAGAAGCCGACGAGCTCGCCGCCGGAGGTGGTCTTCGTCCTGACCCAGGTCTCGATCGTGACGTTGTTGGAGCCGGTGAACGACGTGGGGGTGGTGACCTGCCCGCTGGCGCCGTCGAGCGTCAGGTACGGGCTGTCGTCGGCGGCACACGAGCCGGCCGTGAAGGCGGCCCCGCCGACCAGGGTGCCCGGTCGAGCGTTGCCCGAACTGTCGGCGGCCGTCGTGCCGGACGTCTCGTTGTAGGCGAACGCGAAGCTCGGGGCGTCTGCGTAGGTCTCGGTCAGGCAGTCGTAGCTGCCGGCGGTCAGCTTGGACGTGGGGTTCGTGACGTTCGCGGCGAACGCGGCGTGCGAGCCGCCCGAGACGACGAGGGTGAGCGCGAGACCGCCGCCGATCGCTGCCAGGCCGAGCGCGCCTCCTGCGGTCCGGAGGCGACGGAGGCGCCGCTCGCGTCGACGCTGCACGCGGCGGCCGGCCGAGACGGTCGCCGCCGGCGACGCGGTGCGCTCGTCGCGCAGCAGGTAGCGGTCGCCCCGGCTGAGCAGGACGACGAGGACGAGCAGGCCCCCGGTGACGAGCAGGTGGCCGTACCGGTGGTCGGCCGCCCAGACGAAGGGGGTCCCGACGTAGGGCACGCGGAGGAAGCCCACGCCGATCACGGCGCTGCGGTCGATGGGCGTCGAGTCGGCACTCGGGTTGGCGTCGCCCTTGGTGACGATCTGCCCGGCCCGACCGTTGTCGTGGTAGCGGTGCAGGCGCAGGTGTCCGGCCTGGTCGGGGTCGTCGAAGAGCAGCACCTGTCCGCGGTGGACCTCGGACGCCGCGACGGGCTTGGCGACGACGACGTCGCCGGGGTGGATGCGGGGCTCCATCGAGCCGGTCATCACGGTGGTGGGGCTCCAGCCGAGCGCGGCCGGGGCGGCGGCGTAGACCATGAGGCCGAGCAGCGAGTACAGCACGACCCGCGACGCGGTGCCGAGTGCCAGGCGCGTCCAGTCGAGCCACGCACGAGAGGCACCCACGGGCAGCGTGATCGAGGCCGTGGCCGCGGGGGCGGGCCGCAGCTTCAGGTCGATCGTGCTCATGGGTGCCTCTGCTCGGGTGTGGTGCGGGTGGTGCGGTGTCGGGCCGCCTGGTGCTGTGGTGCTGTGGTGCTGTGGTGCTGTGTCGCTGTGGTGCGGCGTCGCCGGCGTGCGGCGGCGTCAGGCGGCCGTCCGGGCTCAGCTGTTCTGGGCCTCCCAGGTGAGGCCGAGGCTGGCGGTGCCGCCCTGGGTCGTGTTGGGAGCCGAGTTCGAGACGGTGTAGGTCACCTGGTAGGTGCGGGTCTCGGACGCGGTGCCGGTGGGGGCCCAGGTGCCGACGCCGTTCGAGTAGTTGGTGTAGCTCGTCCCGAAGGCGGCCAGGGTGCCGCTGTAGAGGCTCGAGCCCGAGGCCAGGGGGGTGAAGCCGGTGCACGAGCCGAAGCCGCCGCCGGTGCCCTGCACGACGCTCAGCGTGATGTTCGAGGCCAGGTTGTTGGTCGTGGCGGCGTTCGTGCCGTAGAGCTTGACGGCCGAGGCGAGCGAGCCGGTGCTGGTGACGGCGATGCAGTTGGTGCCGGTCGAGCCGGGCTTGAGGTTGGTGGCCGTGAAGAGCGCGGTGTTGCTGTCGTCGTCGGTCAGGGCGACGGTGCCGGCGGTCCAGTTGCTGGTCGGGTTGACCGTGGTGGACGAGAAGGCCGAGTACGACGCGGTCGAGACGACGATGCCCGAGGCCACGAGGGCGGCGGGGATGGCGATCCAGGCGGCGATGCGGGCGATGCGGGGGGTGGGACGGGACATGGCGTGCTCCAGGGGGCGAAGGGGTGGAAGAGGGGGTGTCGTGCGGGATGTCGGGGGCCACTCCGGCGACGAGGTTCAGGGGCTTCGCCGGTGAGAAGCTCGCCACCCGAGCCGTTCTGGTTTCGAGTGATCGTTGTTCTCAAGTGGTACGACAATCAAATTACTTGCGCTGCAAGAGGCTTGCAAGCCGAACCATGTCCCCAGTGGTGGGGGTGTCACGACGATCGAGATTCTTGTTGACTGAGGTGGTGCCACGGACGGCACGCCCACGCGTCATGGAGGACCCCTTGCCGATCGCCCCACCCCTGCTCGACCCCGCCGTCGCCGACGGCGGACTCGACCTCGACGACCTCACCCGCCTGCTCGACTCGTTCCGGTTGCTGATGCTCAACCACTCGCGCGTGCTCGACCACCAGGGCGACCTGTTCGGGCTGGGCGACACCGACATCCGGTTCCTCTTCTACGTGTCGGCGACCGGTGACTCCGTCACCCCGAAGCGCGCCGCCGACCACCTCGACCTCTCGTCGGGCGCCATGACGAACCTCGTCGACGCCGGCTACCTCGACCGTCGGCGCAACCCCTACGACCGTCGCAGCGTCATCGTCAGCCGCACCCCGCGCGGCGTCGAGGTCACCGGCGCCATCGCCTCCGTCTACGGCGCGGCGTTCGCCGAGGTCGTCCCCGCCTCGCAGCACCGCGTCCTCGCCGACACGCTGCTCGACCTCGGCCGGGCGTTCGACCGCCACGGGGTCGGCTCCTGCCCGGCCGCCCCCGCCGCCGCCTGACCGGCCTCGGCCGCGGACCGGGCGCCGGGACGGGCGAGTCCGTGGCGGACGGGCGAGTGCGACGGCCCGTCGACGACGAACTGGCCCGCGCAGGCCGCGCGTCGCGGCCCGCGACCTACGGGATCAGGCGGCGCAGGCGTGCGGCGTCGGCCAGGTCGGCCCGGAACCGGTCGAGCGTCGACAGCGTGTAGAGCCCGTCGATCTGCTGGTCGACCCAGAGCTGGTGGATGCGCTTGAGGTCGGCCTGACGGCTCTTCCACCCGATGCCGTCGATGACGGCCATGACGGTCTGGCGGGGCAGGCGGACGTCGGCCATCTCCTCGATCTCGCGGACGGCGTCGGTCAGCTTCGACCCGGTCGAGTCGAAGCCCTTCGCCGCGACCACGATCGCGGGCTCGTCGGCCGACGGGATCACCAGGTCGCACGGCGCCGTGCGGTTCGCCCGCCCGGTGAACCGCGTGCGCGTGCCGCAGGCGAGCCCGAGGTCGCGGGCGATCGCCTCGATCTCGTCCTCGAGCCGTCGGCCCGACACGCCCGCCCTGATCGCCGAGGCCCGCGTGCCGGCCCGGGCCGCCAGCACGTCGCCGAAGTCGTACGTGCGGTGCCGCTGCGCCGCGACGAGGCGCACGAGCTCGAACTCGTCGTCGAGGTGGGCCACCAGGTCGTCGGCCCGTCCGCGGGCGAGCGTCAGCCAGCTCGGGGTGTCGAAGGCGTGCCGGAGCGAGTTGCGCAGCTTCTCCTGCGACAACCCCACGGCGAGGCCGAGCGCCGGCACCCACGCCGGGTGCTGACGGGCCCACTCGGCGAGGTGGTCGCGGTCGACGACGGGCAGCTCGCCGAGGCTGGCCGCGGCGCGGGCGAGGTCGCTCGCCGCGGCCGAGGGCGCGGTCGGGTCGACGTGGGCGGTCATGCGGCCGAGCGAGGCGACGTACTCGTCGAAGGTGGGGATCGCCACGGTCAGTCCCTCCCGACGAAGACGTACTCGGTGGCCGCCGTGCGGGTCGCCGCCCGGTGGGTTCCGAAGCTGTAGGTGTGGTCGACGACGTGCACCTCGACGTGCGGCTTCACCGTGCGCAGCAGCTGCTCGATGCGCCCGCGGTCCGGCACGGCGTTCGACGAGTACGACAGCACGAGCGCGCCCGCGTCGGCGAACTGCTCGAAGGTGCGCACGAGCGCGTCGTCGACCGTTCGCGGGTAGGCGAACGGCGTGAACAGCTTGGCGATCTTCTTCGTCCTGGTCTCGGTCATGATCGTCTGGCCCCGCCAGTAGACGGCCAACCCCTGCAGGAAGTGGTAGCGCTTCATGTAGTCCGCGTCGTCCCGAGGAGGCGCGTAGGGCGGGTCGAGGTACACCAGGTCGGCGGGCGGTCGCCTCAGTGCGGCCACGTCGCCCTCGACGGCCTCGTGGTCCCGGCCGTCGTCGAAGACGGCCCCGCCGTAGGCCCGGACGGCCGCCCGGAACTGCTCGGCCATGGTCAGCCGCAGGTCGCGACGACCGTCGTCGTAGCGCGCGCCCGTGAAGCTGAAGACGCCGCGCGGCTGCTTGCGGGCCGCGGCGAGCACGAGGCCGGCGATCGCCAGGTCGCGCTCGGCGCCGACCAGGCGGTCGACGTGCGACCAGGCCGAGTCGAGGAACGCCCGGTCGTCGGCCGAGAAGAAGACCCCGTCGAAGGTGCGTCGGACGAGGTCGCGGTCGTCGGCGGCCGGCCCGCAGATCTCGTCGACGAGCTCGTCCGACAGCGTGGTCGACCCGTTGACGACGGAGGCGCGGGCGATGACCGCGGGGAACGCCAGGAAGTCGTTGCTCACGACCCGGCGACCCTGCGCCTTCATGAGGTACGAGACGACGCCCGACCCGCTGAAGGCGTCGATCGCGCTCGAGGGCCGGGCCGCGCCTCCTCGGCCCCCTCGGTCGTCCGCCGGCACGGGCGCGACGCTCGAGAAGACGTCGTGCAGCACGGGCAGCAGCGCGTACTTCGAGCCCATGTACCGCAGGCGGGGGAAGGCCGCGACGCGGGCGGGCACATCCGTGACGGCACCGCCGACCTCGGGGGGAACGAGTTCGACGGTCACCGGGCAAGTCTGCCGCACTCCGGAACCGGGCAGGCGCCCGCGTCAGTCGTCGGTCGGGCTCCAGGCCTGGGTGTCGAGGTCGGCCCGCGACGCGTGCGGCACGTTGCCGGTCGTGGTGCCGGCGATGCGCAGGCTCTCCTGGCGCAGCTCGAGCTGGGCGACCACGAGGGCCGCGAGGTCGGTCAGGTTCGCGACCTGCTCGTCGCTCGCGGTGCCCGGCTGGCGGTCGATGACCGAGAGGGTGCCGATGGTGTGGCCGTCGCGTCGGGTGAGCGGGACGCTGACGTAGAACCGCATGCCGAGCGGCCCGGTGACGAGGGGGCTGGAGGCGACGCGTCGGTCGGTCGCGGCGTCCTCGATGACCAGGGGTTCGGACGAGTGCACCGCCCCCTGCGACAGGTCGATCTGACGGGCGACGTCGCCCACGGCCGGGTCGTAGTGCGTGGTGAACCAGGTGCGGTCGTCGTCGATCACGGTCGCGAGGGCGATCGGGGCCGAGAAGAGGCGCGCCGCCATGGCGGTCACCCGGTCCAGCGCCTCGTTTGGCAGGGTGTCGAGCACCTCGCTGTGGTCGAACGGCTCGGTGTCGCCACCCCGCGTCGCGCCGTCGCCGGCAGGGAAGTCGCCCCCGCCGTCGCGGTGGTCGGTGGTCTCGGTGATCACGACGTCGCGCATCAACGCGACCAGCTCGGCCCGCGTCGGGCGCTCGGCCGGGTCGCGCCGGGTCATCGCCCGCAGGGCCTGACGCCAGTGGTCGGGCAGCGGCTCGGGCAGCACCGGGTCGCGCGACAGGCGCGCGACGGCGGACTCGACGAGCGACCCCGGGAACTCACGGCGGCGGGTGAAGCACTGCAGCAGCACGAGGCCGAGGCTGTAGACGTCGCTCGCCGGACCGACCTCGCCGCCGACCGCCTGCTCGGGGCTGAGGTAGGCGGCGGTGCCGGTCGTGACGCCCTCGGCGGTCAGGCGTTCGACGTCGTCGGTGAGGGCGATGCCGAAGTCGGCCAGCTTGGCCCTGGCCCGCGCGGCACCGTGGTCGCCGTAGTCGACGAGCAGGATGTTCGACGGCTTGATGTCGCGGTGCACCACGGAGTGGCCGTGGATGTAGTCGAGCGCCTCGGCCATGTCGTAGCCGATCTCGGCGATGTGGCGGGCGGCGAGGGCGCCGTGGTTCAGGCGGTCCTCGAGGTTGAGACCGGCGATCAGCGGCATCACCAGGAAGCGCTGCGGGCCGTTCGGCCCGTGCTCGACGCCGGCGTCGAACAGGCCGACCAGGCCGTGGTGCTCGAGGCTCGAGAGGACGCCGAGCTCGGCCTCCTGCCGCGCCGGATCGACCATCGCGCTGTGGAAGACCTTGATCGCGACCGTTCGGTTGAGGCTCTCGTCGACGGCCTTGTAGACGGTGGCCATGCCACCTCGACCCACGACGGACTGCAGCCGGTAGCGCTCGGCGAGCACGCGATCGAGCGCGTCGTCCTGCTGTGGCGCGGCCATCGCCTCCCCCTCGTGACTGGTGTGGGGTCCATCCTGTCGCATGCGGGGCGTCCGCGTGACGATCGGACCGGTGACGATCGGATCACGACCGGCGCCCGCCGAGGCCGCGACGGCCGACCCGCACCTTGTGAAGCCCTGGGAGAACGCCGCCGTCGGGAAGGGAGCCGCCCGCCCGTCGGTTGGGTTGCACATGACAACGTACGGAATCATCGGAGCAGGCAACATCGGCAGCCAGGTCGCCCGGGCGGTCATCGCCCACGGCCACGACGTCGTGATCAGCAACTCGCGCGGGCCCGAGACCCTCGCCGACCTCGTGGCCGACCTCGGCCCGAAGGCCCGGGCGGCCACCGCCGCCGAGGCCGGTGAGGCAGGCGACGTGGTCGTCGTCACCGTCCCCCTCAAGAACCTCGACCAGGTGCCGGTCGAGCCGCTCGCGGGCAAGACCGTGATCGACACGAACAACTACTACTTCGAGCGCGACGGGCACATCCCGGCGCTCGACGCGGGCACCGACACGACCGCCGAGATGCTGCAGCGCCACCTGCCCACCAGCCGCGTGGTCAAGGGCTTCAACCACATCGAGGCGAAGGACATCACGACCGACGTCGCCCCCGCCGGCACCCCCGACCGCCGCGCCCTCGCCACGTCGAGCGACTCCCCCGAGGCCGTCGCCCTGGTGACCGACCTCTACGACGACCTGGGCTTCGACACCGTCGACGTCAGCCCGCTGTCCGAGAGCTGGCGCGTCGAGCGCGACCGCCCGGCCTACGTCGTGCGCCAGACGAAGGACGAGCTCGTCGCCAACCTCGCGAAGGCGAACCGGGTGCCGCAGGCCTCGTGACCCGGCCGGGCGGCGACGCCCACCGACGGACGCGACCCGCGCCTCCTGCTCAGGAGGCGCGGGTCGCGTCGTCCGTCCGGCGTCGTGGTCAGAGCACCCAGCAGCGGTAGGCCGATCCGGTCACGGCCCGCTCGCTCGTGACGAGCGAGGTCGTGTAGGTCTGGGTGTGGGAGTCGACGGCGGGCAGCTCGACGACCTTCCAACCGACGACGGCCCGGTTCTCGTTGAGCGCCTGCACCGCGCACCCGACCTCGGTGCCGCCCGCCACGTTGACCGTGTACTGCACGTCGACCGAGTCGTCGCCGGCGACGGTGAACCCGTAGTGGCTCACCTCGAGCTCGGCCGAGTCGCCGTCGAACGCGACGAGCACGACCCAGGCCGTGACCACGAGGGCGACGGCCGAGCCCGCGACGAGGGCGACCAGTCGTGACCACCGGGCCCGGCCGGGCCGTCGGCCGTACCGGTCGTCGAGTCGGGCGGCCGGGCCGACGCGGGCCGGGTCGGTGGTCTGCATGGCGTCAAGGGTAGGAGGCGCGAGCTCGGAACCGCATGGACGCGGACTCCCGGCGCACCCGGCACCGCCCCGATGCCCGGGCGGGACGAGCGCGCCTAGGCGGCGTCGGCCTCGAACAGCACGGACAGGTCGAGGGGTTCGGTCGGAGCCAGCTCGACGTGGAGCAGGTCGTCGTTCACAGGAAGAGGCCGTTGCTGAGGAAGAGGGCGGCGACGAGGCTGGCGCTCGCTCCCACGGCCGCCGTGGCGATGACGAACAGCGTCGCCTGGCGCTCGGTCTCGCGGACCTCGGAGAACGGGCTGCGGGTGTCGTCGGCGCGGCGACGCGACGGGGTGAGGAGGGTCATGGTCGGTCCGTTTCTCGGCAGCCCTGGGCTGTCTGCCGGTGATGCTGGTCTCAGGGGACCGCGGCTCGGGAGCCGCGGTCCGCACCGCCCGTGAAGTCGGTACCCACGAATGAAATCACGAGGTAGCTAGGCCATCTAGCTACCTCGTGACGCAGTTCGCATTGCGGACAACGTGCGCGTGCCGACCGGCGTCGAGGGCGCCGGAGGGCCGCCGGTTAGCCGATTTCCGACGCATGCCCCAGGATGGGGGCCTGTCCTCTTTTCGGGGGACCACCAGACTGGCTACGGTCTCAGGACGAGACCGTCGGAGGCCGCGCCTCCTGCACCGCACGGATTGCGAACGAACATGCCCCTGGTCGAACCCCCGACCCCCCGCCGACACGGCCGCCTGGTCGCGGCGCTCGTGCGGGTCACGAAGCCCCTCTTCCGCCTCCACCTCGCGCTCTACGAGCGAGAGCTGGCGCGGGCCCCCTTCCCCCGCGACACCCGACGCACGCTCATCGAGGGCCCCGACCCCGACCGGCTGCTCTTCGTCGGCAGCATCGCCGTCGAGGGCTTCGGCGTGCTCGACCACGACCTCACCTGCGCCAGCCAGACCGCCCGCCTGGTCGGCTCGACCCGAGGTCGCGGCGTCACCTGGCGCGAGGTCTCGGCGCCCGTGCTGACGGCCGCCGAGGCCGCCCGGATCGACCTGCCCGACGAGCCGGCGGACGTCGCCGTGGTGCTGCTCGGCATCTGCGACGTGTTGTTGGCGACCGAGGGCGCCTCGTGGGAGGCCGACCTGCTCCGCCTCGCCGACCGCGTGCGCGAGACCGCCGGCCCCGACTGCCGGATCGTCTACGTCGGCATCCCGCCGATGGCCGAGTTCCGGCCGATCCCACCCGTCGCGAAGCGGCTGCTGACGAAGCAGATCGAGCGGCTCAACGCCTTGACGGCCCGGGTCGCGCTCACCCTGCCCGGGGCGTCCTGGGTGCCGTTCCCCGAGTGGCGCTCCGAAGGGCTCTACCACCAGGAGCTGCTCTCGTGGGCGACCATGCACCGACGCTGGGGCCAGGCGATCGCGCCGGCGGTCGTGTCGTCGCTCGATCCCGTCGAGCAGGCCGACGCCGCCACGATCGACCCGCGTCCGGGCAGACGCTCGTGATCCGGTTGCCCGTCCCGTCGGCCTGACCTACACTCGATCCGTTCGAACACACGTTCGAACGAGCAGGAGGACGACATGAGCACGCAGACCACCCATGAGCCCGTGGCGCTCTGGTTCGAGCGCGACCTGCCCGCGCGGCTGGTGTGGTCGTGCCGGCGGTGGCGCGTGACCGACAGCCCGACCGAGCTGCGGGTCGAGCCGGCGGTCACGCCCGACTTCATCACCCACCCGCCGCGCCGGTTCGTCGGCTGGCGGTTCCAGGCCACCGACGACGACGGCACGACCCACATGTTCGAGGTCGTCCTCGGCGCGGACGGCGGCTGGGTGCTGGGCCGCGTCTACGACTGACCCCCGAGGGGTGGACCGCCGGGTCGTGGATGCCGGGCGGCCGATGCGGTAAGAACGGTCCGTGATCGATCGCCCGGCCCTCGCCGACTTCCTCCGCCGTCGACGGACGGCCCTGCAGCCCGAGGACGTCGGCCTGCCGCGAGGTCCGCGGCGACGGACCGAGGGTCTGCGACGCGAGGAGGTCGCGGTGCTCTGTGCCATGTCGACCGACTACTACGCCCGGCTCGAACGCGGGACGGGGCCGCACCCCTCCGAGCAGATGGTGGCCGCGATCGCCCAGGGCCTGCACCTCACGGTCGCCGAACGCGACCACCTGTTCCGACTGGCGGGCCACCACCCACCCGTGCCGGGGCTCGTGGGCGGGCACGTCGCACCGGGCGTGCTGCGCATCCTCGACCGACTCGAGGACACCCCCGCCGAGATCGTCACCGAGCTCGGCGAGACGCTCCGCCAGACGCCGCTCGCCCGTGCGCTCACCGGTGACGCCACCGAGCGCTCGGGCAGCCGCCGGAGCCTCGGCTACCGCTGGTTCACGGACCCAGAGGCGCAGGCCGCCTACCCGCCGGACGAGCGCGACGTGCTGTCGCGCGTGTACGCCGCGGGCCTTCGCGAACTCGTCGCGCTGCGCGGACCCGGGTCGCGGGCCGCCGAGCTGGTGCACGAGCTGTGGGACGACGCCGGGTTCCGTGCGGCGTGGGACCGTCACGAGGTCGGCCTCGCGCCTCCCGAGGTGAAGCGGTTCGTCCACCCGGAGGTCGGGGCGCTCGAACTCGCCTGCCAGACGCTCGTCGACCCCGACCAGTCGCACCGGCTGCTGGTCTACACGGCGGAACCCGGCAGCCCCAGCCAGGAGCGCCTCCGGCTCCTGGCCGTCGTCGGATCGCTCAGCCACTGATCGGCGGGCCCTGGATGCACCGGTGACCAGACCCGAGCATGGGGGGACGCACCCGCCACCGAGAACCCCGGAGGACCTCCATGCCCACCACCCCGCACCTCGACATCCCCGACCAGACCGGCAAGCTCGCCCTCGTCACGGGCGCGAGCGACGGCCTCGGCGCCGTCATCGCCCGTCGCCTGGCCGCGGCCGGCGCCGAGGTCGTCATGCCGGTCCGTTCGGCCGCCAAGGGCGAACGGGTCGCCGCCGACATCCGCTCGCGGGTGCCCGGCGCGAAGGTCACCGTCGCCTCGCTCGACCTGTCCCGCCTCGAGTCCGTCGCCGCGCTGGCCGCCCGGCTGCGGGACGAGGGGCGACCCGTCCACCTGCTGGTGAACAACGCCGGGGTGATGCGACCGCCGACCCGGCAGGAGACCGCCGACGGGTTCGAGCTGCAGGTCGGCACCAACCACCTCGGGCACTTCGCCCTCACCCTCGGGCTGCTCCCGCTGTTGCAGGCGGGGCACGCGCGCGTGACGAACCAGACGAGCGTGGCCGCCCGCAGCGCCACCCTCGACCTCGACGACTTCGCCGAGCAGCGACGCTACGACGTGATGCGCGCGTACGGCGCGTCCAAGACGGCCGTGGGCCTGTTCTCGCGCGAGCTCGACGCCAGGAGCCGCGCCGCCGGGTGGGGCATCACCAGCAACCTGGCCCACCCCGGCGTCTCGCCGACGAACCTCCTCGCCGCCCAGCCCGGCATGGGGCGCGAACGGGCCGGCGCGGAACGACGGGTCATCGGCGCGCTGTCCCGCGTCGGGGTGCTGGGCACCGTCGAGAGCGCCGCCCTCCCCGCGCTGATGGCGGCCACCCGGGCCGGGTCGCCGGGCGACGAGTTCTTCGGACCGCGCCGGACCGTCGGCGGCCCGCCCGCCCCTCGCCCGCTCTGGCGGCCCCTGACCGACCTCGACACGGCGCGGGCGCTCTGGGACCTGTCGGCACGCCTCACCCTCGTGCAGGCCTGACGAGCCGGTCCGGCGGCGCGCCCCCTCGAGCCGTCGCCGTCCCACCCGCCGTTGCCGCACCTCCGGGTTTGTGCCATTGTTAGGACAATTGCCCACCACCTGGAAGTAGTACAGAGACGTATGAACCAGTCCTTCGCCCGCACCCTGCGTCCGGCGCTCCGATGAAGGCGTCTGTCGCCGGCGCCCCGGTGAGCTTCGGCGTCTTCGAGCTGACCCCCGAGGGCGCGGACGTCGTCGCTCCCGACGAGTTCGTCGACGTCCTGGCCGAGAGCGGCTACGCCGGCGTCGACCTCGGACCCGTCGGCTACCTCGGCCGCGGCGACGAGCTCCGCGCCCGACTCGCCCGCTCGGGCCTCGAACTCGCCGGGGGGTGGATCCAGCTGCCCTTCTCCGACGACGACGCCTTCGCGGCCGCTCTCCCGCAGCTGGACGCGACCCTGCGCCTCTTCGCCGAGGCGTCGGACGGCGGCCCGGCACGCCTGCCGCTGCCGACCCTCGCCGACGACGGCTCCGACGCCCGTCGCGCCGGACCGGGTCGCGGCGCCGCCACCGACCCGCTCGACGACCGACGGTGGTCCACCCTCGCCGCCAACGTCGAGCGCGCCGTCGACAGGACGCGGGCAGCAGGCTTCGAACCGACCTTCCACCACCACGCGGGCACGTTCGTCGAGTCGCCGGACGAGATCGACCGGTTCCTCGCCGCGGTCGACGTCGGCCTGACCCTCGACACCGGGCACCTCGTCATCGGGGGCGGCGACCCCGTGCTCGCGATCGAGCGCTGGGGCGACCGGATCAACCACCTGCACCTGAAGGACGTCGACGTCGCCGGACTCCGACGGGTGCTGGCCGCCGGAGGCGGGATGCGCGAGGTCTGGTCCTCCGGGTCGTTCGTCGCCTTCGGGCACGGCGACGTCGACCTCGACGCGGTCATGACCGCCCTCGACCGCCTGGGCTACGACGGCTGGATCGTCGTCGAGCAGGACGTCCTGAACGCCCCGGACGCCGACCTCTCGGCGTTCCGCACCGAACGGGGCGCCGACCAGCTCGTCAACCGCGACGCCCTCCGCGAGTGGGCCTGACGCGCCTCCCCACCCTCCTGCCCCTCGGGGCCCCACGACGCCCACGGGCAGCAAGGACGACGACGTGACCACTCCGCTCCGCTTCGGACTCATCGGCACCGGCCGCATCGGCCAGGTGCACGCCGCGAACATCGCGGCCGACCCCGAGGCCACCCTCGCCTGGGTCTGCGACCCGTTCGTCGAGGGCGCCGAGGCCGTCTCGGCACGCCACGGCGGCACCGTGACGACCGACGCCGCCGCGATGTTCTCGTCGGGCGAGATCGACGCCGTCCTCATCGCCTCGCCCACCGCGACCCACGTGGACCTGCTCGGGGCGGCACTCGACGCCGGCGTCCCCGCGCTGTGCGAGAAGCCGATCGACCTCGACATCGCGCGGGTCGACGCCCTGCTGCCGCGCGTCGAGTCGTCGGGCGTCCCCGTCGCCCTGGGCTTCAACCGCCGCTTCGACCCCGCGTTCGCCGCCGCGCAGGCCCGCGTGGCGGCCGGCGAGATCGGCGCGCTCGAGCAGCTGTCGATCGTCAGTCGTGACCCGGCGGCCCCGCCGGCCGC
The DNA here is from genome assembly GCF_040547465.1 of Frigoribacterium sp. PvP054. Classification (NCBI taxonomy): domain Bacteria; kingdom Bacillati; phylum Actinomycetota; class Actinomycetes; order Micrococcales; family Microbacteriaceae; genus Frigoribacterium; species Frigoribacterium sp. PvP054. The sequence goes on from NZ_JBEPPU010000013.1 coordinate 32,941, forward strand.
GTACGTGGGGGTCTCGGGCGGCATTTTCCGCGACATGACCATCCACGACTTCGACATGGCCCGGTTCTTCCTGCCGGACATCGTCGAGGTGACGGCCACCGGCACGACCCTCTTCGACCCGGGCGCCCGCGAACACGGCGACCACGACACCGCGATGGTGACGCTCCGCTCGGCCTCGGGGGCCCTGGTCTCGATCACGAACTCGCGGCACAGCGCCGTGGGCTACGACCAGCGGCTCGAGGCCTTCGGCGCCGAGGGCTCCCTGCAGGTGTCGAACGCGCTCACCAGCCTCGTGAGCGTCTCCACGGCCTCCCAGGTCGAGGCCAAGCCGCCGTACCAGGACTTCTTCCTCGAGCGGTACGCCGCGGCCTACGTCGCCGAGCTGCGCGCGTTCGTCCGGCTGGCCCGGGGCGAGGAGTCCGCGAGCCCGACCTTCGCCGACGGTCGGGCGGCGCTCGTCCTCGCCGACGCCGCCGCCCGCTCGGCGGTCGAGCGCGTCTCCGTCGCCGTCGAACTCTGAGCAGGCCATGACCTACCGGCTGGCGGCCTGCGCCGAGATGCTGTTCCGCGAGCTGCCCGTCGTCGACCGCGTCCGGCGCCTGCACGAGCTCGGCTTCGAGGTCGAGATCTGGGACTGGTCCACGAAGGACCTCCCCGCGCTCGCGGCCACCGGCGCGACGTTCTCGTCGATGACCGGCTACCTCGCGGGCGACCTGACGACGACCGACGGCATCGCCGACCTGCTCCGCACGGCCGAGCTCTCCCTCGCCGCGGCCGAGGTCGTCGACTCGCCGCGGCTCAACCTGCACGGCACCGGCCTCGACCCGGACGGGCTCCCGGTGCGACCGGGCGAGGCCGTGACGCCGGACGACCGCGAGCGGGCGCTCGAGACCCTCGCCCACCTGGCACGGCTCGGCGAGCGCCACGGCCGCGTCTTCACGCTCGAGAACCTGAACACGGCGGTCGACCACCCGGGCACGCCCTTCGCCCGGGCCGACGACACCCTCGCGCTCGTGAGCGCCGTCGACAGCCCGGGCCTGCGCCTCAACCTCGACCTGTACCACGCACAGATCGGCGAGGGGAACCTCGTCGAGCTGCTGCGGCGGGCGCTGCCCTGGGTCGGCGAGATCCAGGTCGCGGACGTGCCGGGGCGCTTCGAGCCGGGCACGGGCGAGATCCGGTACCCCGCGATCGCGGCCGAGCTGCGGACGCTCGGGTACGAGGGCGTCGTGGGCCTCGAGGCCTGGCCCTCCGTCGACTCCGACACGGCGCTCGAACGCTTCCGCGCCTCCTTCGCCTGACGCCGCCCCGCGGCGGACCGGACCCGGGAGGCGCGGGTCCGGCCGTGCGGGCCGGCCCGCCCCCGGCCCAGCAGGGCAGGCACCCCGGGTCCGAGGTCGTCCGGGTCAGAGGTCGTACGTGGTGGGCCCTTCGACGCGGCCGACGGCCTCCCATGCGCGGGCCCGGTCGCTGCGGACGGCCGCCTCGACGATCTCGGCCGCCGACCAGGCGTCGGCGGCGGAGGGCGCGAGCTGCCGACCCTCGAGCACGGACCGGAGGAACAGCTGTGCCTCGATCGTCTTGAGGTCGTCGAAGCCCATGCTCGTGCCGGCGCCCGGCTGGAACCGGGCGAAGTCGCCGAAGCCGGGCTGGGCCATGACGGTGCGGTAGCCGCTCGTGTCGTCGGCGACCTGCAGCTCGTTCAGCCGCTGGAAGTCCCAGCGCAGCGAACCCTTCGTCCCGTAGACCTCGAGCGCGTACTCCGCGCGCGGCCCGATCGCGACACGGCTCGACTCGAGCACGACGACCGCGCCCGTGTCGAACCGGCCGAGCACGGCGGCGTAGTCCTCGTTCTCGACCTCTCCGGTCGCCCCGCCCTCGGCGCCCTTGCTGAAGTGGCCCGCCGAGCCCGAGCCCGGCAGCGGACGCTCGCGGATGAACGTCTCGGTGAGGCCGGTCACGGACTCGATGCGCCCGACCACGAACTGGGCCAGGTCCGCCCCGTGCGACAGCAGGTCGCCCAGCACGCCCGACCCGGCCCGGTCACGACGGAACCGCCAGGTCAGGGCTCCGAGCGGATCGGCCGAGTAGTCGGCCAGCAGGCTCACCCGCACGTTGGTCACGGTGCCGAGGGCGCCCGAGCGGACGAGCTCCCGGGCCCGGGCGACGGCGGGCGCGTGGCGGTAGTTGAAGCCGACCGAGGTGACGACGCCGGCGTCGGCGGCGGCGCGGGCGATCTCGGACGACTCGGCGGCCGACCGGCCCATCGGTTTCTCGATCCAGAAGGGCTTGCCCGCGGCGGCCGCGGCGAGGGCCACCTCGTGGTGCAGGAAGTTCGGCGCGCAGATCGACACGACGTCGACCTCGGGGTCGGCGACCACCTCGCGGTAATCTCCGGTGGTGCGGCGGTAGCCGAGCACCGTCTCGGCGCTCCGTCGCGCATCGGCATCCGTGTCGGCGGCGGACACCAGGTCCACGCGGACCGGCAGCTCGGGATAGTGCTCCGCGACCGCGCGGTACGCCCGCGAGTGGAGCCGCCCCATCCATCCGAGCGAGACGAGACCCACTCCTACGCGATCCGGTGTCGACATGGTTCTCCTGACGTCGTCGGCGGGCCCCGGTCGAGCGGGGTCGGAACGAGCCTAGCCCAATGACAGAATGTATTGACAATCATGCACCCCTCGCACATACTCGGAGCCGACATCGACGTCACCCCGGACCGTCCTCCGCGACGAGATCCGCATCGAAGGGACTTTCAATGAAGAAGCGATTCCTCGCCGGCCTCGGCCTCGCTGCGGCGACCGGGTTCCTCCTCGCCGGCTGCTCGGGAACGGGCCAGGAGACGGCCAGCCCGGACACCGGAGGCGGCGACCTCACGTTCGCCGTCGTCACCCACTCCGGCCCCGGCGACGCCTTCTGGGACCGCGTGAAGTCGGGGGCCGAGACGGCCGGGTCGGACTACGACGCCACCGTCACCTACAACTCCGACGCCGACCCCGCGAAGCAGTCGCAGCTCATCGACAACGCGGTGGCGCAGAAGGTCGACGGCATCGTCGTCTCGATGGCCAACCCCGACGGCGTCGAGGACAGCGTCAAGAAGGCCGTCGCCGCGGGCATCCCCGTCGTCACCATCAACTCGGGCATCGAGCGCTCCGCCGAGTTCGGTGCGCTGACCCACATCGGCCAGAGCGAGACCGTCGCCGGCGAGGCCGTCGGCACCGAGCTCGCCGACGCCGGCCTGACCAACGCGCTCTGCGTCATCCAGGAGGCCGGCAACGTCGGGCTCGAGGACCGCTGCTCCGCCGCCGCCAAGACGTTCGGGGGGACGATGACGAACCTCCAGGTCGACGGCACGAACGACGCCGACGTGAAGGCGACCATCAAGTCGAAGCTGCAGGCCGACCCGTCCATCGACGGCGTCCTGACCCTCGGCGGCCAGTACGCCATCGACGCGGTCGGGGCGGTCGAGGAGTCCGGCAGCTCGGCGAAGGTCGGCACCTTCGACCTGTCCGAGGACGTCGTGTCCGACGTCGAGAACGGCTCCATCCTCTTCGCCGTCGACCAGCAGCCCTACGTCCAGGGGTTCCTGGGCGTCACGGCGCTCGAGCTGTACGTCACCAACGGCAACGTCATCGGCGGCGGCCAGCCGGTCTACTCCGGCCCGGCCTTCGTCACCAAGGACAACGCGGCCCAGGTCGCCGAGTTCGCCGCCAACGGCACGCGCTAGGCATCCCCGGGGGCCGGCGCGACGCGCAGCCGGCCCCCTTCCTCCCCCGACCCAGGAGTCACCGTTGACGACCACAGACATCGTGACGATCGCGACGAGGCCACGCCTCGAGCGGCGTCCCCTCCGCAAGATCCTCGCCCGCCCCGAGACGGGCGCCTTCGTCGCCGCGCTCGCGGTGCTCCTCTTCTTCTCGCTGTACACCCCGCAGTTCCTGAGCTTCGCCGGGGCCGGCGTCTGGCTCGAGTCGGCCTCGACGTTCGGCATCATGGCCGTCGCGGTGGCCGTGCTCATGATCGGCGGCGAGTTCGACCTCTCCGCCGGCGTCATGACCGGCTTCTCGGCGTTGATCGTGGGCATCCTCACGACGCACTACGGCCTCAACATCTGGGTCGCGGTCGTCGTGTCGCTCGTGGTCTGCCTCGGCGTCGGCGCCGTCAACGGGGTCCTCGTCATGAAGACGGGCCTGCCGAGCTTCATCGTGACCCTCGGCACGTTCTTCGCCCTCGCGGGCATCGACCTCGCCGTCACCAAGATCATCACCGGCCAGGTCGCCATCCAGGGCATGACGAAGGTCCCGTCCTACGACTCGATCCAGCCGCTGTTCGGCGCGTCGGTGCAGATCGGCGGAGGCACCTTCTACGTCTCGGTCCTCTGGTGGTTCGTCGTCGCCGCGGTGGCCACCTGGATCCTGCTGCGCACCCGTGCCGGCAACTGGATCTTCGCCGTCGGCGGGGCCCTGAACTCGTCCCGCCAGGTCGGCGTCCCCGTCTTCAAGACCAAGGTCGGCCTCTTCATGGGCACGGCCGGCGCCGCCTGGCTGGTCGGCATGATCTCGCTCTTCCGCACCTCGACGGTGCAGGCCAACACCGGGGTGGGCCAGGAGTTCATCTACATCATCTGCGCCGTCGTCGGCGGTTGCCTCATGACGGGCGGGTACGGCTCGGCGATCGGCGCCGCCCTCGGCGCGCTGATCTACGGCATGGTCTTCCAGGGCATCACCTTCGCCCAGTGGGACACCAACTGGCTGCGGACGGTCCTCGGCGCCATGCTGCTCGCCGCGGTGCTGCTGAACAACTTCGTCAGGACACGAGCAGGAGGCGCGCGATGAGCACCGAGACCACCACCGACCGCACGGACGCGCGTCCCGTGCCGCCGCGTGCCGCCATCGGCACGACGATCGTCGAGGTCCGCGACATCGGCAAGAGCTACGGGGCCGTCAACGCCCTCTCCGGGGTCTCGACGACGGTCGCCGCCGGCCAGGTCACCTGCGTGCTCGGCGACAACGGCGCCGGCAAGTCCACCTTCATCAAGATGCTCGCCGGTGCCCACACCCCGAGCGAGGGCGAGCTGCTGCTCGACGGCGAGCCCGTCACCTTCGCCTCGCCGAGGGCCGCCCTGAGCGCCGGGATCGCGACGGTCTACCAGGACCTGGCCGTCGTGCCGCTCATGCCCGTCTGGCGCAACTTCTTCCTCGGCTCCGAGATGACGACCGGGGCCGGTCCGTTCCGTCGCCTCGACGTCAAGGCGATGAAGCAGATCACCTTCGAGGAGCTCGCCCGCATGGGCATCGACCTCCGCGACGTCGACCAACCGATCGGCACCCTGTCGGGAGGCGAGCGCCAGTGCGTCGCCATCGCCCGCGCCGTCTACTTCGGGGCCCGCGTGCTCATCCTCGACGAGCCGACGGCCGCCCTCGGCGTGAAGCAGTCCGGCGTCGTGCTCAAGTACATCGCGCGCTCGCGAGACGAGGGCCTCGGCGTCGTCTTCATCACGCACAACCCCCACCACGCGTACCCGGTGGGCGACCGGTTCCTGCTGCTGAACCGCGGCACGAGCCTCGGCAACTTCGAGAAGAGCGAGATCACCCTGCCCGAGCTGACCGCGCTGATGGCCGGCGGCGCCGAGCTGGACTCCCTCGCCCACGAGCTCGAACGCGAGATGCCCGGTTCGCCCGTGGCTCGCGAGATGGCGGCCGAGGCCTCCGAGACCGTGCCCGAGGCCGTGCGGCCCCGCGAGGGGTGAGGCCCGACGCCTGCCGATCCCCCGCTGTGGAAGGATGGAGGACCACCGATCGAGAGCGGACACGATGCCTCAGGACGAGCAGCTGCTGCCCCCGGACTTCTTCCTCGGGCTCGATCGCTCCGGCCCGGTGCCGCTCTACTACCAGGTGTCCAACCTGCTCGAGGAGGCCATCCACGACGAGACGCTCCCCGCCGGGGCGCGCCTCGAGAACGAGGTGGCCCTCAGCGCCCGGCTCGGGCTCTCTCGCCCGACCATCCGGCGGGCCATCCAGGAGCTCGTCGACAAGGGCCTGCTCGTGCGTCGACGGGGCATCGGCACCCAGGTCGTCCACGGTCGCGTCACCCGCAACGTCGAGCTGACGAGCCTCTACGAAGACCTCGAACGCACCGGGCAGAAGCCCGAGACGTTGCTGCTCTCGTCGTCGGTCGAGGGTGCCGACGACAAGACGGCCGAGGCCCTCGGCGTCGAGGTCGACAGCCCCACGCTGCACCTCGTGCGCCTGCGCTCGGCCGACGGCGTGCCCCTGGCCATCCTCGACAACGTGCTGCCCGAGCCGTTCGTCGACCTCGACATGGCGTCGCTCGACACGCACGGGCTGTACCAGCTGCTGCGTGGGCGCGGGGTGACGATGAGGGTCGCGAAGCAACGCATCGGGGCGCGTTCGGCCACGGCCTCCGAGGCCCGCCTGCTCGACCTGCCCAAGAGCGCGGCCGTCCTCACCATGGGCCGCACGGCCTTCGACAACTCCGGGCGTGCCGTCGAGCACGGGCAGCACTGCTACCGGCCCGACCTGTACTCGTTCGAGATCACGCTCGTCGAGCGCTGACGCGCTGACTCGCGGGCGCGGGCACGGGCGCGGGCCGCGGGCCGCGGGCCGTGCCGCCGGCGCGGCCCCGGCGGCCCCGGCGCGTCAGCCCAGCAGCGGGCGGCGCGAGGCCGACCGCGCGACGTAGCCGTCGCGAGCCTGACGCGTTCCGGGCAGCGTCGACACCTCGGCGACCGGCACGTCCCACCAGCCCTCGCCGTCGGGCGCGTAGAGCAACGGGTCGCTCTGCACGTGGATGAGCGTGGTGGTCTCGGACGCCTTCGCGGCCGCCACGGCCCTGCGCAGGTCGGCCACCGCCTCCGGACCCGCGGCGACCTCGATGGTCTCGACGCCGTAGCTGCGGGCGTTGGCGGCCAGGTCGACGGGCAGGGTCGCCCCGCCGGCATCGCGGTACCGCGTGCCGAAGCGCTCGGAGCCGACCGTCTCGGAGAGGTGCCCGATCGACGCGTAGCCGTGGTTCTGGATCAGCACGACGACGATCTTGAGGCCCTCTGCGACCGCGGTCACGAGCTCGGTGTGCAGCATGAGGTACGAGCCGTCGCCGACCATGACGATGACGTCGCGGTCGGGGGCCGCGCGCCGGACGCCGAGGCCGCCGGCGATCTCGTAGCCCATGCACGAGAAGGCGTACTCGACGTGGTAGCCGAGGGCGTCGCGCACACGCCAGAGCTTGTGCAGGTCGCCCGGCAGCGAACCCGCGGCCTGGACGACGACGTCGCGGGGGTCGGAGGCGGCCTGCACGGCGCCGATGATCTCGGCCTGACCCGGCAGGGCGAGCCCCGAGGGCTCGAAGGCGCGGTCGACGACGGCGTCCCATCCGGCCTTCTCGGCCGAGGCCCGCTCGACCCACGCGGCCGGTGCACGCCAGTCGGCGAGCTCGGCGCGCAGGGCGTCGAGGGCCTCGCGGGCGTCCGCGACGAGGGGCAGCTGCGTGCCGTGCTTGTACGCGTCGACCGAGGCGACGTTGACGTTCACGAACTGCACGCCCTCGGCCTGGAAGGCGGTCCGGCTCGCCGTGGTGAAGTCCGACCAGCGCGTGCCGACGCCGACGACCACGTCGGCCTCGGCCGCGAGGCGGTTCGCCGCGGTGCTGCCGGTCGCGCCGACGGCACCGAGGTAGCCGGGCTGGTCCCAGACCAGCGAGCCGCCGCCGGCCTGCGTGGTGCCGACCGGGATGCCGGTCAGCTCGACGAGCGCGCGCAACGACTCCTCGGCCCCCGAGTACAGGACGCCGCCTCCGGCCACGACGATCGGCGCCTTCGCCGCCCGGATCGCGGCGACCGCGCGCTCGAGCGGACCGCGCTCGGGCACGGGTCGGCGCACGTGCCACTCACGCGGCGCGAGGAACTCGGCGGGCACGTCGAGCGCCTCGGCCTGCACGTCCTCGGGCAGGGCGATCGTCACGGCGCCCGTCTCGGCGGGGTCGGTCAGCACGCGCATCGCGGCGAGTGCGATCGAGAACAGCTTCTCGGGGCGGTCGACCCGGTCGAAGAACCGCGACAGGGGCCGGAACGCGTCGGTGACCTGCACGCTCGGGTCGTGCGGCAGCTCGATCTGCTGCAGCACCGGGTCGGCGACGCGGGTCGCGAAGGTGTCGCTCGGCAGCAGCAGGGCGGGCAGGCGGTTCGCGGTCGCCAGCGCGGCACCGGTGAGCATGTTGGCCGCCCCGGGACCCACGGAGGCGGTGCTCGCGAAGGTGCCGCGGCGTCGCCTCGTGCGCGCGTAGCCGACGGCCTGGTGCACCATCGCCTGCTCGTTCCGGGCCTGGTGGTACGGCATGAGGCCCGGCTGCTCGACCTCGAGCTGCTGCAGCGCCTGGCCGATCCCGGCCACGTTGCCGTGGCCGAAGATGCCGAACGTGCCGGCGACGGTCCGCTCGCGGTGGTCGCCGTCGACCGTCCACTGGTTCGCGAGGAACTCGATCAGCGCCTGCGCGACCGTCATCCGCCTGGTGGTGCCCATGTCGTCGTGTCCTGTCGTCGGTGCGGCTCCGTCGCCGCGGGTGGTCGTCGTGGGGGGCTCGTCGTGCGGTGGTCGTCGCTCGGAGCTCGTCGTGCGGTGGTCGTCGTGCGGTGGTCGTCAGGATCGGCGCTCGTAGGGGAGGCGCGGGTCGACGTCCTGCGCCTCCCACGTCGCGCGGATCCACCCGTGGGCCGGGTCGTCCGAGATGTGCCAGACCCGCTCGGGGTCGGGCCCGGCCATGACGTTGAGGTAGTACAGGTCGTAGCCGGGGGCCGCGACGCACGGGCCGTGCCAGCCGTGGGGCAGCAGCACGACGTCGCCGGTGCGCACCTCGGCGAGCACGTCGATCTCGCCCGCCGGCGACGAGTAGGCACGGACGAGGCCGAACGGGTCCGCCTGCGGTGGGGCGTCGACGCCCCTCGTGACCGCCGTCTCGAAGTAGTAGACCTCCTCGAGTCGCGACTCCTGCCCCTCGTGCCGTTCGTCGTGCTTGTGCGGCGGCCAGCTCGACCAGTTCTCGGCCGGGGTCACGACCTCGCAGACGATGAACCGGCCGGCGTCGAGCGCCTGGGGCGTGCCGAAGTTGTGCACCTGGCGGCTGGAGCGACCCGCCCCGCGCAGCTCGACGGGCACCTCGTCGCGCCGCACGTGGCGGCTGGGGTGCACCTCGTCGGTGGGCGCCTCGGCCACCGCCACCCGCCCCCCGCCCTCGATCGTCGCGGAGGCGCCGGTCGACAGGTAGAGGACGTCGCTGGGGCCGTCGAAGACCGAGGCCCGTCCGGCCAGGTGCGTGGTCTCGAGGGGACCCGAGACCCGGTGCGCGACCGTGAACGACCCCGACAACGGGACGACGAGGCGTTCGACGCCGGCCGCGGGCAGCGAGAGCTCGTCCCCCGGCCCGAGCTCGGCGACCCGCAGCCCGGTGTGCCGCCAGCCCTCGAGCTCGTCGTCGACGACGGTCTCCCAGTCGCCGCGCGTCAGCGTGCCCTTCGGGAACACCCGCTCGTCGTGCGTGGTCATGTCTCTCCTGCTCGTCGTGGGACCGGTGGGCTCCGGCGGCCTCAGTTCTGCGGGAACCCGAGGTCGACGCCGCCGTGCGACGGGTCGAGCCACCGTGAGGTGATCGCCTTCTGCTGGGTGAAGAAGCGGACGCCCTCGGCCCCGTGGGCCTTGGTGTCGCCGAACAGCGAGTCCTTCCAGCCGCCGAACGAGAACGTGGCGACCGGCACCGGGATCGGCACGTTGATGCCGATCATCCCGACCTGGACCTCGTTCTGGAACCGCCGCGCCGCGCCTCCGTCGTTCGTGAAGATCGCCGTGCCGTTGCCGAACGCGCCGTCGTTGATCAGGGCGACGCCCTCGTCGTACGAGGCGACGCGGACGATCGAGAGGACGGGCCCGAAGATCTCGTCCGTGTAGGCCCGCGAGGTGGTCGGCACCCTGTCGAGCAGGGTCGGCCCGAGCCAGAAGCCCGCGGCGTCGCCGTCGACCTCGATGCCGCGGCCGTCGATGACGACCTCGGCGCCGTCCTCCTCGGCGATCGCGATGTACGAGGCGACCTTGTCGCGGTGCTGCTCGGTGACGAGCGGGCCCATGTCGCAGCCGCGACGGCCGTCGCCGATGCGCAGCGTCGACGCGCGGTCCTGGATCTTGCCGATCAGCGCGTCCGCCACGGGTTCGACGGCGACGACGACGGAGATCGCCATGCAGCGTTCGCCCGCCGAGCCGAACCCGGCGTTGATCGCGGAGTCGGCGACGAGGTCGAGGTCGGCGTCGGGCAGCACGAGCATGTGGTTCTTGGCGCCGCCGAGGGCCTGCACGCGCTTGTGGTTCGCGGTGCCCGTCTCGGAGACGTACCGGGCGATCGGGGTGGAGCCGACGAACGAGACGGCGCGGACGGCCGGGTGCGTGAGCAGCCCGTCGACGGCCTGCTTGTCACCGTTGAGCACCGTGAAGACGCCGTCGGGCAGCCCGGCCTCGGCCCAGAGGGCGGCGAGCCAGAGCGCGGCGGAGGGGTCTTTCTCCGACGGCTTGAGGACGACCGTGTTGCCGGCCGCGATGGCGATGGGGAAGAACCACATCGGCACCATCGCGGGGAAGTTGAACGGCGAGACGATGCCGACGACGCCGAGCGGCTGCTTGGTCGAGTAGACGTCGACGCCCGTCGACACCTGCTCGGAGTACTCGCCCTTGAGGTGGTGCGCGAGGCCGGTCGCGAACTCGACCACCTCTTGGCCGCGGGTGATCTCGCCGAGTGCGTCGGAGACGACCTTGCCGTGCTCGGAAGTGATGATCTCGGCGAGTTCGTCCTTCTTCGCCTCGAGCAGCTCGCGGAACTTGAAGAGGATCTGCTGGCGCTTCGCCAGCGAGAGGTCGCGCCAGGCGGGGAAGGCGGCCTGGGCCGAGGCGATCGCCGCCTCGATCTCGGCGTCGTCGGCGAGGGCGACGTGCTTCGTCACGACCCCGAGCGCCGGGTCGTAGACGGGGGCCGTGCGGCCCGAGCTCGAGGGCGACTCGCGACCGTCGATCCAGTGCGGCACGACGGGCAGGTCGGCGGCGGGGGGTTTCGTCGAGGTGTCAGACATGGTCCTGCTTCTCTCCTTCGAGGGATCGGCCGTGCACGAGCGCGGCGGCGGTGTCGACCGCGGCGACCACGTCGCCGTCGGGCGGGTAGAGCAGCGTGCGGCCCACGACCAGGCCGCGGACGCCCGGGAGCGCGAGCGCGGCCTCCCACGACGCGTACGTCTCGTCGGGACGGCCCGACGGATCGCCGCCGAGCAGGAGGGTCGGCAGCGTCGTCGACGCCATCACCCGCTCCATCTCGGGCACGACGGGGAGCTTCAGCCACGACCAGGCGGACGTGGCGCCGAGGCCCGCGGCGATGGCGACCGAGGTGACCACCGCCTCCGGGGTGAGGTCGTTCTCGACGACGCCGTCGACCCAGCGGCTGAGGAACGGCTCGAGCATGATCGGCACCCGGGCCGCCGCGGCGGCGTCGACCGCCCGGGCCGTCGCCTCGAGGGTGGCCGCGGTCGCGGCGTCGCCGAGGTTGACCCGGATCAACAGCTTGGCGAAGTCGATGCCCGACGCCACGATGCTCGGCACGTCGTAGCCGGTGAACCGGTCGTCCATCTCGAACGAGGCGCCCTTGAGGCCGCCGCGGTTCATCGACCCCACCACGACCTTGCCCTCGAGGGCGCCCAGCAGGGCGAGGTCCTCGATGACGTCGGGCGTGCCGAGCACGCCGTCCACCCCCGGTCGCGAGAGGGCGGTGACGAGGCGGGTGAGCATCTCGTAGCGGTCGGCCATCGCCGCGGGGTCGCCGCGGACGCCGAGCGCCCCGCGGGCCGGGTGGTCGGCCGCGACGACGAAGAGGCGGCCGTCGTCGGCGAGGAGCGGCCGACGCGCCCGGTCGCGCACGCGGGGCAGCACGGTCTGCGGGGCGAAGGTGCGCACGTGCCGCAGCGTCTCGAAGTCGAGCGGGCGGGGTGCCGTGGCGACCACGGGGACGTCAGGCGTCGACACGGGCGATGCTCCTCACGATCTGGTCGACCTCGTCGGTCGTGGGCATGGCGGTCGAGCACTCGCGTCGGCCGGCGACGATCGCCCCGGCGACGTTGGCGAAGCGGAGGACGTCCCGGAGCGACCAGTCCTGCAGCAGGCCGTGGCAGAGGGCGCCGCCGAAGCCGTCGCCCGCACCGAGGCCGTTGACGACCTCGACGGCGTGGGGCGGCACCTCGACGGTCTCGTCGCGGGTCTTGGCGAGCACGCCGCGCGGTCCCTGCTTCACGACCGCCAGGTCGAGACCGCGGTCGAGCAGGGCGTCGGCGGCGCGGTGGGGGTCGGTCTCGCCGACGGCGACCTCGCACTCCTCGCGGTTGCCGACGGCCACGCTGACGTGCTCGAGCGCGAGCGACACCTCGCGCCGGGCGTCGTCGGGCGACGACCAGAACATCGGTCGGTAGTCGAGGTCGAGCACGGTGAGCGGCCTCCGCCCCCGCGCCTGCCACGCCGCGTGGTGGGCCGTCCGGCTCGGGTCCTCGGACAGGCCCGTGACGGTGGCCCAGAAGATGCGGGCGTCGGTGATCGCGTCGAGGTCGAGCTCGTCGGCGTGGACGACCATGTCGGGGGCCTTGGGCGCCCGGTAGAAGTAGAGGGGGAAGTCGTCGGGCGGGAAGATCTCGCAGAACGTGACCGGGGTGTTCAGGTCGGGCACCGTGCGGACGAACCGGGTCGAGACGCCGAGGCGCTCGAGCTCGCCCGTCACGAAGCGGCCGAAGGGGTCGTCGCCGGTGCGGGTGACGATCGCGGTGCGGAGGCCGTGGCGTGCGGCGGCGACGGTGACGTTCGCCGCGCTGCCGCCGAGGTACTTGCCGAACGTCTCGACGGCCTCGAGGCCGACGCCGTCCTGCAGCGGGTAGAGGTCGACGCCCGAACGCCCGATGGTGACGAGGTCGAGGGGAGCCGCCGTCGCGGAGGCAGTGGTGTCGGTCATACGTCGCTGTACAACTCTCTGGTCGTGTCGATCGGGCCCGCCCTGTCGCGACGCCCATGTGCTTACATATGAACATAGCGCACGGGTGACGAGAAGTCACGGCCGGTGGTCGGACGACCGGCGTCAGGGCGCGACCGGCGCCTCCTCGTCGGCCGCGACGTCCTTCTGCACGGCGAACTGCGTCCGGTGCAGCTCTTCGTACCGGCCGGCCGCGGCCAGCAGCTCGTCGTGCGTGCCCCGCTCGACGATCGAGCCGTCCTCGACGACCAGGATCAGGTCCGCGCTGCGGATGGTCGAGAGGCGGTGGGCGATCACCATCGCCGTCCGCCCGTCGAGCGCCTCGCTGAGCGCCGCCTGCACGGCGGCCTCGGAGGTCGAGTCCAGCGCCGCCGTCGCCTCGTCGAGGATCACGACGCGCGGCTGGGCGAGCAGGAGGCGCGCGATGGTCATCCGCTGGCGCTCGCCTCCCGAGAGCCGGTAGCCGCGTTCGCCCACCATCGTGTCGAGCTGGTCCGGCAGCGACCGGATCAACGGCTCGAGCCGCGCGCGGCGGACGGCGTCCCACACCTCGTCCTCCGACGCCTCCGGCCGGGCGAGGCGGAGGTTGCTCAGGATGGTCTCGTGGAACAGGTGGCCGTCCTGCGTCACCATGCCCAGGGTGTCGCGCATCGACGCGAAGGTCACGTCACGGACGTCCGCCCCGGCGAGGCGGACGGCGCCGCCGTCGACGTCGTACAGGCGCGAGAGCAGCTGCGCGATGGTGGACTTGCCCGCACCGGACGTGCCCACCAGGGCGACGGTCTGCCCCGGCTCGATCCGGAACGACACGCCGTGCAGGACCTCCTCGCCGCCGCGGGTGTCGAGGGTGGAGACCTCCTCGAGCGAGGCGAGGGACACCTTGTCGGCGGACGGGTAGGCGAAGCGGACGTCGTCGAACTCGACGCTCACCGGGCCGCCGGGGACGAGGGTGGCGTCGGGCTTCTCCTGGATGAGGGGTTCGAGGTCGAGCACCTCGAAGACGCGCTCGAAGCTGACCACCGCGCTCATGATCTCGACGCGGGCGCTCGCGAGACCGGTCAGCGGCACGTAGAGGCGGGTGAGGAGCAGGGCCAGCGTGACGACCTCGCCGGTGTCGAGCTGGCCGGCGAGCGCGAGGGCACCGCCGAGCCCGTAGACGAGCGCGAGGGCGAGGGCGGAGACGAGCGTCAGGGCGGTGACGAAGACGAACTGCAGGAGCGCGCTGCGGACGCCGATGTCGCGGACGCGGGCGGCGCGGACGCGGAACTCCTCGGCCTCCTCGTCGGGACGGCCGAACAGCTTGACGAGGGTGGCGCCGGGTGCCGAGAAGCGCTCGGTCATCTGCGTGCTCATCGCCGAGTTGTGGTCGGCGGCCTCGCGCCGCAACGCGGCGAGACGACTGCCCATGCGCCGCGCCGGAACCAGGAAGACGGGCAGCATGACCACGGCGAGCACCGTCACGAGCCACGACGTGCTGAGCATGACGACCAGCGTGAGGACGAGGGCCACGACGTTGGTGACCACGCCCGACAGCGTGCCGCTGAAGGCCTGCTGGGCGCCGATCACGTCGTTGTTGAGGCGGCTCACGAGGGCGCCCGTCCGGGTGCGCGTGAAGAACGCGATCGGCATCTTCTGCACGTGGTCGAACACGGCCGTGCGGAGGTCGAGGATGACGCCCTCGCCGATGCGCGCCGAGTACCAGCGCGTGGCGAGCGAGACGCCGGCGTCGGCCACGGCCACGACGGCGATGAGCAGGGCGAGCCGGACGATCGCGCCGACCTCGCCCCGCGCGACGATGACGTCGACGACCCGACCGGCGAGCACCGGCGTCGCGACGGCGAGGAACGCCCCCACGACCGAGAGGCCGATGAAGACGACCAGCTTCGACCGGTAGGGCACGGCGAACGTCATGATCCGCCGCACGGACTCGCGCGAGATGCCGTGCTTCCCGTCCCTCGCGGACGAGATCTTGTACAGCGAGCTCCAGGCCGCGCCTTCCATGCTCATGGCGGTTCCTTCCGTCGGTACCAGGCCCAACCTAGACGGCTGGACGACCCGGGCCCGCCGTTCTCCGCAGGAACCGCAGGAGGCGCGGTGCCGGGACGTCCGACACCGCGCCTCCTCGGGTGGTCGGTCAGGGGACGATGACGGCCCGGCCGCGGACGGTGCCGGCGGCGAGCGCCTCGTACGCCTTCGGGCCGTCGTCGAGCGAGTAGCGCTGCGTGGCGACCTCGACCTGGCCGGCCCGGGCGAGGTCGAGGACCTCGATCAGCTCGCTGCGGCTGCCCCAGTAGGGGATGCGCACGGCGACGTCGAAGGCCACCGTGCCGAAGCCGACCTCGACGGTGCCGCCGCCGATGCCGACGATCGTCACGTCGGCGTCCGGCGCCGCGACCGCGACGGCCGTGGCCATCGTCGGCTGCGCCCCGACGAAGTCGAAGACGGCCTGGACGCCGAGGCCGCCGGTGATCTCGCGGATCGCGTCGGCGGCGTGCTCGTCGCTGATCACGGTGTGGTGCGCGCCGACGTGCTTCGCCAGCTCGAGCTTCTCGTCCGACACGTCGAGGGCGATGATCTGCGCGCCCGACAGCGCCCGCAGGATCTGGATGCCCACGTGCCCGAGGCCGCCGGTGCCGATGACGACGGCGTACGTGCCGGCCCCGAGCTTCGGCAGCGACGTCTTGATCGCGTGGTACGGCGTCAGGCCGGCGTCGGTGAGCGAGACGTTCTCGACCGGGTCGAGGTCGCCGAGCGGCACGAGGTGGCGGGGGTCGTCGACGATCATGTACTCGGCCATCGAGCCGGGCGCGCCGAGCCCGGGGGGCTTGATGCCCTCGGCGGCGGCGTTGACGCAGTAGTTCTCCTTGCCCTGGGCGCACTGGTGGCACCGACCGCAGCCCCACGGGCCGTAGACGGCGACCGCGTCGCCGACCTGCAGGTGCTCGACGCCCTCGCCGAGCTCGGCGACGACGCCGGCGCCCTCGTGACCGAGCGTGAGCGGCAGCGGGTAGCCCTGCGCTGTGTAGTCCTCTTCGCTGAGGCCCATGACGTACTCGTCGGAGTGGCAGACGCCGGCCGCCGTGACCTTCAGCAGCACCTGCCCGGGGCCGGGCGACGGCTTCTCGATCTCGACGACTTCGGGGTGCTGACCGACGGTGGTGTACTGGAGTGCCTTCATGCCGCGCAGGCTACGCCGGGCGGCTGGAAGGCGATCGACAGGTGTCGTCCAGCCGACGCGGACGGGGCGGCGGACGGACGTGCACGGGGCGGCGCGACGACGAGGACGGCGCGGCGCGCCCACGAGGACCGATCGACGTCGTCGGGGACGACGGTGGTCGGCCCTACGATCGTCGGCATGGCACACCTGCACCGGGCCGGCATGGACCCCAGCAAGATCGCACTGCTCGACGCCTGGGTGCCGACCCAGCCGTGGTTCGAGGGCCCGGCGCCGTCCCCGGGCGACGGGGGGCTGCGCAACGTCGCCGCCTTCCGGTTCGACGACCCGGCGGGCGAGGTCGGCGTCGAGACGATCATCGTGGCCACGCCCGACGGCGTGCAGCTGCAGGTGCCCCTGACCTACCGCGCGGCCCCGCTGGCCGGCGCCGACGCCCACCTGGTCGGCACGACGCAGCACGCGGTGCTCGGCGAGCGGTGGGTGTACGACGGCACGGCCGACCCGGTCTGGGCCGCGGCCCTCGCGACGGCGGTCCTGACCGGCGGCACGCAGGCCGAGGCCTGGTTCGAGGTCGACGGCGTCCGAGAGGTGCGCGAGCCGAACTCGACCGTCGTCGGCAGCGGCAGCCCCGGTGCCCCCGTGCCCGACGTCGACCGCGTGACGGTCGACCAGGTCGAGGGCCGCACGGTCGTCACCGGCGCGGCGCTGCGCATCGTCGTCGCCCGCGTGCTCGGCCGCCACGGCGCCGGCGCCCTCGCCTCGACCGGTGGCCACACCGGCGACCACGGCGTCGAGGTGCTGACCGGCACCTGGACGGGTCACGACCAGCCCGAGACCCTCGCGGTCGTCCTCACGGCCTGACGACCCGGCTGGGGCGCGGTGCCGGCGTGCGGGAGGGCCGGGTGGTGAGGGGCGCCGGGACGCGACCCGCGCCTCCTCGTCTCGTCCCCAGGCGGTCGCCGGGTGACGGGACGGTGAACGATCGTGCACGGAGCCCCGCCCGGCGGCACGGTGCCGCTACGGTGGCCCGATGACGGCGACCGACACCACCCCGACGACCGCGACCACCGCCCCCGGCACGCCCCTCCCGGGCACGGCCTCGCCGGCCGTCCGGGCGCCGATGACGAGCGCGACGGGCTCCGTGCTCGCGACGCCGCCGACCGCCGAGCTGCACCTGCACGTCGAGGGCACGCTCGAGCCCGAACTGGTCTTCGCCCTCGCCGAGCGCAACGACGTCGACCTGCCGTTCGCCTCGGTCGACGAGCTGCGTGCCGCGTACTCGTTCGGCTCGCTGCAGGAGTTCCTCGACCTGTACTACGCCTGCACGGCCGTGCTGCAGACCGAGCAGGACTTCCACGACCTCGCCTGGGCCTACCTCGAGCGGGCCCACGCGCAGGGGTTGCGACACGTCGAGATGTTCTTCGACCCGCAGGCGCACACCTCTCGCGACGTCGACGTCGACGAGGTGGTCGACGGCCTCACGCGCGCGCTCGGTGAGGCCCGTGAGCGGTTCGGCATCACCGGCGGGCTGATCCTGTGCTTCTTGCGGCACCTGCCGGTGGGCGACGCGGCCGCGACCCTCGAGTCCGTCGCGCACCGCGCCTCCGACCTGGTCGGGGTCGGGCTCGACTCGTCCGAGGTGGGGTTCCCGCCCGCGGCGTTCGCCCGCGTCTTCGACCGCGCCCGGGCACTCGGCCTGCACGTCGTCGCCCACGCCGGCGAAGAGGGGCCGCCCGCGTACGTGACCGACGCCCTCGACCTGCTGCACGTCGAACGCGTCGACCACGGCGTGCGCAGCCTCGAGGACGACGCCCTCGTCGCCCGCCTGGTTGCCGAGCGGGTGCCGCTGACCGTGTGCCCGCTGTCGAACCTGCGGCTCGCGGTGGTGTCCGACCTGGCCGAGCACCCGCTGCCCCGCATGCTCGAGGCCGGGCTGCTCGTGACGGTCAACAGCGACGACCCCGCGTACTTCGGCGGCTACGTCGGCGACAACTACCAGGCGCTGCGCGACGTGCTCGGGCTCGACGACGACGCGCTCGCCCTGCTGGCCGAGAACTCGGTCGAGGCGTCGTTCGCCGACGCGGGTCGCAAGGCCGAGCTCGTCGCCGAGGTGCGGGCCTGGCGCGAGGCGCGGCGCGCGGCCTGAGGTGCGGGTGCGGGCTCGGGTGCGGGTGCGGGCTCGGGCTCCGGCTCCGGCTGACGCGCGCGTGCCGGTTCGGGGCACCCCACCAAGCGACACTGAAACCCTGCCTAGGCACATCGCTCAGCGCCGAACGCGAGGGTCCCGGCCCGGCCATCGCCCGTGCGGCACCCACCACCCCGCCAAGCGGCGCTCAACCCCTGCCTAGGCAAGGCGCTCAGCGCCGAACGCGAGGGTCCCGGCCCGGCCACCGCCCGTGCGGCACCCACCACCCCGCCAAGCGGCGCTCGACCCCTGCCTAGGCAAGGCGCCCAGCGCCGGATGCGAGGGTCCGGGCTCGACTAGAGCGTGCGGCCGGCGTTCGCGTCGAGCCAGGCCTTGGGGTCGACCTGGGTCGAGCCGCCGAGCAGCACCTCGAAGTGCAGGTGTTCGCCGGTCGCGACCCCGCTGCGGCCGACCTTGCCGACCAGTTCGCCGACCGCGACCGTCTGGCCCGCGACGAGCGGGCTCGAGCCGACCTGCATGTGCGCGTACAGGGTGCTGACGCGCTGCCCGTCGATCACGTGGTCGATGACCGCGTACTGACCGAACTGGCCGTGCATGCCCGAGGTGCGCACGACGCCGGCGGCGACGGCTCCGATCGGGGTGCCTCCGCCCGGGGTCATGTCGAGGCCCATGTGCATGCTCGAGCAGGCCGCGCACGGAGCCGTCCGGGGGCCGAAGCCCGAGCTCAGCACGACGGTGCCCGCGAAGGGCCACCGGATGTCGCCGGTGCCCGAGTTCACGATGGTGCCGGCACCCGAGGAGGCGCGGGGCGAGTTCGACCCTCCCGCGAGGGCCTGCGAGGTGACGACGGGCTCGGGCTCGGGCGGCGGAGGCGGCGGGGGCGCGTCGGTCACCCCGAAGGCGTCGCGCTCGGACACGGTCAGCACGACGAGCGACGCCGCGAGCGTCTGGGTCGGCATCGGCGCGGCACCGGCGGTCGGGATGTTCGACCCGCCCAGATCGCTGGCCGAGGCGGGGGTGAGGTTGGACGTGAAGAAGAGCATCACGGCGCAGGCTCCGAGCACGGGCAGCGTCGCCGCCCGCACGCGGGACGCGACGGTGCGCAGACCCGATCGACGCGGGGTGCCGCTCGACCCGCCACGCGGCTTCGGGCGGGAGCTCGTGCTCGGGCTCTTGCTCTCGCGCGGGCTCTTGCTCGGGCTCTTGCTCGGGCTCTTGCTCGCGCTCGCGCTCGCGCTCGCGCTCGCGCTCTTGCTCGGGCTCGGGCTCGGGCTCGGGCTCGGGCTCGGGCTCGGGCTCGGGCGAGTGTCGACGGCGACGCGGGCCCGGCGCAGCAGGGCCGGCACGGCCGTCCGAGGACGTCGCACGACGGTCGCCTCACCGCCCGGCGTCGCGGACGTGGGCGTGGGCGCAGCCGTCGCCGTCGCCGTCGCCGACGACTCTCGGACCCGGGTGCTCGTGGGTTCGTCGTGCGGAGCCGGGTTCTTCGCGGCCTCGGCAGCAGGTGCCGGCGAGGGAGCCGCTGCGGCGGCGGCGCGCTCGCGGGCCAGGGCCTCGCGGCGGGTGAGCGGCGGGTCGGACGCCGGAGGCATCGCCGCCTCGGACGTCGTCGCCAGGGGCGTCAGGGCCGACGGCCCGGCAGCCGAGGGCGTCGCGTCGGCGGGCGTCGCGTCGGCGGGCGTCGCGCCTCCGGGCGGGGTCGAGGGGTCGGTCATGAGCGCTTCCAGGGGCGGATGGCGCTTCGACTCACGGTTCTCCTCGACGGGGCGGACCGAGCGAGTCTACGATCCGAGCCGCCCGCTGACCAGGGGTGGAGGTGATCTTTCACGGACTGCACCCTTCGTGGTCGTCCGGCACCGCGCCTCCTGACCGGGGCCGCTCGCCGTGATGCGGGCGACGCTACGCACCGATCGGCACGGCGGTCACACCCAGAACGCGGCACAGGCAGGAGGGTCGCGACCCCTCCTCGCGGGGGTTCCGCCGGTCGCGGGGCACCCCCTACCCTCGGGCCGTGACCTTCGTGCTGGCTGCCCTGCCCCTCCTGCTGATCGTGGGGGCGCTCGTCGACATCGTCACCCGCCCCGAGGGCGACGTGCGCCACCTGCCCAAGGCGTTGTGGATCATGATCGTGCTGTTCCTGCCGCTGATCGGCAGCATCGTCTGGTTCGCCGCCGGCCGCGAGTACGGTCGGCGGGTCGAACAGATCGGTCCGCGCGACCAGAGCCGCTACCACGAGGCCGCGGCCCGCACGCTCGACCACCGCGTGCGCACGACCGAGCAGCAGCTCGCCGACCTCGACCGCGAGGCCGAGCACTACGAGAGACTCGCCCGCCTCGCGAGGCTCGAGGCCGAGGTCGAGCAGCGCCGGGCGACGACCGGCGACGACGTCCCCGCCTGACCGGCACCGCGCCTCCCCGGCCGGCGTCCCGCACCGCGACCGGCGGGCGTCCGGCGTGAGGCGCGCCATCGGCCGTGAACCCGGTTTCGAGCGACGAACCCGATCGCTCGTGGGTTCTCCTTTCGAAGGCGGGTTCATCGCGCTTCGGGTCGGGACGGGCGGGACGGGACGGGACGGGACGGACAGGACAGGTCAGGGCGGGAGGCGCGGGGCGGCCGGGCACGCGCCGCTAGGCTCGCGGGATGGTCACCGTCGTGCTCCCCTGGCGTCCGCAGCCGAGTCGGATCGCCGCGTTCGAGGTCGTCCGCGACTGGTACGCCGAGGCGCTGCCCGAGGCCGACGTCCGCACGATCGACTCGCCCGACCCGGTGTTCAACCTGGCGCAGTGCCGCAACCTGGGGGTCGCCGCCCTGGCCGACGACGAGGTCGCCGTCATCGGAGACGCCGACACCCTGCCGCAACGCGAACCGCTGCTCGCGGCGATCGAGGCGGCCCGCACGAGCGGCCGGGTGCACCTGCCCTACACCGAGTACCACTGGCTGGGACGCGACGGCACCGCGCAGGCGGCCGCGGGCACGCCCCTCGAGCGGTGCGACTTCGAGCTCGTCCGCGGGGCCTGCTCGGGGGTCTACGTGACCCGCGCCTCCTCGTGGCGGGCCCACGGCGGGCAGGACGAGCGCTTCCGCGGCTGGGGCTTCGAGGACGCCGCCTGGTACCTCGCCCACACCACCCTGCTCGGTGAGGCCCCGCGACGCCACGAGGGCATGGTCTTCGCCCTGCACCACCAGGCCGAGGTGCGCGAGGGGCCGCAGTACGACGCCAACGCCGCGCTGATGCAGCGCTACCGCGACGCGTCGGTCAGCGCCGAGAGCATGCGCGAGTTCGTCTTCGGGGTCTAGGGCGGTCCTCCGCACCGCCGCCGGGTGGTCGCCGCGCCTGAGTGGGCAGGACGTGCTGCCGGGCGGCCACCGACCCGCACCTCCCGCCCACTCGACGGTCCGGGTGGCCGACGTCGGGCGCCCCGGTCGCCGCAGCCGCAGCCGCAGCCGCAGCCGAGGAGGCGCGGGCCGGTCAGGTCAGTCGCGTCCGGTGAGTGCCGCGTGGGCCCGTGCCCTCCCGGGCGTCTCGCGCAGCGACGACGCCAGCCCGGCCAGGCGTGCGGCCGCACCGGGGTCGCGCGTCGGCAGGTCGAGCACGTGCCGCAGCGCCTCGACCAGCTCGTCCACGGTCGCCGTGTTCGGGGCGAGCGCCACGCCGACGCCGGTGCGCTCGAGGGCCGCGGCCCCGGCGAACTGATCCGTCGAGAACGGCAGGACGACGACGGGCACGCCCGCGGTCATCGCTTCGGTGACGCTGTTGTTTCCTCCGTGCGTGACGGCCGCGGCCGCCACGTCGAGCAGGGTCACCTGCGGCAGGAACTCCCGGACGAGCCAGTCGGCCGGCACCTCGCCCAGGTCGGCGCGGGCCCCGGAACCGAGCGCGATCGCCGCCCGCACCCCGACCCGCCGCAGCGCCTCGGCCACGCGCCCGAGCACGTCGGACCGCACCGACAGGAAGCTGCCGAAGCTGACGTAGACGAACGGGGCGGGGTGGGGTGCGGCCAGCCAGGCGGCGACCTCGGCGTCGACCGGCTCGGCGCGGACGGCCGACCCGAGCCAGACGCGCGGCGGCAGCAGGGCCTCGCGGTCGGGGTCGGCGAGCTCACCGGGGTAGTTGTAGAGGAGCAGGTCGCCGTGCTCGCCGAACGCACTCGTCGACGCGGGCAGGTGCGGAGCGAGCTCGGCCAGCGCGGCGTTCCACTCGGCGGTGAACGACGCGTCGACCTGCTCGCAGAGCTCGCGCAGGCCCGCGATGCCCGACGGGGCCGGCCCGGACGCGGGCCCGGGCCCGGGCGCAGACCCGGCGGCAGGGGGGCCCCCCGTGGCGGGGGGGGGCCCCCCCCGCCGGGGGGGGGGGGCCCCGGCCGGGGGGGGGGCCCCCCCGGGGGGGGGGCCCC
>NZ_JBEPPU010000014.1:0-55285 GCF_040547465.1 Frigoribacterium sp. PvP054
AACGGCGGGACGGGGGCGGTTGGGGGGGGGGGGGGGGGGGTTGGGGGGGGGGGCGGGGGGGCCGCCGGGGGGGGGGGGGGGGGGGGGGGGGGCCCCCCCCCCGGGGGGGGGGGGGCCCACCGCGGGGTGGGTCAGGCGGCGTCGAGTCGCTGGATCTCGTCGGCCGAGAGCTTGATCGACGTGGCGGTCGCGGAGTTCATGATCGTCTGCGGCCGGGTCGACCCCGGGATGGGGATCACGAGTTCGGACTTCGCCAGCTCCCAGGCGAGGGTCAGCACCTGCGGGGTCACCCGCCGGGCGTTGGCGATCTCGGCGAAGACCGCGTGCTTGGCGCCCAGCTCACCGGCGTTCGTGATGCCGCCGAGCGGACTCCACGGCAAGAACGCGATGCCCATCTCGTCGCACAGCACGAGCTCGGCCTCGCTCGTCCGGAAGGCCGGCGAGTACTGGTTCTGCACCGAGACGAGCCGGTCGTCGAGGACGTCGTTCGCCTCGCGGATCTGGTCGGGCGTCGCGTTCGAGATGCCCGCCATGCGGATCACGCCTTCGTCGAGCAGCTCGGCGAGTGCGCCGATCGAGTCGGCGTAGGGGACGGCGGGGTCCGGTCGGTGGAACTGGTACAGCCCGATCGTCTCGACGCCGAGGCGCTTGGCCGAGGCCTTCGCGGCCTCCTTGAGGTACGACGGGTCGCCGTTCTGGGCCCATGCTCCGGCCTCGGGGCGCAGGTGACCGCCCTTGGTCGCCACGAGCACCTGGTCGGTGTCGGCGTGGTAGCTCTTGAGCGCCTTCGCGATGAGCAACTCGTTGTGCCCGATCTCGTCCTTGCCGGCCTGATGGTAGGCGTCGGCCGTGTCGATCAGGGTGATGCCCTGTTCGAGAGCGGCGTGGATCGTCGCGATGCCCTGTTTCTCGTCGGGTCGGCCCTCGATCGACAGGGGCATGCCGCCCAGGCCGATGGCACTGACCGTCACGTCTCCGATTGTCCTGGTCTTCATGTCGTCCTCCGGTTCACCACGCGTAGTCCTCGGGCGACGTGTCGTGCCCGGGGAAGATCTCGTCCAGCCGCGCCAGCGCGGCCTCGTCCAGCTCGACGTCGACGGCGGCAACCGCCGACTCCAGTTGTGCCATGGTCCGCGGGCCGGTGATCGGCCCGGTGACGCCCGGCTGGTGCAGCAGCCACGCGAGGGCGACCTCGCCCGGAGCGTGCCCGAGTTCGCGGGCGAAGCCCTCGTAGGCCTCGAGCTGGTCCCGGTGGGCGGCCACGTAGTCCGCGCTGCGGCCCTCGAGACGACGCGAGCCCTCCTCGGTCTTCTCGATGACTCCACCCAGCAGTCCGCCGTTGAGCGGCGACCACGGGATCATGCCCAGTCCGTAGTGACGGGCGGCGGGAAGGGTCTCCCGCTCGACGTCGCGCACGATGAGGTTGTAGATCGACTGTTCGCTCACCAGGCCCGTGAAGTGTCGGGCCTTCGCGGCCTCCTGGGCCTGGGCGATGTGCCACCCGGCGAAGTTGCTGCTGCCGACGTACAAGACCTTGCCCTGCTGCACGGCGACCTCCATCGCCTGCCAGATCTCGTCCCACGGCGTCTCACGGTCGACGTGGTGGAACTGGTAGAGGTCGACGTGGTCCGTCTGCAGGCGCGAGAGGCTCGCGTCGAGGGCGCGACGGATGTTCAGCGCGCTGAGCTTGCCGTCGTTCGGCCAGTCGCCCATGTCGCCGTAGAGCTTGGTGGCGAGGACGGTCTTCTCGCGTCGCCCACCGCCGCGGGCGAACCACCGGCCGATGATCTGCTCGGTGATGCCTTCGCCCTTCTCCCAGCCGTAGACGTTCGCCGTGTCGAAGAAGTTGACGCCGAGCTCGTGGGCTCGGTCCATGATCGCGTGGGAGTCGTCCTCCGTCGTCTGCGGCCCGAAGTTCATCGTGCCGAGCACGGCCCGTGAGACGGACAACCCTGTGCGTCCGAGGTGTGTGTAGTCCATGTTCCCTGGCTACCCCCTCCACCGCCGTGCTGCTCACAGGAACGCCCCCTAGCGTCGCCGTCATGACCGAGCAGCCCGAGAGCCCGGACGGCGTCCCACCGGTGACCCCGCACGACCACGCCCCGCGTCGGGGACGACGGCGGCAGGCCTGGCGCGACGGCCACGCCCGCATGCGCCTGCGACTCGACTCGCGGCCTCGGCTCCGCCTGCTCTACAAGGTCGGGGTCGGGGTGGTCGGGGGCCTCGTGGTCGTGGCGGGGCTGATCCTCGTGCCGCTGCCCGGGCCGGGCTGGCTCGTCGTCTTCCTCGGGGTCGCCCTGCTGGGCACCGAGTTCCCGGCGGCGCACCGCATCACGCAGTGGGTCCGACGCCTCGTCCGACGGGCGCGCCTGCGGTGGCGCGCCTGGCGGGTCGCCCGGTCCGTCCGCCGGGCCACCTCCGCGCGACCGGCGGCCAGCCCGACGCGGTGAACCACCGGTCCGTCCGGCGCCCGGGCGTCGACCGGTCGTCCAGCGGGCGTTCGGTAAGGTCGCCGTCGTGACGCCCAGCCCCGCCTCCGCCACGCCCTACGAGGTGCTCGGCGTGCCGTCGACGGCGTCGACCGACGACCTGCGCCGGGCCTACCGGCGCCTGGCCCGCCAGACCCACCCCGACCTCGGCGGCACGGCCCAGGCGTTCCGAGACCTGCAGCACGCCTGGCAACAGGTCGGTACGCCCGAGGCCCGAGCCGCCTACGACCGGGGGTCGGGCTCGCGCAGCACCTCGGCGACGGGCAGCGCGCGCTCGGCGGGGTCGAGCGCCCCCGGGTGGTCGCCGCCACCCCGCGAGACGGCCCGCACCGACTCCAAGCCCAGGGCCCGGGTCCACGGGCACCCGGGTGGGGCGAACCGCGAGCGGTACCTCGGCCTCATGCGCGAGTGGGTCGGTCGTGGCGTGCCCCTCGACGACCCGTACGACGAGCGCCTCGTCCGCAGCGCGCCTCCCGAGATCCGTCACGTCCTGGCCGACGCGATGGCCGAGGAGGCTACCGTGGCCGCCGTCACCGAGCTCGGCATCGGGTTCACCATCTGGAGCGACGTCGACGCGGGCGCCGAGGGCAAGCTCGACCACGTCGTGCTCGGCCCGTCGGGGCTGTTCGCGATCCAGTCCTCCGACTGGGGCAGCGAGGTGCAGGTGTCCCGGGGCGAGCTCGTCGGACGGGGCATCCCCGACGACGAGGAGCCCGTCCGCGACCTCACCCGTCAGGCGCGTGCCGTCCGCCGGGAGACCCGCGTCTCGTTCACGGCGCAGTTGATCGTCGTGCCCGACGACGACTTCGGGCCCGCCCTCGAGAAGGTCGGACGCCGGGCCGGGGGCACCTGGGTGCTCCGCCGCTCGTTGCTGCCGCAGGTGCTCCGCCACGGTCCGGAGCTCGGCGACCGGACGAGCATCTCCGACGTCTTCGAGGTCCGGGCCCGGCTGCAGCAGGCCATCCGCTTCGTCTGACGGGGGCTGGTGTGCGAGCCGCGCAGGGTGCACGCTGGGCGTGACGTCGGCGTCGGTCGGCCGTCCCCGTCCGAGAGAGGGGCACCCGTGTTCCGTCCGCAGTCCGGCTACTCCGGCTTCAGCGTCGACGACGTGGCCGCGGCCGTCTCGTTCTACCGTGACGTCCTCGGTCTCGAGACCGAGACCGTCGTCGAGGATCAGATGGTCCGCCTCCGTCTGCCGGGAGGCGCGGCGTGGGTGTTCGTCTACGGCAAGCCGGATCACGTGCCCGCGTCGTACACCGTGCTGAACCTCGTCGTCGACGACCTCGACGCGGCCCTCGACGACCTGGCCGGGCTCGGCCTCGAGCCCGAGCACCACGGTGGCCACTCCGACGAACGGGGCGTGATGCGTGGGCGGAACGTCGGCATGGGGCCCGACATCGCCTGGTTCACCGACCCGGCCGGCAACGTCTTCTCCGTCCAGCAGCCCTAGGTCCCGTCGGGGCGGACCCGGGAGGCGCGGTGTCGGTCACGGACGGGTCCCCGGCCCCGGAGAGGTGCAGGACCGGCCCGGCATCGGGTTCCGGGCCGGTCCCAGGTGTTCCTTCGGAGCGCGCCGGTGCATCGGTTGGGTCGGGTCACGCCCGTCGGACCGCCCGACGGGACCGGCGCCGTCTCTCGCGAGCACCGCCTCCTGGTCGCTGTGGCAAGCTCGACCGTGTGAACACGCACGAGCCCGCTGACGGCTGGGTCGAGGCCCCCGACGGGCGACGGTTCTGGGGTCGCGCCGGAGCGGCGGGCCTGCTCGTCGTCGACGCCGACGGCCGGGTGCTGCTGCAGCACCGGGCCGACTGGAGCCACTTCGGCGGCACCTGGGGCCTGCCGGGCGGCGCGCGTCACCACGATGAGACCGCCGTCGAGGGGGCCCTCCGCGAGAGCGGTGAAGAGGCCGCCGTCCCGGGCGACGCCCTCCGTCTGCTCTTCTCGTCCGAGCTCGACCTCGGATTCTGGTCGTACACCACCGTGGTCGCCCGGGCACTCCGGTCCTTCGAGCCCGTGGTCTCGGACCCCGAGAGCATCGCCCTCGGCTGGGTGCCCACCGACGACGTCGCCGGCCTTCCGTTGCACCCGGGGTTCGCGGCGTCCTGGCCGAGGTTGCGTGAGGAACTCGCGAGCGAGGTCCACGTGGTCGTGGACGTCGCCAACGTCCTGGGCTCCCGGCCCGACGGGTGGTGGCGCGATCGCGTCGGCGCCACCGAACGCCTGCTCGCCGCCCTGTCCCGCAGCGCCGCGGCCGGGTTCGCCGCGTCCTCGTTGAGCCCGGACGGTGACGGTCTTCCCGTGGCCGGCACGACCGCACCGGCGACGATCGCTCCCGGCGACGTCGGGGCCTTCGCGGACGACTCGGCCACCGAGCCCCCGGGGGCGCCGACCTGGCGATGGCCGACGGTGACCGCCGTCGTCGAGGGTGAGGCCCGCGCCGTCGCCGACGCGTTCGAGGCCCTGACCGTCGTCCGTGCCGAGACGGACGGCGACTCGGCCGTCGTGGCCCGGGTGCGAGGACTCCGGTCGGTCGAGGGCTCCGCTGTCCGCGTCGTCGTCGTGACCGCGGACCGCGCACTGGCCGACTCGGTCCGCGCCGAGGGAGCGGTCGTCCTGCGCCCCGGGGCGTTCCGCCGCACCGTCGGCCTGGACTGACACGCCTGACGGCCCGCTCCGCCGGGGGCGGAGCGGGCCGTCGTGGGCTCACGGTCGCGGGGTCAGGCGGCGGGGCCGTCGCCCAGCGTCACGGTCGCGGAGTGCGAGGCTCCGGCGGCGTCGGTCCAGGTCACCGAGACCTGGTCGCCCGACTCGTGTGCCGTGATCGCCGCCGTGAGGGCGGACGCGTCGGCGACGGAGGTCCCGTCGACCGCCG
Organism: Frigoribacterium sp. PvP054; assembly: GCF_040547465.1. Classification (NCBI taxonomy): domain Bacteria; kingdom Bacillati; phylum Actinomycetota; class Actinomycetes; order Micrococcales; family Microbacteriaceae; genus Frigoribacterium; species Frigoribacterium sp. PvP054. The sequence goes on from NZ_JBEPPU010000014.1 coordinate 5,362, forward strand.
TGATGACGTCGCCCGCGACGAGGCCGGCCGACGCCGCCGCGCTTCCCTCGACGGTGCCCGCGATCGTGACGCCGCCCGAGGTGCCGCCGGCCGTGCTCGAGATCTGCGCGCCGAGGAAGGCGGGCAGGCCGATCTGGACGGTCGAGCTGCCCGTGCCCGACTCGATCTGCTTGGCGATCGCCAGGGCGTGGTCGATCGGGATGGCGTACCCGGTGATGGTCGACGAGCCCTGGGACGCCGCGGTCACGATGCCCACGACGTCGCCGTCGGCGTCGCGCAGCGGACCACCCGAGTCGCCCGAGACCACGTCCGCGTCGACCTCGATCAGGCCCGAGAGCGACTCGGTGCCCGAGCCGGACTCGCTCTGCACGGTGATCGCCTGGTCCGTCGCCAGCACGGTGCCCTCGGCGGTCACCAGCTCACCCGTGCCCTCGGCGTTGCCCGTCGAGTGGACGGCGTCCCCCGTGGCCACGTCGCCCGACGAGTCGAAGCTCACCGGGTCGAGGCCCGACGCGTCCTGCAGCTTCAGCACGGCCACGTCGTTGGTCGCGTCGGTGCCCACGACGTCGGCCGTGTAGGTCTTCCCCGTCGACTCGACGGTCACCTGGATGCTGGTGGCGCCCTGGACCACGTGGTTGTTGGTCAGGACGAGTCCACCGGAGGTCAGGATCATGCCCGTGCCCGCCGACTTGTACGAGGCGTCGTAGTTCAGGGTCGAGACGATGGTCACGACGCCGGCCTTCTCGTCGTCGGTCGCGGCGGTGGCGCTGGTCTGGGCGGACGAGCCCTGGGAGGACGAACCGCCCTGCGACGAACCGCCCTGCTGCGTCGATCCGCCGAACGGCGAGGTCGAGCCGTCCGACCCGCTGCCCGGCTGCGTGAGCTGGGGCAGCAGTTCGAGGGCCTGGCGTTCGCTCGCCGCCTGGGCCGCGGCGACACCGGCCGTCCGGCCCGCGGCGTAGGCACCGCCGCCGGCCGCACCCGCGACGATGACGACCGCGGCGGCGGCCCCGGTCAGTGCGAGCCACTTCTTCGACCGGCGTGGTCGGGTCGGGCCGCCGAATGCCGGGGGCACCGTGCCGTCCGCGCCGGCGCCGGCCGACGGCGGCGTGGGGCGCGCCGCGTCGTAGGCCTGGTGGGAGTCGTCGCCCGCCATCCAGGTCGGCGCGGCCGACACGTATCGTGCGTCGGACGAGCCGGAGACGTGGGGGAGCGTCCGCGCCTCGGCGGGCTGCTCGGGGGTCGACGCCGCGGGGGTCGCGGGCGTCGCGTCGTTCGGGGTGCCGGTCGTGGCGTCGCCGTCTCGGTCGTTCATGGTGTGCCTCCTGTGGCGGTGGTGGTGACGATGGGTCAATGGAACGAGGTCACCCCAAGAGATCCCTATGACGCGGCCTCGAAGCGGTCGGGAGTCGCATGTGGAGGCGCGGTGAGAGAAGCCGAGACTCCCTCGCCTCCTGGCGCACCAGGGTCGGGCGGTCGGATCGCGAAATCCGTTCCCGACGAGCCTCGGAGTTCCGATACGCTGGGACGCCAAAGGAGGTCCACGATGGCACAGCCCGCCAACCCGGCACCCGGCGAGCAGGACCGCGCTCCCGGCGCCCCTCGCGAGGTCGACACGACCCTCAGCTTCAACGAAGAGTTCCAGGCGCAACTGGCCGCTCTCGAGGGCGGCGTGTCCACCGACGAGCGTGACGCCGTCGCCGCACTGCCCTCGGGCTCCGCGCTGCTCGTGGTCCGTCGTGGTCCGAACATCGGGGCGCGTTTCCTCCTCGACTCCGACGTCACCGTCGCCGGTCGTCACCCGGACGCCGGCATCTTCCTCGACGACGTCACGGTCAGCCGCAAGCACGCCGAGTTCCGACGCGAGGGCACCTCCTTCAGCGTGCGCGACCTCGGGTCGCTCAACGGCACCTACTTCGACGGCGTCCGCATCGACGAGGCCCGTCTCGCCGACGGGGCCGAGGTCCAGGTCGGCAAGTTCCGCCTGACGTTCTACGCATCGCGGGTCGACCTCGCGAACCTGGCGATCAAGTAGTCGTGCCCCGCACCGCCGTCGCCCGGTCGTCGCAGACCGGGCCGTCCGACCTGTTGACGATCGGGCAGGTCCTCTCGCGGCTCAAGCCCGAGTTCCCCGACCTGTCGAACAGCAAGCTGCGCTTCCTCGAAGAGCGTGAACTGGTCACCCCGGTGCGCACCCCGTCGGGCTACCGTAAGTTCTCCCCGGCCGACGTCGAACGTCTCCGCTTCATCCTGGGCCTGCAGCGCGACCACTACCTGCCCCTCAAGGTGATCCGTCAGCACCTGGCCGACCTCGACGCCGGCCGCCCGTCGTCGCTGCCGTCCGGTGCCGCACCCGTCTCGATCGTCACGCACGGCCGGCGCCTGGGCCGCGACGACCTCCTGCGCGAGGCCGGCGCCTCGGCCGGCCTGCTCGACGAGGCCGTGTCGGCCTCGCTGCTCCCGGCCACCGACCGGTACGGCGACGACTCGGTCGCGGTCCTCTCGGCCCTGGTCGAGCTCGCCAAGTCGGGCATCGAGCCGCGGCACCTGCGCCCGGTCCGCGCGTCCGTCGATCGCGAGCTCGGGCTCATCGAGACGGCCCTCGCTCCGCTCGCGCGCAGACACGACGCCGCCTCGCGCGCCCGGGTCGCCGAGCTCTCGCGAGAGCTGGCGGCGCAGGTGGACGTGGTCCGATCGGGGCTCGTCCGGTCGGCGCTGGGCCGCCTCGACGCCTAGACGGCCGCGCTCCGGGCGAATATCCTCGACACGCCGACCCGTCGGAGCGGATGTCGCCCAGGCAGCTCCCCGTTGTGGGTACCGTGAGTCGTGTACAACCATCAACCCGATGTTGAACGTTGAGCTCCGGAAGAAGAACGTGGAAGGCAACAGCATGAGTGAGTCAGGTTCCCCCGAGGAATCCCGCTACGAGCTGGGCCTGCTCTTCACCGACGGCCTGCCCGAACACGACGCCGACAGCGGCTACCGCGGCACCGTCGCGGCCAAGGCCGCCGGCATCAGTTACCGCCAGCTCGACTACTGGGCCCGCACCGAACTGGTCGAGCCGACCATCCGCGGCGCTGCCGGTTCGGGCTCGCAGCGTCTGTACGGATTCCGCGACATCCTCGTCCTCAAACTGGTCAAGCGCCTCCTCGACACAGGCATCTCGTTGCAGCAGATCCGCACGGCGGTCAACCAGTTGCGCGAGGCCGGCGTCAACGACCTCGCCCAGACGACGCTGATGAGCGACGGAGCCAGCGTGTACCTCTGCACCTCGGACGACGAGGTCATCGACCTCGTGAGTCGCGGCCAGGGCGTCTTCGGCATCGCCGTCGGCAAGGTCCTCCGTGAGGTCGAGTCGAGCCTCGTCGAGATCGACAGCACGCCGGCCGCCGACCCCTCCGACGAACTCGCCGCCCGCCGCGGCACGCGCGCCAGCTGACCCCTCGGGCACCGCTCCTCGCGGTCCCCACGACGAAGGCCCCGCACGAGATCGTGCGGGGCCTTCGTCGTGGGGCCCTGGGGGCCCGCACTCAGCGTGTGGCGGGTTCGGCGTAGTCGCCGATCTTCGCCGTCCGCATGATGCGCTCGAGCAGTTGGTCGAAGTTGCGAGCCATCTCTTGTGCGCTCTCGCCCGGCCAGGCGTGCAACGGCTTGGCTGCTCCCTGGGCCTGCTGCAGCGACGTGCGCTCGGGCAGCTGGGGCGACAGCACGAGGGGGCCGAACATGTCGCGGAGTTCCTTGATGCGGAACTGGTGCTCGAGCGACTGCACCCGAGCGCGGTTGACGATGATGCCGAGGGGTTGGAGGCGCGGTGACAGTCCCCGACGGATCTCCTCGATCGCCCGCAGGGCCCGGTCGGCCGCGGCCACGCTGAACAGGCCCGGCTCGGTGACGACCGTGACGCGGTCGGACGCGGCCCAGGCCGTGCGGGTGAGGGCGTTGAGCGACGGGGCACAGTCGATCAGCACGAGGTCGTAGTCGGCCTCGACGTTCGCGAGGGCCTCCTCGAGCTTCCAGATGTCGCGGATCGAGGGGTGCGGGCCGTCGAAGTTGATGGCCGACGGGCTGCCGATCATGACGTCGACCGTGCCCTGGCGGCCCTTCGTCCAGCCGCTCGGGGCGATGGCGGCCCGGACCGTCTTCTCTTTCGGCGATGCCAGGACGTCGGCGACGTTGAGGTGACCGGAGACCGTGATGTCGAGTCCGGTCGAGACGTCGGATTGCGGGTCGAGGTCGACGACGAGGGTCCGCAGACCTTTGGCGAAGGCGGCCGACGTGAGTCCGAGCGTCACCGTCGTCTTGCCGACGCCCCCTTTGAGAGAGCTGACGCTGAGTACATGCACGACACAGACGATACCTTCACTACTGTTGAATCACCCAACAGCCACGTCGACGCGGCGTGCGACGAACCCCGACTCGTCGCCCCGCGCTCGATCCTGCGGCCGCGCCACCACGCACCCACCCCCGAGCCGCCACCACCGTCCACCACCAGACACACCCCAGGAGGCGCGCCGTGAGCGTGAGACCCATCCGCCTGTTCGGCGATCCCGTCCTTCGATCGGCATCCGACCCGGTCACCGTCGGCGATCCGCGTCTCGCGTCCCTCGTCGAGGACCTGCTCGACACGGTGCGTGAACCCGGCCGCGCGGGCGTGGCCGCCGCGCAGATCGGGGTGTCCCTGCGCGCCTTCAGCTACAACGTCGACGGACAGGTGGGGTACGTGTTGAACCCCGTGGTGGTCGAGGTGTCCGGTGCGAGGACGCTCGTCGACGAGGGGTGCCTCTCGGTGCCCGGGTTCTGGTTCCCCACCCCGCGGTACGAGTACGCCCGGGTCGAAGGCGTCGACCTCGAGGGGCGGAAGGTCGTGCTCGAGGGCACGGGGCTCATGGCCCAGGCCCTGCAGCACGAGACCGACCACCTCGACGGCACGCTCTACGTGCTCACCCTCGAGCCCGAGACGAAGCGTGAGGCCATGCGCGAGATCCGTGCCGCCGACTGGTGGAAGGCGTGATCAGCGTCCCCTGGTCGTGACCGTGCGGACGGACTCCGTGTCGGGGTTCGCCGTGTAGATGTCCGCGACCTGCTGGGCGAAGTCCTCGAGCACCACGGCACGCTTGACGCTCATCTTGGGCGTCAGGTGGCCACCGGCCTCGGTGAGCTCGACGGGCAGGATCTCGAACTTGCGGATGGACTCGGCCCGTGAGACCGAGGCGTTGGCCGCGTCGACGGCCCGCTGGATCTCGGCGCGCACCTTCGGGTGCGAGGCGGCCTCGGCCAGCGGCATGTCGGCCGCCTCACCCGCGTTGTTCAACCACACCGGCAACATCTCGGTGTCGAGGGTGACGAGGGCCGCGACGAACGGCCGCTGGTCACCCACCACGACGACCTGTCCCACCAGCGGGTTGGCCCGGATGGGGTCCTCGAGGGCGGCGGGGGCGACGTTCTTGCCGCCGGCCGTGACGATGATCTCCTTCTTGCGACCGGTGATGGTGAGGTAGCCGTCGGCGTCCAGCGCGCCGAGGTCGCCCGTGCGGAACCACCCGTCGTCCATGACCTCGGCGGTGGCCTCGTCGGCCTTCCAGTAGCCGGCGAAGACGTTGACGCCCTTGACGAGGACTTCTCCGTCGTCGGCGATCCTGATGCCCACGCCGGGGAGGGCCGGGCCGACGGTGCCGATCTTGAACTTCGAGACCAGGTTGACCGATGCGGGTGCCGTGGTCTCGGTGAGCCCGTACCCCTCGAGGATGCGGATGTCGAGGCTGCGGAAGAAGTGGCCGAGCCGTGTGCCGAGCGGGGCCGAGCCCGAGACGGCGTACCGGATGTTGCCGCCCATGGCCTTCTTGAGCTTGGAGTACACGAGTCGGTCGAACAGGGCGAAGCGCAGCCTGAGCCCGAGGGGCACGGACCCCTCGTCGAGGGCGCGACTGTGCGCGATGGCCACGGCGACGGCCTGACGGAAGATGCCGCCCTTGCCCCCGGCCTCGGCCTTCTGCTCGGCCGAGTTGTAGACCTTCTCGAACACGCGGGGGACCGCGAGCAGGAAGCTTGGCTTGAACGACGCCAGTGACGGCAGCAACTGCTTCGTGTCGGCCTGGTGGCCGACCTTGACGCCGGCGTGGACCGACATGACCGCGATGAAGCGGGCGAAGACGTGCGCGGTCGTGACGAACAGGAGGGTCGACGACCCGGGTGCGACGACGTCACCCATGGCGACGGCGGCGTTGCGGCTGGTCTCGACGAAGTTGGCGTGGGTCAGGAGGCAGCCCTTGGGTCGCCCGGTGGTCCCGGAGGTGTAGATGATGGTGGCCACGTCGTCACCGACCGCGAGGCTGCGACGGCGTTCGAGCTCGGCGTCCGACACGTCGACCCCCGAGGCGGAGAGCTTGTCGAGGTCACCGAGGTCGACCTGCCAGACACGCGTCACGCCGGGCAGTTCGGGGTGCACCTCGTCGAACCGCGAGAAGTGGTCCGCGGTCTCGACGATGACGGCGACGGCCCCGGAGTCGCTGAGGTTCCACTGCACCTGCGCGGGGGAGGAGGTCTCGTAGACGGGGACCAGCAGGGCGCCGGCGAACCAGGCCGCGAAGTCGATCAGGGTCCATTCGTACCGGGTGCGGCACATGAGGCCGATCTTGTCGCCGGGTTCGACGCCCGCAGCGACGAACCCCTTGGCCAGCGCGCGCACCTGCGTGAGGAACCCGGCGGCCGTGATGTCGCGCCATCCGCCCGTGCCGTCGGGCACCGAGAAGAGCGGCTCGTCGGGCGTGGCCGCGGCCCGCGCGAGCAACAGGTCGGTCGCGTTGGCGGTCGGGTCGGCGGGGACGGCGGGTGGGACGGTGTGTTCGTTCACGGCAGCTCCTTCGGTACCGAACGATGGTCCGTCAACCCTAACGTGACCTCGCCGGAGGCGCTGCCGGAGGTGGAGGGTCGTCGAGGATAGACTCGCTCCTCGTGCAGGCAATCGGAATCGACATCGGCGGGACGAAGATCGCGGGCGGAGTGGTCACCGAGTTCGGCGAGATCGTCGACGAGGAGCGCGTCGCGACCCCGGCCGGCGACGCCGGAGGCATCGTCGACGCCGTCGTCGACATGATCACCTCGCTGCAGGCGCGCCATCCCGACGTCGTCGCCGCGGGCGTCGCCGCCCCCGGCTTCATCGACGCCGCCCAGTCCACGGTCTACTACACCCCGAACATCGCGTGGCGGAACGAGCCGCTCCGGACGCGGCTCTCCGAGCGCCTCGACCTGCACATCACGATCGACAACGACGCGAACGCCGCCGGATGGGCCGAGTTCCGCTTCGGGGCGGGTCGCCTCGCGAGCGACATGACCATGCTCACGATCGGCACCGGCGTCGGGGGTGCGATCGTGGCCCAGGACCGCCTCCTGCGCGGGGGCTTCGGCACGGGCGGAGAGCTCGGCCACATGCGGATCGTCCCCGACGGCCTGCCCTGTGGATGCGGCGCCCGAGGCTGCATCGAGCAGTACGGGTCGGGCCGCGCCCTGTTGCGCATCGCGGGCGAGGTCGCCGACGAGGGCGGTCCCGGCCGAGCCCTCGCCGACCTCAGGGCCGAGGCCGGTCAGCTCTCGGGGCACGACGTGAGCCTCCTGCTCCAGTCCGGCGACCCGGGCGCCGTCGAGGCGCTCCGGCGCCTCGGCACCTGGCTGGGCCAGGCCGCCGCCTCGCTGAGCGCGATCCTCGATCCGCAGGTGTTCGTCTTCGGTGGGGGTGTGGCCCAATCGGGCGAGCTGCTCCTGGCCCCGGTCCGCGCGGCGTACCTGGCGCACCTCCCGGCACGGGGCTACCACCCCGAGCCCGAGTTCGTCATCGCCGAACTCGTGAACGACGCGGGGGTCGTCGGGGCGGCCGACCTCGCCCGTCTGCACGCGTCCGACCGCTAGACTCCCGACGCCCCGACGAGAGGAGCACCGATGCTCTACTGGTTCCTGAAGACGATGGTCGCGAGTCCGCTCGTCCTGTCGATCTTCCGCCCGTGGGTCAGCGGTCGCGAGCACGTGCCCGAGACCGGGGCCGTGATCTTCGCGAGCAACCACCTGTCGTTCGTCGACTCGATCTTCCTGCCGCTCGCGCTCGACCGACGCATCTCCTTCCTGGCCAAGAGCGACTACTTCACCGGCAAGGGACTGAAGGGTTGGGCCATCCGTCTCTTCTTCACGGCCACCGGCCAGCTCTCGATCGACCGCTCGGGCGGCAAGGCGTCCGAGGCGTCGTTGGCGACGGGCCTGTCGGTGCTCCGTCGAGGCGAACAGCTGGGCATCTACCCCGAGGGCACCCGCAGTCCCGACGGCAAGTTGTACCGAGGGCGGACGGGCGTGGCCCGGATGATCCTCGAGGGGCACGTCCCCGTCGTCCCCGTGGCCATGATCGGCACCGAGAAGGTCATGAAGACCGGCACCAAGATCCCCCGTCTGCACCGGGTGGGAATCGTCTTCGGAGAGCCGCTCGACTTCAGTCGGTTCGAGGGCATGGAGGGCGACCGGTTCATCCTGCGGTCCATCACCGACGAGATCATGTACGAGCTCAACGCCCTCAGCGGCCAGCAGTACAGCGACGTCTACGCGACCAGCGTCAAGGAGAAGCGCCCCACCCATTCACGGTAGGCTCGCCTGTCGAGGTCGTTCGGCCTCGAGACCGTCAAGTGGCAAGGAAGACCGTGGCCCAGCTCACCGAACCGTTCGTCGTCACCGATCCCGACGTGATCGACGGTCTCGACCATTGGCGCACGCTCCCCATCAAGCAACAGCCGACCTGGCACGACGGCGCAGCCGTCGAGGCCGCCTCGGCAGAGCTGTCCACCTTGCCGCCGCTCGTCTTCGCGGGCGAGGTCGACACCCTGCGCGAGCGGCTCGCCTCGGCGGCCCGGGGCGAGGCGTTCCTGCTCCAGGGCGGTGACTGCGCCGAGACCTTCGCCGGTGCGACCGCCGACCAGATCCGCGACCGGGTCAAGACCATCCTGCAGATGGCGGTGGTCCTGACCTACGGTGCGTCCGTCCCCGTCATCAAGATGGGTCGCATGGCGGGCCAGTTCGCCAAGCCGCGCTCCAGCGACACCGAGACCCGCGACGGGGTCACGCTGCCCGCGTACCGCGGCGACATCGTGAACGGCTACGACTTCACACCCGAGTCCCGTCGTGCGGACGCCTCGCGGCTCGTGAAGGGCTACCACACCTCGGCTTCGACCATCAACCTGATCCGCGCCTTCACGCAGGGCGGCTTCGCCGACCTCCGCCAGGTCCACAGCTGGAACAAGGGCTTCGCGAGCAATCCGGCCAACGCGCAGTACGAGCACCTCGCCCGTGAGATCGACAAGGCCATCCGCTTCATGGAGGCGGCCGGCGCCGATTTCGACGAGCTCAAGCGCGTCGAGTTCTACACGAGCCACGAGGGCCTGCTCATGGACTACGAGCGCCCCCTCACCCGCATCGACTCGCGGACGGGCACGCCGTACGTGCTCTCGTCGCACTTCGTCTGGATCGGCGAGCGCACGCGCGACCTCGACGGCGCCCACGTCGACTTCCTGTCCCGGGTGCGCAACCCGATCGGCGTCAAGCTCGGACCGAGCACGACACCCGACGACATGCTGCGCCTCATCGACAAGCTCGACCCCGAGCGCGAGCCCGGACGCCTCACCTTCATCACGCGCATGGGTGCCGGCAAGATCCGCGACGCCCTGCCTCCCCTGCTCGAAGCCATCAAGGGCGCGGACGCCACGCCCCTGTGGGTCAGCGACCCCATGCACGGCAACGGCCTGACGACGCCGACCGGGTACAAGACCCGCCGCTTCGAAGAAATCATGGACGAGGTGAAGGGCTTCTTCGAGGCCCACCGTGCCGCGGGCACGCACCCCGGCGGCATCCACATCGAACTGACCGGGGACGACGTCACCGAGTGCCTGGGCGGCTCCGAACACATCGACGAGGCGACGCTCGCCACGCGGTACGAGTCGCTCTGCGACCCGCGTCTGAACCACATGCAGTCCCTCGAGCTCGCCTTCCTCGTGGCGGAAGAACTCGCCGCCGACTAGTCGTCGTCGTGACGAGGGCCCCGTGACCGACGGTCACGGGGCCCTCGTCACGACCGACACCCGGGGTGGCCGGGCGAGGGGTGGCGTCACTCGACCCGGTAGGTGAGGCCGATCGTCGCGCCCTTGGTGGCCGTCAGGCCGGCCGCGGGGTCGCTGGCGGTGACGGGGAGGCGCGCCTCCCAGTCGTAGAAGGCGCACGTGAACGCGGTGCACCGCGGGTAGCTCACCCGGAACCCGAGTCCCTGGAGCTGCGCCGTCGCGGCATCGATCGTCTTGCCCCGGACGTCGGGGATCTCGATGGGCGGCGGTCCCTTCGACACGACGAGGTCCACGGTGTCGCCCTGGTGCAAAGGCCCCTCGGCCTGCTGCTCGTAGCGGATGACCTCACCGGAGGCCACTCCGTCGCTGAACTCGGTGCCGCTCTCGACGCCCGTCAGCTGGACCTCGGTGAGGGCGCTCTGGGCATCCGCGACCGAGAGGCCCGCGACGTCCGGGACGGGGCCGAGCGAGACCGTGAGGGTCACCGGCTGCTGCTCGCCGTACTGGGCGGCCGAACCGAGGTCGACCGCGGCGCCGGAGCCGTCGACGCCGCTGACGGCGAGGACCGTGCCGGCCGCCGCCTCGTCGAACTGGCTCGAGCTCGGTTCGAGCGTGAAGTCCGAGAGCGCGTCGGAGGCGGCGGACTCGGTCTCGCCGACCACGGTCGGCACCGTCAGCTGACGCGGCCCCTGCGACACGACCAGGGTGATCGTCGATCCCTTCTGCACCCGGGTGGAGGCGTCGGGGTCGGTGCGGGCGACCTGGCCGGAGGGCACCACCGGCGAGAAGTCCGCCTGCGGCTCGGACGCGACCACGAACCCCGCCGACGTCAGGGCGGCCGAGGCCGCCGAGGGGTCCTGGCCCGACACGTCCGGGACGGCGGCCTGGGCCCCGGGACCCGAACCGAACCACCAGCCGACCCCACCGGCGAGGAGCGCGACGACGACGACCAGGGCCATGAGGACGCGACCGCGCCGACGCCGCCGGTCGGAGAGGTCGCCGAGGGTCGTCGCCGCGTCCACGGCCTCGGCCTGGACGGGACCGGTGCGGTGACGAGCCTTCGGCAGGACCTGCGTCTCACCCGTCGGGCCGGTGGGGAGCGTCGTCATCGTCGCCGCCGGCAGCACCATCGTGCGGTTGACCGGCGGCCCCGACGGGTCGGCCAGGACGCGCTGCACGTCGACGAGCTGGTCCAGCAGGGCCCTGGCGTCGCGTGGTCGCTGCTCGGGGTCTCGTGCCGTGGCCCAGAGCACCAGTTCGTCCAGCTCGACCGGCACGCGGGGGTTGGCGGTGCTCGGCGTCGGGACGGTGTCGTTCGCGTGCTGGTACGCGATCTGCATCGGCTGGTCGCCCTTGTACGGCTGCTCGCCCGTGAGCATCTCGTACATCATGATGCCGAGCGCGTAGATGTCGCTGCGGGTGTCGGCGATGCCCCTGGTCACGAGCTCGGGGGAGAGGTACGCGATGGTCCCGAGCAGGGCGGCACCCGTGGCCGTGTTGGCCGTGGCGGCGCGCGCCAGGCCGAAGTCGCCGATCTTGATCCGCCCGTCGTCGGCGAGCAGGACGTTCTCGGGTTTCAGGTCCCGGTGCACGATGCCCGCCCGGTGGGCCGCGGCCAGGCCCGCGAGCACGGCCTCGAGGATGTCCATGGCCTGCTCGGGCGTCAGCACCTTGTGGTCCTGCAGCAACTCGCGCAGCGTGATCCCCGGCAGGTACTCCATGACCAGGTAGGCCGAGTCGTCGTCCTGGCCCTGGTCGAAGACGTTGACGACGTTCGGGTGGGCCAGCCGCGCGGCGGACCGTGCCTCCTGGATGAAGCGTTCCTTGAACGAGGCGTCGTCGGCGAGGTGGCCGTGCATGATCTTGATGGCCACGCGGCGCTCGAGCCGCAGGTCGGTCGCCAGGTACACGGTGGCCATGCCACCCCGGGCGATGCGTGAACGGACCTCGTAGCGGCCCTCGATGAGACGGCCGATCATCGGGTCAGTCTGGTTCACGCTCACCCACGTGATTTTACGGACCCCGCGCCTCCCCGGGGTCTCAACTCACCGCACGGCGGCAAACCGCACCCCCGCGTCTCGTCGCCGGGTCAGCCGAGGGTCGCGAGCCACGTGGTGGCCGGGGCCTCCCACTTGGCGTAGGCGTCCGGGAAGGCCGAGTACTGCACGGCCTGGGCCGCCGCGGTGAGCGACATCGACTGCCAGCCCCGCACGTCGAGCAGGCCCCGGGTCTTGCCGGGGTTGGGGTTGGTCGCCCCGCCGAAGAAGAGCTTGGTGGCGTGGACCGGATCACGCAGCTGGGCGGGAGTGCCCCAGCCGGTGCTGGGCCGCTGCTGGAACAGGCCGAGGGAGTCCCGGTCACCGTGGTCCAGGTTGCGGAGGCTGCTCTCTTGGGCGGCCGCCGCCAGCGCGACGACGATCGCGCGGTCGCCGACGCCGAGTTGCCGGCCCACCGAGATGATGGTGCGGGCGTTCCCGGCCTGTTCGGCGGTCAACGTCGCGCTCACGGCGAGGGGGGCCGCCGACGTCGACGCGACGACGGTCGTGGCCGTGGTGGCCGACGCGCCCGGCAGGGTGAGGGTCTTCCCGGCGTAGATGGTGCTCGTGAACGACAGGCCGTTCGCGGCGAGGAGCGCCTTGACGCTCGCCCCCGACTTGGCCGCGATCGACGCGATGGTGTCGCCGCGTTGGATGACGTAGCTGCCGACGGCCGGACCGGCGGCGGGGGCGGGAGTCGCGGAGGCCGCGGCCGACGCCCCGGAGGGGACGCTGAGCGACTGGCCCGGGTAGATGATGCTCGACAGCCCCAGCCCGTTCGCCTGGAGCAACGCGCTGGTCGTGACGCCGTGGGCTCGGGCGATCGAGCTCAGCGTGTCGCCCCGGACGATCACGTAGCGGCCACCGGTGGCCTTGGTCGGGGCCGGGGCGGACGACGCCTTGCCGGCGCTGCCCGCCGCGGCGCTGAGGCTGAGGGTCTGACCCGGGAAGATCGTGGACTTCCAGCTGAGCCCGTTGAGCGCGAGGACCGAGGCGGTGCTCAGGCCGAACGAGCCGGCGATGCTCGCCACCGTGTCGCCCGACCGCACCGTGTAGGTCGCCGGTGCGGCGGCGAACACGGTCGCCGAGCTGCTCGCGGTCTCGACCGTCGTGGCCGACCTCTGCTCGGGGGCCGACAGGCGGGGCGGCAGCACGGGGCGCGGCGAGACGTCGGGCTTCCCGGCCGGCGCGTGCTGGAGGGCGAAGACGGGGCCCGTGACCCCCATGCTGAGTGCCATCGACCCGGCCACGACGATCGGGACCGTGTTCAGCATCGAGCGGGCGACGCGGGAGAGCGGCGCGCGCTCGTCGGGGCTGCGCAGGGTGCCGAAGGCGCTGGGCGACGAGACGCCGTCGGCCGTCGTGTTCTCGGGTTCGGGGCGGACGGAAGTGACGTCGTTCATGGGCTGATCCTCGGTTCGGGGGCGGGGACACGGTCGCTGGGTGATCGTTGAGCCGCGGTGCCACGTCGTCCCAAAGTGGCACAGGACCACATCCAAGTCAATCAACGGGGCCCATGTTGCGGATGTGACTCGGACTGGGGGAGCAGCCGGGGAGGCGCGACGAGGCTCGCGAACCCGTGGCAAGGTTGTCGCGTGACCGATCTCTCCCAACGCCCCTGGTTCGCCGACACCGAATGGCTCACCGTGCCCGACCTCGTCGAGCGACTCGGCCTCGGGGTCAGCCGCGTCCGCCGACTGCTCGAGGAGCACGTCCTCGTCGGCACCCGGGTCGACGGCGTCACGAAGGTGCCCGCCGTCTTCCTCGACGGCTCCGAGCCGCGACACGACCTGCGGGGCACCCTCACCGTCCTCGCCGACAACGGCTTCGACGACGACGAGGCACTCGACTGGCTCCTGTCGCACGACGACGCGCTCGGCACGAGCCCGGTCGCCGCCCTCCAGGCGGGACGGAAGGCCGAGGTCCGCCGGATCGCGCAGAGCCTCCTCTAGCAGAGCCTCCTCCAGCAGCCTCCTCTGAGCAGAGCCTCCTTCGCGCAGAGCCCCCTCCGGGAGGTCGCGCCCCCTCGGTGGTGAGCGCCGTTCCCCGCGAGGGAAGCGCCGCCTAGGAGGTGCGGCGCGTGACGGTCTCGGCCAGTCGCGTCAACTGCGTCCGTGCCGACGGAGCCAGCCCCGACCGCTCGAGGGCGTGGACCGCCCGCTCGACCTGGTCGCTGATGGTCTGCTCGACGGCGTCGACCGCCCCGCTGTCGCGGAGCGTCGCCTGGAGCATGCTGATCTGGTCGTCGTCGAGCTCGGGGTCGCCGAGCAGTTCGTCGAGCAGTCGGACGGCCCCGGGGGGCAGGGCGCGCCGGGCCGTCGCCACGAGGACCGTGCGCTTGCCCTCGCGGAGGTCGTCTCCGGCGGGCTTGCCCGTGACGGACGGATCGCCGAAGACGCCAAGGAGGTCGTCGCGCAGCTGGTAGGCGATGCCGAGGGGCAGCCCGAAGTGACGGAGCGAGTCGAGGGCGGACCGGTCGCCGCCGGCCATGGCCGCACCGACCGTCAGCGGGGCCTCGACGCTGTACTTGGCCGACTTGTAGACGATCACCCGTTGTGCCCTCGGCAGCAGTTGACCCTCGTCGACGGTCCGCCAGGCGTTCTCTTCGAGGATGTCGAGGTACTGGCCCACGGTCACCTCGGTGCGCATGCGGTTCAGTTCGGCCCTGGCAGTCCGGGCTGCGTCACGTGAGGGGAGCGCGTCGAGCGCGTCGCTGAGCAGCTCGTCGCTCCACGCCAGGAGCAGGTCGCCCATCAGGAGGGCGCCCGAGCGGCCGAACGCCTCGGGCGAGCCGAGCCAGCCGCCCTCGCGGTGCAGCCCCTCGAAGCGCCGGTGGGCCGCGGGCAGTCCACGACGGGTGTCGGAGTTGTCCATGATGTCGTCGTGCACGAGTGCCGCGGCGTGGAAGAACTCGAGGCCGGCGGAAGCCGTCATGACGGCCTCGATCTCGCGCTCGTCGCGGGCCTCGCCGAGGGGGTCGAACCCGGTGTCGACCCCGGCGACCGACTGCCAGCCCCAGTAGCAGAAGAGCGCTCGGAACCGCTTGCCGCCCCGGAGCAGATCGCTCGGGTAGAGGGCGAACGGATCGAGGTCGGGAGCGATGCCCGCCAGGGCCGGTCGCTGCCGGTCGAGGAAGCGATCGATGCGCTCTTGAACGACGTCCACTAACCGCGTACTCTCAGCCACGCTGCCTAGCCTAGCGACAGCTGTCCGGCATACACTCGCAGCTACTCATCGCGTCGATCCCGAGGCTCCCGCCTCGCGCTTGAGAGCCCGTGCTCGAAGGGAACACCAAGATGCCACTTTCCGAACAGGAGCAGCGGCTCCTCGAAGAGATGGAGCGGAGTCTCTACAACAACGACTCCGACTTCGTGGCGACGGTCGGCAACCACGGTGGCCGACCCAACTACACGCTCGTCGTCGTCGGAGTCCTCGGCGCGCTCGTGGGCATCGCGGTCATCGTCGCCGGTGTGATCTTCCGTCAGCCCCTCCTCGGCGTGGCCGGTTTCGTCGTCATGCTGGCCGGGGCCCTCTTCGCCATCGCCCCGCCCAAGCGCAAGGGTTCGGCGTCGTCGATGCCGTCCGCTCCCCGTTCCTCCACCTCGCGTCCCGCGAACCCCGCCAAGGGCGGCCTCATGGACCGACTCAACGACCGGTGGGACCGCCGTCAGGACGGCGACGGCCGCGACTCGTAGCGGGACGGCAGCACCACGACCTCAGGGGTCGGCCTTCGGGCCGGCCCCTTTTCTGCGTCACCGGTGACCGGGGCCGGCGGCCCCGACACGCTGTGCGCGCCTCCCGGGTGGTCGTGGTCTCCACGATCCTCCACCCCTGTGACCCCCGAACTGGAGCCGAAGCCGGGGCACCTGTCGTGCTCCGGGCGCCGTGTTTCGTTGATCGGTGGTGGGTTGTGGAGTAAAGTGGAGGTACGGGCCACAGAGGGGCGCGGGGGCGAGGGGAGACGGGCGCATGTTCCTCGGCACCTATTCGCCCAAGCTGGACGAGAAAGGGCGCATCATCCTCCCCGCGAAATTCCGTGACGAACTGGCCTCCGGCCTCGTCATGACCCGCGGGCAAGAACGCTGCGTCTACGTCTTCAGCCAGCACGAGTTCGCCGACATGCACGCACGCATCCGCCAGGCCCCGGTCACGAGCAAGCAGGCACGCGACTACATGCGCCTGTTCCTCTCGGGTGCCAGTGACGAGGTCCCCGACAAGCAGCACCGCGTGACCATCCCGGCCACCCTCCGCGAGTACGCGGGCCTCGGTCGCGACCTGACCGTGATCGGCGCGGGAAACCGTGCCGAGATCTGGGCCACCGACGCGTGGAACACCTACTACGAGGCCCAGGAGGCCGAGTTCGCCAACACCACCGAGGAGGTGATCCCCGGGCTCTTCTAGTCCGTGGGCCCCGACCCTCAGCCGTCAGCCCTGGCGCACCTTCCCCGGTGCCAGGTCCCGACGGATGGGGATCAGGGCCGACGGGCGCAGCCCGAGTCGTCATGGCCGAACAGATCCACACCCCCGTCCTCCTCGAGCGCACCCTCGAGCTGCTCTCCCCGGCGATCTCGCGTCCCGGCGCCGTGGTCATCGACTGCACGCTCGGCATGGGCGGGCACAGCGAGGCCATGCTCGAGGCCTTCCCCGACCTGACCGTCGTCGGGCTCGACCGTGACACCGAGGCCCTGGCCCTGGCCGGTGCACGGCTCGCACCGTTCGGCGACCGGGCACGTCTCGTGCACACCACGTACGACGGCATCGCCGAGGCCCTGGACGGGCTGGGCCTCGACAGCGTCGACGGGGTGCTGTTCGACCTCGGCGTGTCGTCGCTCCAGCTCGACCGCGTCGAGCGCGGGTTCTCGTACTCCAAGGACGCGCCGCTCGACATGCGCATGGACCCGACCTCGCCCGTCACCGCCGAACGCGTGCTGGCCGAGTACCCCGAGTCCGAACTGCGACGCATCTTCTACCAGTACGGCGAAGAGAAGTTGGCACCGCGGTACGCCCGTCGCATCGTCGAGCACCGGGTCGACGCTCCGCTCACCCGCAGCGGTGAGCTCGTCGACCTGTTGATCGCGGCGACGCCGATGGCCCTGCAACGTGCCGGCCATCCCGCCAAGCGGGTGTTCCAGGCGCTGCGCATCGAGGTCAACGGCGAACTCGCCTCCCTCGAGGCAGCCGTCCCCGTGGCCCTCGACCGACTCGCCGTCGACGGCCGCATCGTCGTGCTGGCCTACCAGTCCCTCGAGGACCGCTTCGTCAAGCGCGAACTCGCGGCCCGGACGACGTCCACCGCGCCGCAGGGACTGCCGGTCGAACTGCCCGAGCACCGTCCCGACTTCCGCCTCCTGGTGCGGGGGGCCGAGCTGGCCTCCGACGCCGAACGCGACCTCAACCCCCGAGCCAAGCCCGTGCGACTGCGAGCCGCCGAACGAATCCGGAGAACAGCATGAGCAGCAACCTGGCCATCGCGACCCCGTCGACCCGTCCGCAGCCCTCCACCTCGCCCGCGGCGCGGCCGGTCGAGATCGTCACGAGCCGCGAGCAGCGACGCGCACGGCCGAAGATCGCCTACGCGCTGATCGCCACGGCGGCCCTCTTCGTCCTGCTGCTCGCGCAGCTCGCCATCAGCATCGCCCTGAGCGACGGCGCCTACAAGATCTCCGACCTGCAGGCCGCCAAGACCGAGCTCGTCCGCGACCAGCAGAAGTACAGCGAGCAGCGCGACGTCCTGTCGTCGCCGCAGAACCTCGCCGCCAACGCCGACGAGCTCGGCATGGTGCGCAACTCGAACCCGGTGTACCTCGACCTCACCACCGGTGCCGTGCACGGGTCCCCGGCTCCGGCAGCGGGTGCCGACGAGGCGACGTCCGGCAACCTGATCCCCAACACCCTGCTCGACGGCGTCCCGTTGACGACCAAGGCACCCAGCACGGCCGACGGCTCCGCAGCCGACGGCTCTGCCGCGACCGACGCGGCGGGTGACGCCACGACCTCGATCGGCGCCCCGACGACCGCGGGGGCGGCGGCCGTTCCGTCCGGCGCAGGCGCGGCGGACGCAGGATCGGCCGACGAGTCGGTAGCGTCAGCCCCGAACGAGCTGGCGGCTCCGCAGACCCGCTAGCGGCGTGCCGTCACCGGTACATCGATCGACGACAGCGGGTCGGGCACGAGCCCGTCCGCGGTGAGGAACCTCTCGTGAAAGCAGCCCCCCGTAGCCGACGGCTCCGCGTGACGCTCGCGATGGCGCTCATCATCGCCCTCGTCGGCGTGTTCGTCGTGCGCCTGGCCGACATCCAGCTCGTGCAGGCCGCCGAGCTGAACTCGCAGTCCCAGAACAAGCGCGAGATCGTCCAGACGACCTACGGCGACCGGGGCGACATCACCGACGTCGACGGCACGGTGCTCGCGGGCAGCGTCACGCGGTACAACATCACGGCGGCGCCGGCGTTCGCGACGACGGCCAAGGTGAAGGACGACGACGGCACGACCGTCGAGATGACCGTCGACCAGGTCGTCGACCGGATCGCCGAGATCACCGGGGGCGACGCCGCGGCCATGACGAAGGCGCTCACCGCCGATCCCGAGGCCAACTTCGCCTACCTGGTCAAGGGCGTCGACGTCGACGCCTTCCGCGCGGTCCGTGAGATGAAGGTGTCGTGGGTGTACTTCCAGCGGCAGGCCGCCCGCACGTATCCCAACGGCGCGGTCGCGGGCAACCTGACCGGCTTCATCGGCACCGACGGCCCCCAGGCGGGTCTCGAGCTCAGCCAGGACTCCTGCCTCGCCGGCACCGACGGCTCCGAGACCTACGAACGCGGTGCCGACGGGGTGCAGCTCCCGGGCAGCACCGTGACGACGAAGGAGGCCGTGGCGGGCGGCACCCTCCGCCTCACGATCGACGGCGACCTCCAGTACATGACGCAGCAGGCCCTCGGCGAACAGGCCGAGGCCATCGGAGCCGAGTCCGCCACGGCCGTCGTGATGAAGGCGAGCGACGCCTCGCTGCTCGCCGTCGCGGACTACCCGGCGGTCGACCCCAACGACGTCAACGGCACCGCCGTCGACGACCTCGGCAGCAAGGCCTTCACCTACTCGTACGAGCCGGGCTCGACGTTCAAGGCCATGACCGCCGCCATGCTCCTCGACTCGGGCAAGGCCGACCCGGCCACGCGGGCCACCGTGCCGTACTCGCGGAGCTTCCCGTGGGGCGGCGAGATCCACGACGCCACGTTCCATCCGACCGAGAACCTCACCCTGACCGGCATCCTCCGCGACTCGTCCAACGTGGGCATCTCGCTCCTCGGCCAGTCGCTCACGGCCCAGCAGCGCCACGACTACATGGTGAAGTTCGGCCTGAACGACCCCACCGGCGTGAACTTCCTCGGCGAGCCGACGACCGGCATCCGGCCCGCGTCGCAGTGGGACCAGCAGACGAGCATCAACACCATGTTCGGCCAGGGCGTCTCGACGACCGCCGTCCACATCGCCAGCATCTACCAGACGCTGGCCAACCACGGCGTCCGGCTGCCCGTCAACCTCGTGGCCGGCTGCACGGCCCCCGACGGCACCGTGACCGAGACGCCGTCGACCGAGGGCACCACCGTCGTGTCGCCGTGGGCCGCCGACACCACCGTGAACATGCTCGAGAAGGTCGTCAGCGACGGTGACCTCAAGGACGTCCTGAGCATCCCGGGCTACCGCGTGGCGGCGAAGACCGGCACCGCCGAGGTCGCGCGGTCCGACGGAACCGGCTACGGTTCTGACCGCATCGTGTCGGTGGCGGGCATCGCCCCGGCCGAGAACCCCCAGTACGTCGTCGTCGTGACCTTCACCAAGCCCAGTACCATCAAGACGTCGGCCGCCGCGGCACCGACCTTCAACAAGATCATGTCCCAGGTCCTCGAGATGTATCGGGTCCCTCCGTCGACGGAGCCGGCACCCAGCCTGCCCGAGACCTGGTGAGAGAAGAGGATTCTTTGAGCGCCCGGATCCCCCCGGTCCTTCGACCGGAACATCCGTCGGCGAGGTCACTCGCCCAACTGGTCAGCGAGTTCGGACTCGAGCACGAGGGTTCCCTCGACGGCATCGAGATCACCGGCATCACGCTGAGCACGGCGGACCTCCACCCCGGCGACCTGTACGTCGGCGTGCCCGGCGCGCACCGACACGGGGCCGAGTTCGCCGAGCAGGCACGTGACGGCGGTGCCGTCGCCCTGTTGACCGACGCGGCCGGTGCCGAGCTGGCGCGCCCGAGCGGTCTGCCGGTGGTGCTGGTCGACTCGCCCCGGGCCGCCCTCGGCGAGCTCTCGGCCTGGATCTACCGCACCGACAGCGACGACGCGCCGCTGCTCTTCGCGGTCACGGGCACCAACGGCAAGACCAGCACCTCGTACCTGCTCGAGGGCGTCCTGCGCCAGCTGGGACTCGTGACCGGCCTGAGCAGCACGGCCGAGCGGCACATCGGCGACCTGACCGTCGTCAGCCGCCTGACGACGCCCGAGGCGAGCGAGATGCACGCCCTCCTGGCCCGCATGCGCGAGAGCGAGGTGCGTGCCGTCGCCGTCGAGGTGAGCGCCCAGGCCCTCAGCCGCAACCGCGTCGACGGTCTCGTCTTCGACGTGGCCGCCTTCACGAACCTCAGCCACGACCACCTCGACGACTACGCCGACATGGAGGAGTACTTCCACGCGAAGCTCCCGCTCTTCCAGCCGGACCGGGCGCGTCGTGCCGTCGTCTCGCTCGACTCACCGTACGGACAGCGCGTCGTCGACAACGCCCGCATCCCGCTGACGACGATCACGATCCTCCCCGACGTCGAGGCGGACTGGACGATCGAGATCCTCGACGAGCAGGCCGCCTACACCGAGTTCCGCCTGTCCGGTCCCGAACAGCGGTCGCTCGTGACGCGCGTGCCGTTGATCGGCTGGCACATGGTCGCGAACGCCGGACTGGCGATCGTCATGCTGGTCGAGGCGGGCTTCGAGCTCGAGGCCATCGGCCAGGCGCTCGACGCCGACGGCGGCATCGTGGCCTACCTGCCGGGTCGCACCGAGCGCGTCTCGGGCGACACGGGCCCCAGCGTCTACGTGGACTTCGGGCACAGCCCCGACGCGTTCCTCACCACGCTCGCGGCCGTGCGCACCTTCACCCCGGGCAAGGTCATCATGTTGTTCGGTGCCGACGGCGACCGCGACACCACCAAGCGGGCCGAGATGGCCCGGGTGGCCGCCGCCGGGTCCGACATCCTGGTGGTCACCGACCACCACCCTCGCTTCGAGGACCCCGCGTCGATCCGCACGACCCTGGTCGACGCGGCCCGCGAGGCCTACCCGGACCACGAGATCCACGAGGTCAGTCCGCCCGAGGCCGCCATCCGCGCGGCCGTGGCGCTGGCCGGCGAGGGCGACTCGATCCTCTGGGCGGGGCCCGGCCACCAGGACTACCGCGACATCCGCGGCGAGCGGACGCCGTACTCGGCGCGTGACGAGGCCCGTGCGGCCCTGCGCGAAGCCGGGTGGTCCGAGTGATCGCGCTCACCCCCGCCCGCATCGCCGAGATCACGGGCGGGCGTCTCATCCGTCCCGAGGAGGCGCGGGCCGAGACCCCGGTTGACGGCACGGTCGAGACCGACTCGCGTCTCGTCACCCCGGGGTCGATCTTCTTCGCCCTGCGTGGCGAGGTCACCGACGGCCACCTCTTCGTCGAGGCCGCGACGGCCGCCGGAGCGGCCCTCGTCGTCGCCGAGCACGAGGTCGACACGACCGTGCCCCTGGTGGTCGTCGACGACGGCGTCGTCGCGCTCTCCCGCCTCGCCGCCGCCGTCGTCGAGCACGTCCGTCGTCTCGGGCGGCTCAAGGTGGTCGGCGTCACCGGCTCCAACGGCAAGACCAGCACGAAGAACATGCTCCGCGCCGTCCTGAGCGACGTCGCGCCCACCGTCGCCCCCGAGGGTTCGTTCAACAACCACGTCGGGGCTCCGATCTCGATGCTGCGCATCGACGAGGCGACCGAGTACCTCGTGGTCGAGATGGGTGCGAGCGGGCCGGGCGAGATCGCCCGCCTCGTCGAGATCGCCCGACCCGACACGGGCGTGGTGCTCAAGGTCGGCCTCGCCCACGCCGGCGGGTTCGGCGGCATCGAGGGCACGCGCGCGGCGAAGTCCGAGATGGTGACCGACCTGCCCGCCACGGGCACGGCCGTCCTGAACGCCGACGACGACCGCGTCGCGGGCATGGCGTCGGTCACCGCGGCGCGGGTCGTGACCTTCGGGCTGGGGCCCACGGCCGACTACCGCGCCTCGGACGTCGACGTCTCGGCGTCCGGCACCTCGTTCACCTTCGAGCACGCCGGCACGAGCCGGCCCGTCTCGCTGCGCATCCTCGGCGAGCACCACGTGATGAACGCTCTGGCGACCCTCACTGTCGTCGGCGAGTGGGGCGTCGACCTCGACCGTGCCGTGTCGGTGCTCGAGGGCGTGACCCGCGCCGAGCGCTGGCGCATGGAGGTCCTCGACGCACCCGGCGGCGTGACCGTCGTGAACGACGCCTACAACGCGAGCCCCGATTCCGTGGCCGCGGCGCTCAAGACGCTGGCGCAGATCACCGGTCCCGACCGTCGTTCCGTGGCGGTGCTCGGCGAGATGGCCGAACTGGGCGAGTACGCCCGCGACGAGCACGACCGTGTCGGGCGCCTCGTCGTCCGGCTCAACGTCCGTCAGCTCGTCGTCGTCGGCCACGAGGCGCGGCACATCCACATGGCGGCGGGCCTCGAGGGCTCGTGGGACGGAGAGAGCGTGTTGGTCGACACGATCGACGAGGCGTACGACCTCTTGCAGGGCAGCCTGCGAGCGGGGGACGTCGTCCTGGTGAAGTCGTCCAAGTCGGCCGGCCTGCGCCTCCTCGGCGACCGGTTGGCCGGGGTGACCGGATGATCGCGCTGCTCATCGGCGGCGGGTTCTCGCTCGCCTTCACGCTCTTGATGACCCCGGCGTTCATCAAGCTCTTCCACCGTCTCGGCTGGGGTCAGTTCATCCGCGACGACGGTCCGCAGTCGCACCACACCAAGCGGGGCACGGCCACGATGGGCGGCATCGTCCTGATCATCGGCACGGTGCTCGGCTACTTCGTCGGCCACCTGGTCGGCCGGGACGAGTTCACGCTGAGCGGCCTGCTCGTGCTGTTCATGATGGTGGGCCTCGGCGTCGTGGGGTTCCTCGACGACTTCCTCAAGGTGCGCAACCAACGCAGCCTCGGGCTCGGCGGCTGGGCGAAGATCGCCGGTCAGGTCGTCGTCGGCGCGGTGTTCGCCGTGCTCGCGCTGTCCTTCACGAACGATCGCGGCCTGGCGCCGGCGTCGACGATGATCTCAGGCCTGCGCGACATCCCGTGGCTCGACTTCATGTTCTTCGGCACGATCGTCGGCGGAGGACTGTTCCTCGTCTGGGTCGTCCTCATCACCGTGAGCACGTCGAACGGCGTCAACGTCGCCGACGGCCTCGACGGTCTCGCGACGGGTGCGTCGATCCTGGCGATCGCGTCGTACATCTTCATCGGGTTCTGGCAGAACAACCAGCTCTGCACGAGCGTCCGGCTCGACGAGGCGACCCGTGCCGCCTGCTACCAGGTGGCCGACCCCCTCGACCTGGCCGTCGTCGCCGCCTGCATCTGCGGTGGCCTCATCGGGTTCCTGTGGTGGAACACCTCGCCCGCACAGATCTTCCTCGGTGACACGGGTTCGCTCGGGCTCGGCGGGGCCCTGGCCGCGCTGGCCATCCTCAGCCGCACCGAGCTGCTGCTCGTGCTGATCGGCGGGCTGTTCATCGTCGTGACCGGGTCGGTGATCCTGCAGCGCGCCTACTTCAAGATCACCAAGGGCAAGCGGATCTTCCTGATGAGCCCGCTGCACCACCACTTCGAGCTCAAGGGCTGGGCCGAGGTCACCGTCGTGGTCCGCTTCTGGATCATCGCCGGGCTCTTCGTGGCGGCCGGCGTCGGCACCTTCTACCTCGAATGGATCCTCCGCACCTCATGAGCGACGGCAGCACCGACTCCCTCCTCGCCGAGCGCCTGGCGGGGCTCGACAGCTGGCACGCCGACTGGGCGGGCCTGCGCGTGGCCGTCCTCGGCCTCGGCTCGACCGGGTTCGCCGTGGCGGACACGCTCGCCGAACTGGGCGCCGACGTCCTGGTCGTCGCCCCGGGCGTCGACCCCGACAAGGCCGAGCTGCTGCAGCTCGTCGGGGCCCGTCTCGACGAGGTCGAGTCCACGGACGCCCCGTCGCCGGTGCTGACGGACTTCGACGCCGAGCTCGTCGTCGCCAGCCCCGGCTTCGCGCCGCACCACCCGCTCATCCGGTGGGCCGTCGACGGGGGCCTGGCCGTGTGGGGCGACGTCGAGTTGGCCTGGCGGGTGCGGGACAAGGTCGACCGCGTGGCCGAGTGGGTGCTCGTCACGGGCACCAACGGGAAGACGACGACCACGCAGCTGGCGGCGGCGATGGCGTCGGCCGACGGTCGACGCGTCGCCCCCTGCGGCAACATCGGCGTCCCCGTCCTCGACGCGGTGCGCGACCCCGACGGCTTCGACCTCTTCGTCGTCGAACTCTCGAGCCACCAGCTGCACTACCTGCCCACCGAGGGGCCCGGCGCCCTGCGTCCCCGCGCCTCCGTGTGCCTCAACCTCGAGGCGGACCACCTCGAGTGGCACGGCGGTGCCGACGCCTACCGCGGGGCCAAGGCCAAGGTGTACGAGAACACCGTCGTCGCCTGCGTCTACAACAAGGCCGACGAGGCCACCCGACGCATGGTCGAGGAGGCCGACGTCGAAGAGGGCTGCCGCGCCGTGGGCTTCGGCCTCGACGCGCCGGGCCCGAGCGAGGTCGGCATCGTGACCGGTGACGGCGTCGCCGTGCTCGCCGATCGTGCCTTCCTGGCCGAGCGCCGGACGCAGGCACTCGAACTCACCACCCGGGAGGCGCTCCAGGGTGTCGGTCTCGGGGCCGACCACCTCGTCGAGGACGTGCTCGCCGCCGCCGCGCTCGTCCGTGCGGTGGGCGTCGCCCCCGTCTCGATCCGCGACGCCCTCGCCGGCTTCGCGGTCGACCACCACCGCACCGAGGTCGTGGCCGAGTCCGGCGGCGTGGCCTGGGTGGACGACTCCAAGGCGACCAACCCCCATGCCGCGCGCGCCTCCCTGACGGCCTTCCCGTCCGTCGTGTGGATCGTGGGCGGCCTGTTCAAGGGCGTCGACGTCGAGCCGCTGGTGCGCGACTCGACGGGTGCCGTCCGGGCGGCCGTGTTCGTCGGGGTCGACCGCGAGCCCCTGCGGCGGGCCTTCTCCCGACACGCGCCCGGCATCCCAGTCTTCGAGGTGGACGCCCTCGACACTGGGCAGGTGATGCCGACGGCCGTCCGTCTCGCCGCGAGCGTGGCCCGGCCCGGAGACACCGTTCTCCTCGCCCCGGCGGCGGCGTCCATGGACCAGTTCACCGACTACACGGCTCGCGGGCGATCGTTCGCCCGGGCCGTCCACGAACACTTGAGGGGTGACGTCGATGGCCAACCCGCCGTCCAGCCTCCCGCGTCGCCGACCGACTGAGTCGAGTCGTCCGAGCCGCGGGCACGCCGAACCGACCCACGACGCGTCGTCCCGCCTCGGGGCCTCGAGGCGCACCTCGGGCGCCGTCGTCCGGGTGAAGAAGCTCTTCGCCGCCGAGACCGGTTCGTACTTCGTCATCCTCGGGACGACCTTGTTCATGGTCGTCCTGGGCCTGGTGATGGTGCTGTCGTCCTCGTCCGTCGAGCAGTACATCGCCTCGCGGCACACGTCGTTCTTCGGGGCGTTCATCCGACAGGGCACCTACGCCGCGGTGGGCATCCCTCTCATGCTCATCGTGTCGCGCCTGCCGGTGTCGTTCTTCAAGCGGTGGGCATGGCACATCCTGGGCGCGACGATCGTGCTGCAACTGCTGGTCTTCACCCCGCTGGGCTACGAGATCGGCGGCAACCGCAACTGGATCGACCTCGGCTCCTTCACCGCGCAGCCGTCCGAGGCCGTCAAGCTGGCCCTCGCCGTCTGGCTGGGCATGATCCTGGCGGTCAAGCGCGACCTGCTCGACGACTGGAAGCACCTGGCGATCCCGCTCGTGCCCGTGGTCGGCCTCGCCGTCGGCCTCGTCGTCCTCGGTGGCGACCTCGGCACGACCATGATCATGCTGCTGCTGGTCTTCGCGGCCGTCTGGTTCGCCGGGGTGCGCCTCCGGTACCTGCTCGCCCCGCTCGCGTTCCTCGCGGTGGTCGTGCCGCTCATCGCTCAGGGCTCCAGCTCGCGCAACTCGCGCATCGCCGCGTGGCTGTCGGGGTGCACCGACTCGAGCGCGTACCAGGCCGAGTGCTGGCAGACCCTGCACGGCACGTGGGCCCTGGCGTCCGGTGGTCTGTTCGGCGTCGGTCTCGGCAACTCGAAGTCGAAGTGGTCGTGGCTGCCCGAGGCCGACAACGACTTCATCTTCGCCATCGTCGGTGAAGAACTGGGGCTGATCGGCGCGGTCGTCGTGCTCGCCCTCTTCATCGTGCTCGCCGTGGGATTCGTCAAGATCATCCGTCGGACGAACGACCCGTTCGTCCGGGTGACGACCGGGGCGATCACGGCGTGGATCGTCGGCCAGGCGCTGGTCAACATCGCGGTCGTGCTGGGGCTGCTGCCCGTCCTGGGCGTGCCCCTGCCGCTCATCTCGGCCGGTGGGTCGGCCCTGATCGTGACGCTCGTCGCCATCGGCGTCGTCCTGTCGTTCGCGCGGGTGCCCGAGGACGCCGGTGCGCCCGAGGTGCTGCCGCGACAGCGGGTAGGGTCTCTGCGGTGACGACGTATCTCCTCGCCGGCGGTGGCACCGCCGGGCACGTGAACCCCCTGCTCGCCGTGGCCGACCGACTGCGTCGGCGCGAGCCCGACGCCACCGTCCTGGTGCTCGGCACGGCCGAGGGCCTCGAGGCCCGACTCGTGCCGCAGCGCGGCTACGAGCTGCTCACGGTGCCCCGCCTGCCCTTCCCGCGTCGGCCCTCGGCCGACGCCCTGCGGTTCCCCGGACGCCTCGCCGGGGCGATCTCCGGCATCCGCGCCCTCCTCGCCCAGCACGACGTCGACGTCGTCGTCGGCTTCGGCGGGTACGCCGCCGCCCCGGCCTACGTCGCGGCGTGGCGGTCGAAGGTGCCGGTGGTCGTGCACGAGGCCAACGCCAAGCCCGGCATGGCGAACGTGCTCGGCTCGTTCCTGTCCTCGCACGTCGGTGTCGTCTTCCGGTCCACGCGACTCCGCGGCGGCCGTCAGGTGGGCATGCCCCTGCGCGACGAGATCGAGACGCTCGACCGCCGCGCCCACCGGGACGAGGCCGTGGCCGCGTTCGACCTCGATCCCGCGCGACCGACCCTGCTCGTCACGGGCGGCTCCACCGGGGCCCGGCGACTCAACGAGACGATGGCGCGCGCCGCCGTCGCGGTGCTCGGAGCAGGCTGGCAGATCCTGCACATCACGGGCGAGAAGTCCGACCTCACCTCGACCGACCTCGACGGGCACCACCTGTTGCGCTACTGCGACCGCATGGACCTCGCCCTCTCGGCGGCCGACTTCGTCGTGTCTCGCGCCGGGTCGGCGACGGTCAGCGAGCTCACCGCCCTCGGCCTGCCGTCGGTGCTCGTGCCCTACCCGGTGGGCAACGGAGAACAGCGGCACAACGCCACCGACGTCGTCGGGGCCGGGGGAGCCGTGCTCGTCGCCGACGCCGAATTCACCCCCTCGTGGGTCGAACGGACGCTCGTGCCGTTGTTGCTCGACCGCGCCGTGGTCGCCGACATGGCCGTGCGTGCGGCCTCGGTCGGGGTGCGCGACGGGACCGACCGCACGGTCGAGCTCGTTCTCGACGCCGTCGGCCGCGCCTCCTGGTCCGGCGCCGCCACCCGGGCCGCCGACGCGGTCCCCGGGGCCACCACCCGCACGAACACCGACCTCAGCGAGACATCATGATCAAGCCCGACCTCGACCAGCCGATCCCCGCCGAGCTGGGCGCCGTCCACTTCGTCGGCATCGGCGGCTCCGGCATGAGCGGGATCGCGCGGGTCTTCCTGGCCGCCGGCCACCGCGTCACCGGATCGGACGCCCGCGACAGCGCGGCCGTCGAGTCGCTCCAGGCGTTGGGCGCCCGGATCACGATCGGGCACGACGCGGCCAACGTCGGCGATGCCGACACGCTCGTCGTGACCGGGGCCCTCTGGCAGGACAACCCCGAGTACCAGCTCGCCCTGGCGAAGGGGCTGCCCGTCCTGCACCGCTCGCAGGCCCTGGCCTGGCTCATCGGTCAGCAGCGGCTCGTCTCGGTCGCCGGTGCGCACGGCAAGACGACGTCGACCGGCATGATCGTCACGGCGCTGCTGGCGGCCGGGCGCGACCCGAGCTTCGTCAACGGCGGGGTGATCCAGACGCTCGGCGTGAGCGCTCGTGGGGGAGGGGACGAGCTCTTCGTGGTCGAGGCCGACGAGTCGGACGGTTCGTTCCTGCTCTACGACACCTCGGTCGCCCTCATCACGAACGTCGACGCGGACCACCTCGACCACTACGGCTCGCACGAGGCGTTCGACGACGCGTTCGTCCGGTTCGCCTCCGCGGCGCGTGAGTTCGTCGTGGTCTCGAGCGACGACGCCGGAGCCGTCCGGGTCACGCAGCGCCTCGACCACCCGCGGGTCGTCACCTTCGGCGAGGCCGCCGACGCCGACGTGCGCCTGAGCGACGTCGCGCAGGCCGGTCCGGTCTCGTTCACCCTGCACGCCGAGGGCCGGTCGTGGCCCGTCCAGCTGCGGGTGCCCGGGCGGCACAACGCGGTCAACGCCGCCGGGGCCTTCGCCGTGCTCGTCGGCCTGGGCCTCGACGCCGAGTCCGCCATCGCGGGGCTCGAGACGTTCGGCGGCACCGAGCGCCGTTTCGAGCTGCACGGCGTCGTCCGCGGCGTCAGCGTGTACGACGACTACGCGCACCACCCGACCGAGGTGGCCGCCGCCCTTCAGGCCGCCCGATCGGTGGTCGGCGAGGGACGCCTGATCGCCGTCCACCAACCGCACCTGTACAGCCGCACGCGCATGATGGCCGGTGAGTTCGCCGAGACCTACGAGCGCCTCGCCGACCACACGATCGTGCTCGACGTCTACGGTGCGCGCGAGGACCCCGAACCCGGGGTGACGGGTGCCCTGGTGTCCGAACGGTTCACCGACCAGAGTCGGGTCGACTACGTGGCCGACTGGCAGGCGGCGTCCGACCGCACCGCCGAGGTCGCCCGTGAGGGCGACTTCGTCATCACCCTGGGGTGTGGTGACGTGTACCGCATCGTGCCCCAGCTGCTCGGCTCGCTCGACGCGGCCCACGAGCCGGTCGTCGCCGTGGCGGAGGAGTCCGCGGAGTGACCCGCGTCACCAGGTCCGTGACGTCCAGGGCCCACCGGTGAGGCGGCCGGAGGGGTTCGACGAGCCCGAGCCCACCGACGACACCCCGGCGACCCCGCCTGGTCGCCGCCGACGTCGCGACGCCGACGCGACGGGACCGGTCCCCGTCATGGGCGGCGCGCGCCCCCCGCGCCCGTCGATCGGCGGCGCCCGTGACGAGGCCGAAGAGAGGCCGTCGTCCCTGCGCGACCGCCTCGCCGGCGTCGCCGGAGCCTCGACCTCCCTGCGCGACCGCCTGGCCGGGGGCACCCGGGCGGGCGCTGCCGACGCCGACCCGACCGACACCACCCGGGGCGTCGAGCCCCCGCGGATCACGGCCCCGGACGGCACGGCGGCCGAGGCGAAGGCCCGGGTCGTGGCGGCGCGCAAGCAGGCCCGCCGCGCCTCGAGCGAACGGAGGCGCGTCGAGCGCGTCGAGGTCCGTCGCTTCACGCGTCGCAGCCGGCACCGTCGGGCGACCCTGATCTCCGTCGGGGCCGTCGTGCTCCTCCTCGTCGCGTCCGTCGCGGTCGCGGTGTTCTCGCCGTTGCTGTCGCTGAGGACCATCCGCGTCGAGGGGACGGAGCGCGTCGACGCGTCGGCCGTGCAGGCGGCGCTCGACGGCCAGCTGGGCACGCCCCTCGCCCTGATCGACTTCGACGAGGTGACCCGCGAGCTCAAGGCGTTCCCGTTGATCGCGAGCTACGTGACCGAGACCGCTCCGCCGCACACGCTCGTCGTCCGCATCCAGGAGCGCCAGCCCGTCGCCACCGTCGCGGCCGGTGACGGCTTCGAGCTCGTCGATCCGGCCGGTGTCGTCGTGCAGTCGCTCGACGCCCGTCAAGAGGGCGTCCCGCTCGTCGACGTCGGGGGAGCGGCCCTCGACGGGCCCGCCTACCGGTCGGTGGCCGAGGTGCTGCTGGCCCTGCCGGTGACCCTCCGCTCGACGGTCGACACGGTCACCGCCTCGACGACGGACGACGTGACGCTCGAGCTCACCTCGGGCGAGCGCGTCGTGTGGGGCAGTGCGGACGAGTCCGCCAAGAAGGCCCAGGTCCTCGCGGGCCTCATCGCCGACCAGGCTCGGCGCGACCCGGGGGCGAGCGTCGAGTACGACGTCTCGGCGCCCGACAACGGGATCATCAGGACGAGATGAGAGGGTGTGTTCGCGACACGCTGGTCACCCTGGCGACAGGGCCTGCGGCGCACCCATACCTTGTGACTGCAGAACTTGCATACCATGTACAACTTTAACCTTCAACTGCAGAGTTAAGGTTCAAGCGGAGGCCCGGACGTGACAACGAACCATAACTACCTAGCCGTGATCAAGGTCGTCGGTGTCGGCGGCGGTGGCGTCAACGCCGTCAACCGCATGATCGAACTGGGGCTCCGCGGGGTGGAGTTCATCGCCATCAACACCGACGCCCAGGCGCTGCTGCTGAGCGACGCCGACGTCAAGCTGGACGTCGGTCGCGAGCTCACGCGCGGCCTCGGTGCCGGCGCTGACCCCGAGGTCGGGCGTCGAGCCGCCGAGGACCACGCCGAAGAGATCGAGGAGGCCCTCGCGGGTGCCGACATGGTCTTCGTCACGGCCGGCGAGGGCGGTGGTACCGGCACCGGTGGCGCACCGGTCGTCGCCCGCATCGCCAAGTCCATCGGCGCATTGACCATCGGCGTCGTGACGAAGCCCTTCGGTTTCGAGGGCAAGCGCCGTCAGGCCCAGGCCGAGGCCGGCGTCGCCGCGCTGAAGGACGAGGTCGACACCCTCATCGTCGTCCCCAACGACCGTCTCCTCGAGATCAGCGAGCGCGGCATCAGCATGGTCGAGGCCTTCGGCACGGCCGACCAGGTGCTCCTCGCCGGCGTCCAGGGCATCACCGACCTCATCACCACGCCCGGTCTCATCAACCTCGACTTCGCCGACGTCAAGTCGGTCATGCAGGGGGCCGGCTCCGCCCTCATGGGCATCGGTTCGTCCCGCGGGGCCGACCGGGCGATCAAGGCGGCCGAGCTGGCCGTCGCCTCCCCCCTGCTCGAGGCGAGCATCGACGGGGCGCACGGGGTGCTGCTGTCCATCCAGGGCGGGTCGAACCTCGGCATCTTCGAGATCAACGACGCCGCGCGCCTGGTGCAAGAGGCGGTCCACGCCGAGGCCAACATCATCTTCGGTGCCGTCATCGACGACACCCTGGGCGACGAGGTCCGCGTCACGGTCATCGCGGCCGGATTCGACGGCGGCGAGCCCTCGACCAAGGTGAAGGACCGTCGCTCGAGCTTCGTCGACTCCGAGGGGCCGACGGCGACGTCGGTGTCGGGCGTCTCGGCCATCGCCGACAGCGGTGCCACGCACGAGCCCGCCGCCTGGAAGCGTCCCGACGAACCGGCGACCCAGGCCGTCGACCCCGCCTTCGACGACGGTGACGACGACCTCGACGTCCCGGACTTCCTCAAGTAACGACGGGTGACCGATCCGACGGCTGTGGGCGGCGACCTGGGCGAGCGACTCGCCCGGGTCGCCGCCTCCGTCGACGACGCCTGCCGCGCGGCCGGGCGGTCCCCGGGCGAACTCACGACGATCGTCGTGACGAAGTTCCACCCGGTCGCGCTCGTCCGGGCGCTCTACGACCTGGGGGTGCGCGACGTCGGCGAGAACCGACATCAAGAGGCGCAGTCCAAGGCGGCCGAGGTCGCCGACCTCGACGGGTTGCGCTGGCACTTCGTGGGTCAGCTGCAGTCGAAGAAGGCCAGACAGGCCCGGCGGTACGCGAGTGCCGTGCACTCCCTCGACCGCGACTCGGTCGTGGACGCCCTCTCCGACGACTCCGGGTCGACGGTCGACGGCTTCGTCCAGGTCAACCTGACCGACGACCCCGGCCGCGGGGGAGTCGCTGAGCGCGACGTCGAGCGGCTCGCCGAACGCGTGCTCGCCACCCCGGGTCTGCGGCTGCGCGGCGTGATGGCGGTCGCCCCCCTGGACGAGGAGGCGCGCCCCGCCTTCGCGCGCCTCCGTGCGGTCTCCGAGCGGGTGCGGTCCCTCGAGCCCGCGGCCACGGCCGTCTCGGCCGGCATGTCGCAGGACTTCGCCGCAGCCGTCGCCGAGGGCGCGACACACCTACGGATCGGCACGGCAATCACGGGTTCTCGCCCCGAAGCTCGTTAATGTCGACCTGACGATCCACTGACTCGGAGGAACACCATGGCCAACCCGCTGCGCAAGACGATGGTCTACCTGGGCCTCGCCGACGAAGAGCTCGAGTACGACGAACAGCCCCACGAGCGGGCGCAGCCCCAGCAGTCGTCGCGACCGCAGGCGGCCACGCAGGCTCCGGCGCCCGTCGCCCCGGTCCACTCGGCCCCCGTGGCCGCTCCCGCGCCCACGCGCGCCCCCGTGACGCCCCTGCGTCGCTCCTCGCCCCCGAAGAACACGGTGCCCCACGACATGAACGAGATCCTGACCGTCCACCCCCGCGAGTACAAGGACGCCCAGGCCATCGCCGAGAGCTTCCGCGACGGCATCCCGGTCATCATCAACCTGTCGCAGATGACCGAGGCCGACGCCCGTCGCCTGGTGGACTTCGCCAGCGGGCTCTCCCAGGGTCTGTACGGCAAGATCGAGCGCGTCACCAACAAGGTGTTCCTGCTCTCACCGGCCCACATCGCGGTGAGCGGCGAGCAGGCTGAGGTAGAGTCCGACATCGAAGCGTCGTTCTTCGCCCAGTCGTGACGCGTCCGCCGTCGTGACCCTCCAGCGACGACGTGACGACCTGCCCGACCGCGAGCCCGCTCGCGCCGACTCGTGTGAGCTGATGACCCCCCGATGATCGTCTCCCTGATCGCCACGATCGCGTACTACCTGCTCCTGATCTTCTTCCTGCTGATGTGGGCGCGCTTCGTCCTCGACCTCGCCCAGTCCTTCAGTCGCGGCTGGCGGCCCAAGGGGCCGGTGCTGCTGCTCGCCGAGGCGGCGTACACCGTGACCGATCCGCCCATCCGTCGGGTGCGCAAGATCCTGCCCCCGGTCCGACTCGGGTCGGTCGCACTCGACTTCGGCTGGAGCATCGTCATGCTGGCCGTCATCATCCTCATGAGCGTCGCCGGCAACCTGCGGGCGTTCGGCTGACGACGATGCAGGCGACCGACAGGGTAGGCTCACTCCAGCGCCCGTACGGCACGACCCCGGCCCGACCGGGCCTCGCTCCTCTACGGTGTAGAAGAACGACCCAGACCACGATCACACGATCCAACAGATTCACGAGGTGACGGCAATGGCTTTGACGCCGGAAGACGTAGTCAACAAGCGGTTCCAGCCGACGAAGTTCCGTGAGGGGTACGACCAAGACGAGGTCGACGACTTCCTCGACGAGGTCGTCGCCGAGCTGCGACGTCTGAACCAGGAGAACGACGAGCTGCGCCAGCGCCTCTCGTCGGGCGAATCGGCTCCCGCCGCCCAGGCCGCCCAGGCCGCCCCCGCGTCGGCCCCGGTCGCCAGCGTTCCGGCGCCGGCCTCGGCGCCCGCGCCGGCTTCCGCCCCGCAGGCGGCCGAGCCCGAGGCCGTCGAGCCCGAGCCCGTGGCAGCTCCCGCCGCCGTCGCGTCGGCTCCGGCGTACGCCGCACCGGCGGTCTCCGAGGACGACGAGACCAGCAGCACCAACAGCCTCCTGCAGCTCGCCCGTCGCCTGCACGAAGAGCACGTTCGTGAGGGCATCGAGAAGCGTGACGCCCTCATCGCCGAGGGGCACGCGACCGCCGCCCGCCTCGTCTCCGAGGGTGAGGCCAGGCAGCGCGAGGTCGTCGCCGAGGCCGAGACCAAGTCGCGCGACATCGTGGGTGCCGCCGAGACGCAGCAGCGCGAGATCCTCGACCGCCTCAACACCGAGCGCTCGAGCGTCGAGCGTCGCATCGACGACCTGCGGTCGTTCGAGCGCGACTACCGCGCCAAGCTCAAGAGCTACATCGAAGGCCAGCTGCACGAGCTCGACGGCGACGGCACGGGCGAGGCCGCCCGGCCCACGCCGGCCAGCGCCCAGGGCTTCGGCTCGAACTAGGTCTTGTCGAACGACGAGCCCACCTCGAAGGCCAGCGTCCGCGTTCTCGCGACGCTGGCCTTCGTCGCGGTCGTGGCCTACGGCCTCGACCAGGGCACCAAACTGCTCGTCACCCGCACGCTCGTCGAAGGCGGTTCCGTCGACGTGATCGGCGAGTTCTTCCAACTGCACTTCGTCAAGAACCCGGGCGCCGCTTTCTCGTTCGCGAGCGGTTCCACCTGGATCTTCTCCCTCGCCGCCGCCGCGGTCGCCGTCGCGATCGTCGTCGTGGCCCGACGCATCCGGTCGCTGGCCTGGGCCGTCATGCTCGGCATGCTGCTCGGCGGCACCCTGGGCAACCTGACCGACCGGCTGCTGCGAGAGCCCTCGTTCGGCCAGGGGCACGTCGTCGACTTCATCTACTTCCCGTCGCTGCTGCCCGCCATCTTCAACGTGGCCGACGTCTTCATCGTCTCGAGCATGGGGCTGCTGCTGTTGCTGACCCTCCTCGGCATCGGGCTCGACGGCACGCGGGCCCCGAGCGCTAAGAAGTCCCGGGCCGCGGTGGCCGACGAGCCGTACAGAGCCGAGCCGCCCCGGGGCGACGCGGCACCTCCTGCCGACGCCGCGCCGACCGGCGACGGCACGCGGGCGACCGACACCGCGCCTCCTGCCGACCGCCGGAGCGCCTCGTGAGCGAGACCCGGGCGCTGCCGGTCCCCGACGGGCTCGCCGGCGAACGCGTCGACGCCGCCCTGGCCAAGCTGCTCGGCTTCAGCCGCACCTTCGCCGCCGAGGTCGCGGCCGCCGGGGGCGTGACCGTCGACGGTCGTACCGTCGGCAAGTCCGACCGGCTCGAGGCCGGCGCCTGGCTCGACGTCACGTGGTCGCCTCGTGAGGCACCCGCCGTCGTCGCGGTCGAGGTCCCCGGCATGGCCGTCGTGCACGACGACGACGAGATCGTGGTCGTCGACAAACCGGTGGGCGTGGCGGCCCATCCGTCGGTGGGGTGGACGGGGCCGACCGTGCTCGGCGGCCTGGCCGCGGCCGGCTTCACCGTGTCGACGTCCGGCGCCTCCGAACGTGCGGGCATCGTGCACCGCCTCGACGTGGGCACGAGCGGTCTGATGGTCGTCGCCAAGACCGAGCGGGCGTACACCTCGCTGAAGCAGGCCTTCCGCGAGCGGACCGTCGAGAAGATCTACAACGCCGTCGTCCAGGGGCATCCCGACCCCCTCACCGGCACCGTCGACGCCCCCATCGGACGTCATCCCTCCTCCGACTGGAAGTTCGCCGTCGTCGTCGACGGCAAACCCTCGGTCACGCACTACGAGACGGTCGAGGCGTTCCCCGCGGCGTCGCTGCTCGAGATCCACCTCGAGACCGGCCGCACGCACCAGATCCGGGTCCACATGGCGGCGCAGCGGCACCCCTGCGTCGGCGACACGACCTACGGGGCCGACCCGACCCTGTCGTCCACCCTCGGGCTGACGCGCCAGTGGCTGCACGCCGTCCAGCTCGGTTTCCGGCACCCCGGCACGGGTGAACCCGTCGTCTACCGGTCGACGTACCCGGCCGACCTGCAGCACGCCCTCGATGTCCTCCGTCGGAGTTAGGCTGTTCCCCCAGCTGTCGGATCCACCACCAGACGAGGAGCCCCGTGGCCTCGAGCAAAGACTCGTTCGTCCATCTGCACGTGCACAGCGAGTACTCGATGCTCGACGGTGCGGCCCGGGTCAAACCGTTGGTCACCGAGGCGGCGGCGCAGGGCATGCCCGCGGTGGCGGTGACCGACCACGGCAACGTGTTCGGCGCCTACGACTTCTGGAAGACCGCGACCGACGCGGGCGTCAAGCCGATCATCGGCACCGAGGCCTACGTCACCCCGGGCACCCACCGCGGTGACAAGACGCGCGTGCGCTGGGGTGACGGCGGACGAGACGACGTGTCGGGTTCGGGTGCCTACACGCACATGACCCTGTTGTCCGAGAACACCGCCGGCATGCACAACCTGTTCCGGCTGTCGTCACGGGCCTCGCTCGAGGGGTACTACTTCAAGCCGCGCATGGACCGCGAGCTCCTCTCGCAGTACTCGGACGGGCTCATCGCGACGACCGGGTGCCCGAGCGGCGAGGTCCAGACGCGGCTGCGGCTCGGTCAGTACGACGAGGCGGTCAAGGCCGCGTCCGACTTCCGAGACATCTTCGGACGCGAGAACTACTTCGCCGAGATCATGGACCACGGGCTGGGCATCGAACGCCAGATCATGGGCGACCTCCTGCGTCTCGCGAAAGACCTCGACCTGCCGCTCGTGGCGACCAACGACCTGCACTACACCCACGAGCACGACGCCACCAGCCACGCGGCACTGCTCTGCGTGCAGTCGGGGTCGACGCTGAACGACCCGAACCGCTTCAAGTTCGACGCCGACGAGTTCTACCTCAAGTCCGCACAGCAGATGCGTCACCTGTTCCGTGACCACCCCGAGGCCTGCGACAACACCCTGCTCATCGCCGAACGGTGCGACGTGCAGTTCAACACCTCGGCCAACTACATGCCTCGCTACCCGGTGCCGGAGGGCGAGACCGAAGAGACCTGGTTCATCAAAGAGGTCGAGAAGGGGCTCGTCTTCCGCTACCCGGACGGCATCCCCGACGACGTCCGCAAGCAGGCCGAGTACGAGATCGGCGTCATCACGGGCATGGGGTTCCCCGGGTACTTCCTCGTGGTCGCCGACTTCATCAACTGGTCGAAGGAGAACGGCATCCGGGTCGGTCCGGGGCGTGGCTCGGGCGCCGGGTCGATGGCCGCGTACGCGATGCGCATCACCGACCTCGACCCGCTCCGCCACGGCCTGATCTTCGAGCGGTTCCTCAACCCCGACCGCGTCTCGATGCCCGACTTCGACGTCGACTTCGACGACCGTCGCCGCGGTGAGGTGATCCAGTACGTCACCGAGAAGTACGGCGACGAGCGCGTCGCGCAGATCGTCACCTACGGCACCATCAAGGCCAAGCAGGCCCTGAAGGACAGTTCACGGGTGCTGGGGTTCCCGTTCGGCATGGGCGAGAAGCTGACGAAGGCCATGCCGCCGGCCGTCATGGGCAAGGACATCCCGCTCACGGGCATCTTCGACAAACAGCACGACCGGTACAAAGAGGCCGGCGACATCCGCACCGTGGTCGAGTCCGACCCCGAGGCCAAGACGGTCTTCGACACCGCCCTCGGACTCGAGGGTCTGAAGCGTCAATGGGGCGTGCACGCTGCCGGCGTCATCATGTCGAGCGATCCGCTGATCGACATCATCCCCATCATGAAACGCGAGCAGGACGGCCAGATCGTCACGCAGTTCGACTACCCGGCCTGCGAGTCGCTCGGACTGATCAAGATGGACTTCCTGGGGCTGCGCAACCTCACGATCATCAACGACGCACTCGACAACATCCGGACGAACCGCGGTTTCGACCTCGTGCTCGAAGACCTCGAGCTCGACGACCGGGGGGCCTACGAACTGCTGGGTCGCGGTGACACCCTCGGGGTGTTCCAGCTCGACGGTGGCCCGATGCGCGGCCTCCTCCGACTGATGAAGCCCGACAACTTCGAAGACATCTCGGCCGTCATCGCGTTGTACCGACCGGGTCCGATGGGGGCCAACTCCCACACCAACTACGCACTGCGCAAGAACGGTGCGCAAGAGATCACCCCGATCCACCCCGAGCTCGAAGAGCCGCTGAAAGAGATCCTCTCGACCAGCTACGGCCTGATCATCTACCAAGAGCAGGTCATGGCGATCGCGCAGAAGGTCGCCGGCTTCTCGCTCGGACAGGCCGACATCCTGCGGCGTGCCATGGGCAAGAAGAAGAAGTCCGAGCTCGACAAGCAGTACGCCGGCTTCGAGCAGGGCATGTTCGACAACGGCTTCTCTCCCGACGCCGTCAAGATGCTCTGGGACATCCTGCTGCCGTTCTCCGACTACGCCTTCAACAAGGCGCACTCGGCCGCCTACGGCGTGGTCTCGTACTGGACGGCCTACCTCAAGGCCCACTACCCGGCCGAGTACATGGCGGCGCTGCTCACCAGCACGGGCGACTCCCGCGACAAGCTCGGTCTCTACCTCAACGAGTGCCGCCGGATGGGCATCAAGGTGCTGCCGCCCGACGTCAACGAGTCGATCGGCTTCTTCGCCGCCGTCGGCGACGACATCCGCTTCGGCATGGGTGCCGTGCGCAACGTCGGCTTCAACGTGGTCGACCACGTGATCGCCGCCCGTCAGAAAGAGGGCGCGTTCACCTCGTTCCACGACTTCCTGCGCAAGGTCCCGCTGCCGGTCGCGAACAAGCGCACCGTCGAGTCGCTGGTGAAGGCCGGCGCGTTCGACTCGCTCGGCTCCACCCGACGGGCGCTGGTCGAGATCCACGAGTCCGCCGTCGAGGCGGCGGTGGGTGAGAAACGGGCCGAGGCCAACGGCCAGGTCGGCTTCGACTTCGACTCCCTGTGGGACGAACCCCAGGACGTCCAGCACGTGCCCGAGCGTCCCGAGTGGTCCAAGCGCGACAAGCTGGCCTTCGAGCGCGACATGCTGGGCCTCTACGTCTCCGACCACCCGCTCGCGGGGCTCGAGTTGCCGTTGGCCAAGCACGCCCAGACGACGGTCACCGACATCCTGGCGAGCGATCCGGCGACCATCGACGGCGAGACGGTCACCATCGCCGGCCTCATCACCAGCGTGCAACACCGCGTCGCCCGGAACTCCGGCAACCCCTACGGCATCATCACCGTCGAGGACTTCGGGGGCGAGATCTCGGCCATGTTCCTGGGCAAGACCTACCAAGAGTTCGGGCCGTCGCTCGTGGGTGACTCGATCATCGTGCTCAAGGGCCGGGTCAGCGTGCGCGACGACGGCATGAACATGCACGCCGCGAGCATGTTCATGCCCGACCTGGGCGTCGGCGTCACCCACGGGCCGCTGCTGCTGCAGATGCCCGAGCACCGGGCGACGCACGACACGGTCACCGAACTGGCCGCGGTCCTCGGTCGTCATGCCGGGGCGACCGAGGTGCGCCTGCGTCTGGTGAAGGGCGAGGCCGCCCGGGTGTTCGAGATCCCCATGCCCGTCGACGTGACGGCCGACCTCTTCGGCGAGCTGAAGAGCCTGCTGGGCCCCGGCTGCCTCGTCTGAGGCACCGGGCCGTCCGGGCCGTGGCCGATCCTCAGTCGTCGAGGTGGACGGGGCGCAGGTAGTGCCGGTCGTGGTAGAGCAGGGCGTCGTCGTCCTCGCCGACGCTACCCGTGCCGACGCGGACCACGACGACCGCGCTGCCGTGCACGGGCACGCGCTCGACGACGGTGCCCGTCATCCAGGCGGTGACGCCGTCGAGCAGCGGGACGCCGTTCGGCCCGTCCGTCCAGTGGTCGCCGTCGAACCGGAGGGCTGCGGGCCCCGCCATGCGCCGGGCGAGGTCTCGGTTGCGCAGGCCGAGCAGGTGGACGATGACGTCGTCCGTCTCGGCGACGGCGGGCCACGAGCTCGCCGTGCGGGCCATGTTGAAGGTCGCGAGGGGCGGGACGGCGGCCAACGACGCG
The DNA here is from genome assembly GCF_040547465.1 of Frigoribacterium sp. PvP054. NCBI lineage: Bacteria > Bacillati > Actinomycetota > Actinomycetes > Micrococcales > Microbacteriaceae > Frigoribacterium > Frigoribacterium sp. PvP054. The sequence goes on from NZ_JBEPPU010000014.1 coordinate 45,554, forward strand.
AGCGACGTGGCCGTGAAGCCGACCGGCGTGCCCGAGGCGTCGCGGGCGGTCACGACCGCGACACCGGCGGCGTGCCGTCGGAACGCCTCCTTGAAGACCTCGAGCGGGTCGCGGGAGGTGGTGGCAGCCAGGTCGTCGTCCGTCATGCTCCCGACCCTACTGACTAGGCTGGGCGGGCCATGATCCAGACCACAGATCTGCGCGGTATCACGCCGACGCACGCCCAACTGCTCGACCTCGTCCCGCGATCGCACGCCGACGTCGGTGCCGCGACGGACGCCGCCCGGCGCCTCGTCGACGACGTGCGCGAGCGAGGTGCCGCCGCGTTGCGCGATCAGGCGGCTCGCTTCGACGGCGTCCGTCCCGAGGTGCTACGGGTGGCCCGGCAGACCGTCGACGACGCCGTCGTCGCCCTCGACCCCCTGGTCAAGGAGGCGCTGGTCGAGTCGATCGCGCGCGTCACGCAGGCCAGCCGGGCCCAGGTGCCCGCGCCGACCACGACCCGCCCCGCGCCCGGCGCGGTCATCGAGCAACGCTGGCAGCCCGTCACCCGGGCCGGGGTCTACGTCCCGGGGGGCAAGGCCGTCTACCCGTCCAGCGTCGTGATGAACGTCGTCCCGGCCCAGGTGGCAGGCGTCTCGTCCATCGCGCTCGTCTCACCGGCGCAGCGTGAGCACGCCGGGGGAGTCCACCCCGTCATCCTCGGTGCCGCAGGGCTGCTCGGCATCGACGAGGTCTACGCGATCGGAGGCGCGGGCGCGATCGGTGCCCTGGCCTACGGCGTGCCCGAGCTCGAACTCGAACCGGTGCAGGTCATCACCGGTCCGGGCAACAACTTCGTCGCGGCCGCGAAGCAGCTCGTCCGCGGTCGCGTGGGCATCGACTCGGTCGCCGGCGCGACCGAGATCCTGGTCATCGCCGACGACTCGGCCGACGCCACGTTGGTGGCCGTCGACCTGATCAGCCAGGCCGAACACGACGAAGAGGCCTCGGCCGTGCTCGTGACCGACTCCGCGGCGTTCGGCGAAGCCGTCGTGGCGGAGCTCATCCGCCTCGTGCCCCGGACCCTCAGTGCGGCGCGGGTCCGGACGGCGCTCTCGGGGCGCCAGTCCGCCGTCGTCCTGGTCGACGACCTCCGGCAGGCGGCCGCCTTCAGCAACGCCTACGGGCCCGAGCACCTCGAGATCCAGACCCGCGACGACGATGCCGTCCTGGCCGACATCACCGACGCCGGGGCGATCTTCGTCGGGCCCGACACCCCCGTCAGCCTGGGCGACTACCTCGCGGGCTCCAACCACGTGTTGCCGACGAGCGGACAGTCACGGTTCTCGTCGGGGCTCGGGGCGTTCACGTTCCTCCGGCCCCAACAGGTCGTGCGGTACGACGCCGACGCCCTGGGGGTCGTGGCCGACCGTCTCGTCGCCCTGTCGAACGCCGAGCTGCTGCCCGCCCACGGCGAGGCCGTCGCCGCCCGGCTCGCGCGTCCGTGATCGGGGCCGCCGAGCGACCCGCTCCTCGCGCGTCCGTCGGCGGGCCGTGGGTCCGATAATCTGGCCGGACCATGTTCTGCCCCTTCTGCCGTCACCCCGACTCCCGCGTCGTCGACTCCCGCACCAGTGACGACGGCACGTCGATCCGACGCCGTCGGCAGTGCCCGAACTGCGGCCGTCGGTTCAGCACCACCGAGACCGCGAGTCTCAACGTGGTGAAGCGCAACGGCGTCCTCGAGCCGTTCAGCCGCGACAAGATCATCTCGGGGGTGCGCAAGGCGTGCCAGGGGCGACCGGTCACCGACGGCGACCTCGCCGTCCTGGCCCAGAAGGTCGAGGAGGCCGTCCGCGCGAGCGGGGCCTCGCAGATCGAGGCCAACGACATCGGCCTGGCCATCCTCCCCCCGTTGCGTGACCTCGACGAGGTCGCCTACCTGCGTTTCGCCAGCGTCTACCAGGCGTTCGACTCGCTCGAGGACTTCGAGGCCTCGATCGGTCAGCTGCGCGAAGAGCACGCCTCGCGTCCGCGTCCGACCCGGTCGGTCGACGAGTGACCACCCCGTACCGCGTCCTGTTCGACGCCGTCTTCGCGAAGATGGACCCCGAAGACGCCCACCACCTGGCGTTCCGGGTGATCAGGGCCATCCCGAAGCTGGGGCTGGCAGGGCTCGTCGGGCGGTTCACGGCGCCGGCCCCGTCGCTCGCGGTGGACGCCCTGGGGCTGCACTTCGCCTCGCCGTTCGGCGTCGCCGCCGGGTTCGACAAGGACGCCAAGGGCGTCGCCGGTCTCGGGGCGCTGGGCTTCGGCCACGTCGAGGTGGGCACCATCACGGCCAGGGCCCAGCCCGGCAACGAGCGCCCGCGCCTCTTCCGTCTCGTCCCCGACCTCGCCGTCGTCAACCGGATGGGTTTCAACAACGCGGGCTCCCACGCGGCGGCACTCGAGCTCAGCAGGGCGCGCTCGGCGTCGTCCCGACCGGTCATCGGCGTCAACATCGGCAAGAGCCGCGTCGTGGCCGTCGACGACGCGATCGACGACTACCTGGCCAGCACGCGCCTCCTGGCACCCTTGGCGGACTACCTGGCGGTCAACGTGAGTTCGCCGAACACCCCGGGGCTGCGGGGGCTGCAAGAGCTCGACAAGCTCGCCCCGCTGCTCGAGGCCGTCCGCGACGCCGCGGGTCGGACGCCCGTCCTGGTCAAGATCGCGCCCGACCTCGACGACGACGGAGTCCGTCGCATCGGCGCCCTGGTGACGGACCTGGGCCTGGCCGGCGTCATCGCGACGAACACGACCCTCTCGAGGGACGGCCTCGACACCGACGCCGCCGTGGTCGAGGCCGCGGGGGCGGGCGGCCTGTCGGGCGCCCCGTTGGCCGCCCGGTCGCTCGAGGTGCTGAAGCTCGTGCGCGAGTCCGTCCCCGCCGAGACCTGCGTCATCTCGGTGGGCGGCGTCTCCAGCGCGGTCGACGTCGACGAACGGCTCCGGGCCGGAGCGACGCTGGTGCAGGGCTACACCGCGTTCCTCTACCGAGGACCGCTCTGGGCCCGGCAGGTCAACCGAGGCCTGCTGGCCCTGCGGCGCCGTCGCGCCGGGGCCTGATCGGACGGACGGGGTCCGACCCGACGGGTCGGTCGCTCCGGCCCCACCACGCACGGACGGCGTCACCCTCAGAGGGTGACGCCGTCCGGCGGTGGGGGAGCGCCGTCGCTCAGGCGGTCGGGTACTCGCCCCGCTTGACCTGCGGCTTCGGCAGGCGCATGGGCTTGAGCTGCATCGCGCGCATGGCGGCGTACCAACGGTTGCCCTTGCGGACGTTCTCGGCGCCGTACTTCGCCGCGAGCTTGCGGTTCACGCTGCGACCGACGATCAGGCAGTCGACCACGGCGAGGGCGAAGAAGCCCCAGAGAACGAGCAGGGTGACGGACTGGATCGCGGCCGACTGGACGAGGGTCAGGGCGATGACGACGACCATGATGGGGATCATGGCCTCGCCCACGCTGAACCGGGCGTCGACGTGGTCGCGGATGAACCGTCGCTGAGGCCCCTTGTCGCGGTCGGGCAGGAACTTCTCCTCGCCGTTGGCGAGCCCGATGCGGGCACGGTCGCGCTGCTCGGCGAGGCGGGCGCGCTGGGCCTTCTGGGCTTCTTTGCCCGAGGCGACGAGGGGGCGCTGGTTGGCGGCTTCCCGTTCGCGTCGCGTGGGGGTCGGTCGACCCTTGCCGACCGCGGTCGACTCGGGTTCGGCGACGGTGGTCGTCTGGGTCGTCTTGCTGTCTGGCTTGGCCACGGGAGGTCCTCAGGGTTGTCCGAGTTCCTAAGATTAGCTGCATGAGCGACTCGCAGCATCCCGTCCGACCGACCGATCCCCGTACTGTCAGCGAACTCGCGGAGGCCGTGCACGCGGGTCTGCCGGCGACGATCGCCGACCTCGGCGCCCTCGTGCGCATCCCCTCGGTGTCGTGGGACGCCTTCGACCCCGAGCACGTCCGGCGCAGCGCGGACGCCGTGGCCGCACTCGTCGAGGGGACGGGCCTCTTCGACCAGGTGTCCGTCAGCAGGGCACCGATCGGCGACGGTGACGCCCTCGGGCAGCCTGCCGTCCTCGCCCGACGCGCGGCCCGCGACGGTCGACCGACGATCCTGCTCTACGCGCACCACGACGTCCAGCCCCAGGGCGACGACGCCGACTGGGACACCCCTCCGTTCGAGCCCACGGTCAAGGGCGACCGGCTGTACGGGCGGGGTGCCTCCGACGACAAGGCCGGCGTGATGACCCACGTGGCCGCCCTGCGAGCGGTGCACGACGTCCTGGGTGACGACCTCCGCGTCGGCGTCTCGCTCTTCGTCGAGGGCGAGGAGGAGTTCGGCTCGAGGTCGTTCGCCGAGTTCCTCGTGCAGCACCAGGACGACCTGCGCGCGGACGTCATCGTCGTGGCCGACTCCGACAACTGGAGCACGACGGTGCCCGCCATCACCGTGGGCCTTCGCGGCAACGTGACCTTCCGTCTGACCGTCCGCACCCTCGCTCACGCGTCCCACTCCGGGATGCTGGGCGGCGCCGTCCCGGACGCCATGATGGCCATGGTGAGGCTGCTCGCGACCCTGCACGACGACGCGGGCAGCGTGGCGGTCGCCGGCCTCACGAGCCGCGACGCCGACCACCCGGAACAGAGCGAGCAGCAACTCCGCGACGACAGCGGGCTGCTCGAGGGGGTCACGCCGATCGGGCGGGGCCCGATCCTCAGCCGCGTCTGGTCGCAGCCGTCGATCACGGTGACGGGGATCGACGCCCCCTCGGTCGCGAACGCGTCCAACACGCTGAGCCCCGAGGTCTCGGTCCGCATCAGCGCCCGGATCGCTCCCGGACAGACCGCGGACGACGCCTACCTCGCGCTTGAGGAGCACATCCGGGCGAACGCGCCGTTCGGTGCGCACGTCCGGATCGACGACGTGGACAAGGGCGACCCCTTCCTGGTCGACACGTCGGGCTCGGCGATCGCCGACGCGACCGTCGCCATGACCGAGGGCTGGGGCGAGGCCCCGGTGCAGACCGGCATCGGCGGTTCGATCCCGTTCATCGCCGACCTGGTCCGCACCTTCCCCGAGGCGCAGATCCTCGTGACCGGCGTGGAAGACCCCGACACCCGCGCCCACAGCCCCAACGAGTCGCAGCACCTGGGCGTGCTGCACCGGGCGATCCTGAGCGAGGCGATCCTGCTGGCGCGCCTGGACGCGAGGGGCTGACCGGCGCGACCCGCGCCTCCTCGTCGTCGAGGACGAACCGGAGGAGGCGCGGGTCCGGAACAAAACCGGCCCGCCGCTGCTTACACTGGTCGACGACGAGTGCCCCGCACTCGACCCGGCCCGAAGGAGGCACCATGACCGACATCGCAACCGCTCCCGTCGACGCGAAGGCGCACGGCGTGACCATCACGTCCACCGCCGCGGACAAGGTGAAGAGCCTGCTCACGCAAGAAGGCCGTGACGACCTGCGCCTGCGCGTCGCCGTCCAGCCCGGTGGCTGCTCGGGGCTCATCTACCAGCTCTACTTCGACGAGCGCATGCTCGACGGTGACGCCACCGTCGACTTCGACGGCGTCGAGGTCATCGTCGACAAGATGAGCGTCCCCTACCTCGACGGCGCCGCCATCGACTTCGAGGACACCATCCAGAAGCAGGGGTTCACCATCGACAACCCGAACGCCCAGGGCAGCTGCGCCTGCGGCGACAGCTTCCACTGATCGCACGCGCCGGCTCGCCCGGCACGTCGAGGGGGTCATCCGGACGGATGGCCCCCTCCGTCGTCTGCAGCCGGTTCTCGCTCGACGTCGAGACGCTTTGGGCGCGCGCCGTGCGTTGGGCGCCCGATCCTGCGAGTAAGCTAGGCAAGTCCCCGTCAACACTGGGAACACCCCCACTGTCGTGTCATCCGAGAGGTCACAGTGCGCTCTAACCGCCGTCTTCGTTGGGCTGCCGCCCCCATGGCAGTCGTCCTGGCTCTCGTGCTTGCGGGGTGTACCACCGACCAGCTCCAGGGCTGGCTGCCCACCACCGCGGGCACGACCAACCACGTCGACCGCGTCATCGGCCTCTGGGTCACCTCGTGGATCGTGCTGCTGATCGTCGGCGTCATCGTGTGGGGCCTGATCATCTGGGTGTGCGTGGCCTACCGCCGTCGCAAGGGCCAGACCGGCCTGCCCGTCCAGCTGCGCTACAACATGCCGATCGAGATCTTCTACACGGTCGTGCCGCTCATCCTCGTCCTCGGCTTCTTCGCCTTCACGGCCCGCGACCAGGCGGCGATCGAAGAACCGACGGCCAGCCCCGACGTCAAGATCGACGTCTACGCCAAGCGCTGGGCCTGGGACTTCAACTACATCGACCAGCAGAACGAAGACGAGAGCGTCTATTACCAGGGCATCCAGGCCCAAGAGCTGGGTGACGGCACCATCGACGAGAGCCAGCTCCCCGAGCTGTACCTTCCCGTGGGCAAGACGGTCCAGATCGACCTCAAGTCGCGCGACGTCGCCCACTCCTTCTGGATCATCGACTTCCTCTATAAGAAGGACACGATCCCCGGCAAGACGAACTCGATGTACTTCACGCCCGAGAAAGAGGGCACCTTCAGCGGCAAATGCGCCGAACTGTGCGGTGAGTACCACTCGCTGATGCTGTTCAACGTCAAGGTCGTGTCGCAGTCCGAATACGACCAGTACCTGCAGACCCTCGACGCCGAAGGCAACACCGGCCTCCTGGGCGACCAGTACAACACCAACACCAACCAGCCCGGCACCGAGGCCCCCGCCAACGCCGCCGGCACCGAAGACTCCGAGAAGTAAGGCACAGGTTCGATGAGCTCAGCCACCGCCACCCGTCCCACCACCGGCGGGACGTCCTCCGGTCAGAACTTCGGCGCCTCGAAGGTCGGCCGCAAGGGCAACGTCGTCGTCAACTGGATCACGTCGACGGACCACAAGACGATCGGGTACATGTACCTGATCACGTCGTTCCTCTTCTTCTGCCTCGGCGGGGTCATGGCGCTGATCATCCGCGCCCAGCTCTTCGCGCCGGGCCTCGAGATCGTCGCCACGAAAGAGCAGTACAACCAGCTCTTCACCATGCACGGCACGATCATGTTGCTCATGTTCGCCACGCCCCTCTTCTCGGGCTTCGCGAACGTGCTCATGCCCTTGCAGATCGGTGCACCCGACGTCGCCTTCCCGCGGCTCAACGGCTTCGCCTTCTGGCTCTACTCGTTCGGCTCGATCATCGCCGTGGCCGGCTTCCTCACCCCGCAGGGTGCGGCGTCCTTCGGTTGGTTCGCCTACGCGCCGTTGAGCGACACGACCTTCTCGCCGGGACTCGGCGGCAACCTCTGGGTGTTCGGACTCGGCTTGACCGGGTTCAGCACCATCCTGGGCTCGGTGAACTTCATCACCACCATCGTGTCGATGCGCGCCCCCGGCATGACCATGTGGCGCATGCCGATCTTCACCTGGAACACCCTGATCACGTCGATCCTCGTCATCATGGCGTTCCCGGTCCTCGCCGCCGCCCTCTTCGGCCTCGGCTTCGACCGCGTGTTCGACGCCCAGGTGTTCAACCCGGCCAACGGCGGCGCGATCCTCTGGCAGCACCTGTTCTGGTTCTTCGGCCACCCCGAGGTCTACATCATCGCCCTGCCGTTCTTCGGCATCGTGTCCGAGGTGTTCCCGGTGTTCAGCCGCAAGCCGATCTTCGGGTACAAGACGCTCGTCTACGCGACCATCTCGATCGCGGCCCTGTCGGTGACCGTCTGGGCACACCACATGTACGTCACCGGTTCGGTGCTGCTGCCCTTCTTCTCGCTGATGACGATGCTCATCGCCGTCCCCACCGGCGTGAAGATCTTCAACTGGATCGGCACGATGTGGCGCGGGTCGGTCACCTTCGAGACCCCCATGCTCTGGGCGATCGGCTTCCTCATCACCTTCACCTTCGGTGGTCTGACGGGCGTCATCCTCGCCTCGCCTCCGCTCGACTTCCACGTGTCCGACACCTACTTCGTCGTGGCCCACTTCCACTACGTCGTGTTCGGCACCGTCGTGTTCGCCATGTTCTCCGGCTTCTACTTCTGGTGGCCGAAGTGGACGGGCAAGATGCTCAACGAGCGGCTCGGCAAGATCCACTTCTGGATGCTCTTCGTCGGATTCCACACGACGTTCCTCGTCCAACACTGGCTCGGCGTCATGGGCATGCCCCGTCGGTACGCCACGTACCAGCCCGAGGACCACTTCACCTGGATGAACCAGCTCTCGACCATCGGAGCCATGCTGCTCGGCATCTCGATCCTGCCGTTCCTCTACAACGTGTACATCACTGCGCGTCGTGCGCCCAAGGTCGAGGTCAACGACCCGTGGGGTTACTCCCGCTCGCTCGAGTGGGCCACGTCCTGCCCGCCGCCGCGCCACAACTTCACATCGATCCCGCGCATCCGTTCCGAGTCGCCTGCGTTCGACCTGAACCACCCCGAGGCGGGCCTGCCCGTGGGCATCGGCCCCGTCAAGGACGCGCCTGACGCGCCGACCTACGACGCGTCCAGCGAGAAAGTGAAGTAGCCCCGATGAAGACCAACGCGACGCTGTTCTGGATCCTCGCGATCTTCTTCTTCCTGATGTGCGCGGTCTACGTGCTCTGGAGCCTGCTCGACACGGGCAAGGTCGAATGGGCCGGCACGCTCGGCATCGGTCTGGCCGGCATGTTGGGTGCCTTCCTGGCTTTCTACATGGGTCGCTCCCACGCCACCCAGGGTGGCGAGCTGCCTGAGGACCGTCTGGACGCCAACATCGACGACGGCGACCCCGAGATGGGTTTCTTCAGCCCGTGGTCCTGGTGGCCCATCATCCTGGCCGCCGGCTGCAGCCTGATCTTCCTGGCCCTCGCTGTGGGCATGTGGATCATCTACATCGGTGCGGCCCTCACGGCTGTGGCACTGGTCGGCTGGGTCTACGAGTACTACCGAGGCAACTTCGCCCACTAGGGCGACAGAGCCATTCGACAGGGCGTCGATCTCCGGATCGGCGCCCTTCGTCGTGCGCCCGGGGTTCGTGGACCGGGCGTATCGGCAGACGATCGCCGAGCAGCGCCTGGCATCCGTCCGTCGCTGCGACGGGGGAGTGTCCGCTAGAGACGTGACGAGGCTCACGCCGCGTTGTTCTGGCCGATCATCCCTGACCGACCGGCGGCGCGGAACCACTACGCCCTGTAACTCGTGCGACCTGACCGCCGCCCGACGCCAGGATGCAGCGTGACGGGAATTCGAACGTCGCTCTCATCGACGGGACCGACCCGACCTCCGGCGCGGGACCAGGACGTCCCGGGCCCCCTACTGCGAGCCGCTCACTCAGGACCCCGTGCCTCTGGCCCTTCATCCCCGGCCCCTGGTCGCCGTTGCCGGTTCTCGAGTGGTCCCTCGGTGATCGCGTTTCGGCGCGCACGTGCGCACGAGTTCGGTTGACGCCGCCCATGCGCAGCAGTGTGGCGCGGCTCCCATCGTCGATCTCTCGCTCGCCCCACGCTGTGGTCCTGCGGGGGATCTGGGAGAACACACCTCGCCTGCAGGGAGCGAAGCGAGTTCGCGGGGTCGAGCCGAGCCCGCGCGGGACGAGCCGAGCCCGCGCGGGACGAGCCGAGCCCGCGCGGGACGAGCCGAGCCCGCGCGGGACGAGCCGAGCCCGCGCGGGACGAGCCGAGCCCGCG